>DATLQS010000054.1:0-11966 GCA_035535075.1 Solirubrobacteraceae bacterium
GCCTGCTGCTCTTGCTGCTCGGGCTCTGATGCGCAACCCGCTGCGCAGCGAGGGCGAGATGTTCCGCCTGCTGCTCTACGTGATCGCCGTGTTCGGCACGATCATCGCGATCATCGTCATCGTCCGCGCCCTGCGCTGAGCGGCGCGGCCAACGCACGGCGCGCGCCGCCGGCGCCGTCGGCACCCGGCGAGGCTCGGTTACTTGACGGTCAGCGTTCCGAACATGCCGGCGGCACGATGTCCTTGCACCTGGCAGAAGAAGGTGTAGGTGCCGGCCTTCAGGTTCACCGTGATCGAGTGCGTGCCGCTGGCGGAGATCGGCGTGTTGCCGACCAGCGGGCCGCTCGCGCCGGTCCCCTGCTGGATCGCCAGGTTGTGCGGCACGCCCGACATGTTGGTCATCGAGACCGTGACCGGGCCCGCCGTCGCCGTCGCTGCCTTGACCGTGTAGAGCAGCTGACCGGTGGGGTTGGCGGCGAACGCCAGCTTGCCGTTCTTCTCGGTCGCCGGCGGTCCGAACTGCGTGGCTCCGACCTGCCCGAGCAGGCCGGAGTCCGTACCCGGCCGGGCGGCGGCGTACTGCACGTAGGCGGCGATGTCGGCCGCCTGCCGCGTGGTCAACGGCAGCTTGGGCATCCGTCCGCCGGTGTTCGGGTACTCGACCTGCTGCTCGACGATGCCGCCGATCACGTTGCGGCCGAGGCCCTGCGACAGGCTCTCGGCAAACGCGACGTCGAGGTTGGGGCCGACCAGCCCCTTGGCGTTGGCGCGCGCGAGCGTGTGGCACGAGGCGCAGTTCTTGATGAACAGCGTCTTGCCCTCGATCGAGCTGACGTTCTGGCCGCCCTTCAGGGCGCATCCGCCGAGGCCCAGCGCGAGGAGGGCGGTGACGGCCGTCCTGACCAGCTTTCGCCCTCCCGAGACCCGTTCCGCCATCGCGGCGCGAACTCTATCCGAGCCCGCGGCAGCGGTGCCAGCCCGCTTGGGTCGCTAGGATCTGGGCGAAATGAGCGACCGCAACCGCTATCGCCTGCGCGCCCCCTCAACCGGCCGCGAGGTCATCATCGAGGCCGCTCCCGACCGTATCTACAGCGACCGTGAGACCGGCGAGCCACTCGAGGTGGTCGGCAAGCTGCTCCCCCTCGCGCCGTCGCGCTCGAGGCTCCCCTGGGCCGTCGAGAACCTCCGCTTCTGTCCCTGGTGCGAGCAGCTCGCCCAGCGCGATCTCAACGACTGCCCGACGTGCGGGCGTCGCATGGGCCCGCTCGGAGCGTGAGCCGGTGACTCGCGGCCGGCGATCGCTGGCGCTGCTCGGCGGCGCCGTGGGCGCGGTGGCACTCGCTGCCTGCGGGGGCAGCACGATCGCCGACAGCGCGCCGGCCACGGTCCCCACGCTGGTGCCGAAGCTCAGCAGCCCGCTCGACATCTCCAACTCGACCGGCTCGAGCGGCGTGACCGGCGCGACCAACGTGACGGGATCGACCGGCGCCTCCTCAGCCACCTCGTCGACCACCTCGACGGCGGCCACGACGAGCTCGGCGAGTACGTCGACGACGACCTCGACGGCGAGCAGCACGCCGACCACCGGCTCGACCAACGGCGGCACCGCGACCCCGCCGCCCACGAGCGGGGCGACCACCGGCAACACGACCTCGGGCGGCGTGGTGGCGCCGACCGGCTCGACCTGATCCGCTACGGCGTCGAGATCAGCGTGGCCGTGTAGAGCAGGCGCGCGGTCAGATAGAGACAGGCGTAGGTCGTCGTCGAGCCCGCCGTGGTCTGTGAGGTCTGCGTCGAGGCCTCGGTCGGGTTCGTGCAGGTGTTCTTCGGACGGCTGGCGCGCCACGAGGTGGTGTTGCCGAGCTTGATTGCGAGCGCCGGCGCCCAAGTCGGGACGGTCAGCGCGACTCGCTCGCCCTTCTGGACCGGGATCGTGGTGGTGAGCGCGAACTGCGCCGTCTCGCCGAAATACGGCTGCAACTGGACGAGCGGGCTCTGGGCGACGAGCTGGTAGTTGAGCTTCTTGGTGTTCTTGAGGATCGCGATGCCGGCCTCCGACGGTCCGCCCTCGTTCTTGTTGAAGAACGCGATCTGGCTGGCGGTGGGGAGGCTCAGCGTGATTGTCCAGGCGACGATCGTGCCGTTGCGAGGAATCTTCATCGGCGCGGAGTACTTGCCGTCCTTGACCTGCATCCCGGTCGTCTCGCTGACCACCTCGCAGGGCGATCCCGGACAGCTCGCGACCGGCCCCGTCGGACCGGTGGCGCCGGTGGTCCCCGTGGTTCCCGTGGTTCCCGTGATCCCGGAAAGCCCGGTCGGCCCGGTCGGCCCGGTGGCGCCAACCGTCAGCGCCACGGCGCCCACCTCGGTGAGCGTGCCGGAGGCCAGCGCGGGGATCGCGAGCATCCCAATAATTATGACGATCGCCACAAGGTGCTTTCTCATCGCCCTATTCAACACCAACACGGGGTGCGCCCATCGCAGTAGGAGAAAACTTGCAGGCGAGCGTCGCGCCCGAGGCGTCGCCACCGAGCTAGTCGCCGGCCAGCGCGGCGGCGGCCGCAGCGATGTCCGATGGTGCGCCTGGCGCCGGCACCCACGGCAGGCGCAGCGGGTCACCGAGGTAGCGCGGGATCACATGGATGTGGAAGTGAAACACCGTCTGCCACGCCGCGCTCCCGGAGGAGTGCAGCAGGTTCACGCCGTCGGCGCCCAGCCGCTCACGCGCGCGACTCGCGATGCGCTGCGCGAGCGCGGTCGCCGCGGCGAGATCGTCCGTGTCGATCTCGTGGATGTCCTCGACGTGCGCGCGCGGGATCACGAGCGTGTGCCCGCGCGTCGCCGGGTTGATGTCGAGAAACGCGAGCACGCGCTCGTCGGCGGCGACCACCGCTGCCGGCAGCTCGCCGGCCACGATCTTGCAGAAGATGCACTCCGCCACGCGCGGAAGCCTATGCAATCCGCGTGGCCGCGAAGGCGATCGCGTCCTCGGCGCTGTGCAGATCGCCGGCGAACGCCTCCGCCGCGATCGCCGCGAGCAACTCGCCGATCACCGGCCCGGGCGCAAGCCCGAGCGACCTGGCCAGCTGATCGCCGCGCACCAGGGCCGCCGGACGGCCGGAGCTCTGCCAGCGCAGCGCCTCGCCGAGCACGGCACGCGCGAGCACGAGATGGCGCTCGATCGCCTCCTCGGAGCGCGCGCCACGGGTTGCCAGCCGATCCGCCACCGACAGCAGCGTCACGTCCGCCCACACCGGATCGCAGGCATCGAGGTACGCGTAGAGCTCGCGCCGCGACAGCGGAGCGTGCGGCACGAGGAAGCCGAGCCGCAGGTGGTGGCGGGTCAGCGCGGCGACGTGCGCGCGCATCCGCTCAGCGGCGCGCAGCCGACCGAGGATCGCCCGCGCGAGCTCCGCGCCGAGCGAGTCGTGGCCGGGGAAGCCGATCCGCCCGTCCGGGGCGACGGTGCAGGTCTCCGGCTTGGCGATGTCGTGAACGAGCGCCGCGAAGCGCAACGCGTCGCCGCGCGTCAGCTCGTCGGCGAGCGGGCGGGCGAGCAGCGCTCTGACAGCGTCGCCGTGGTCGGATCCGAGCACCGCCTCGGGCTCGCGCTGCACCTCGACCACGCAGTCGAGCACCGCGAGTGTGTGGTCGAGGACGTCGAGGTGGTGGTAGCGGCTCTGCTGCACCCCCCGCAGGGCCTCGAGCTCCGGCAGCACGATCGCGCACAGTCCGAGCTCGAGCGCCAGGCGCATGCCGGTGCCCACGCGTTCGCTGGCGATCACCCGCCGCAGCTCGCCGTAGATCCGCTCGCTCGAGACGCCGGCGAGCCCGGGCGCCGCCCGCCGTGCCGCCTCACGCGCCTGCTCGTCGGCGCTGAGATCAAGCTCGCAGGCCAACCGCACGAGCCGCAATGCCCGCAGCGGGTCGGCGGACAGCGCGTCGGGCGCGACGATTCGCAGACACCGGCTCGCGAGGTCCGCGGCCCCACCGAGCGGGTCGATCAGCTCACCCCCACCGAGCGGCGCTGCGATCGCGTTGATCGTGAAGTCGCGCAGGCGCAGGTCGGCCTCGAGCGTCTCCCCGCGGAGCGGGTTGAGGTCTGCCTGCCAGCCGCGCGATCGTGCGACGACGCGCCACGCGCCAAACTCGTCCGACAGCGAGAACGCCGTCCCCCCGCCGGCGCGGGCCAGCGCACGCGCCGCCGGCGCAACCTCCCCGGCGATCACCAGATCGAGGTCCGTGCTCGGCGGGGCGCCCAGCAGCTGATCGCGAACCGCGCCGCCCACGACCCAGCAGCGAGTGCCGCGCAGGGTCTCGCGCGCGAGCTCGAGGGCGCTCGCGCCCTCGGTCATGGCTCCTCGTCGCCGTCGCGATGGTAGGCGCGCGGGACGCGCGGGCTCAGCGCGCAGGTGACCTCATAGTTGATCGTGCCCTGGCGCTCGGCGATCTCCTCGGCGCTGATCCGCTCGGACCCGTCGGCCCCGAGCAGGGTCACCATCGTCCCGACCGCCACACCACTGCCGCGGCCGAGATCGACGGCCAGGTTGTCCATGCTGACGGTTCCCACCAGCGGACGCCGGCGTCCGCCGACCAGCACCTCGGCGTTGTTCGAGAGCAGCCGCCGCACGCCGTCGCCGTAGCCGATCGGGACGATTGCCAGGTCCGTCGGTTCGGACGCCACGAAGCGCCGCCCGTAGCCGACGCTCTCACCGGTCGCGCACGGCTTGCACGCCGCGACCCACGAGCGCAGCTCGAGCGCCGCCTCGAGTCCCCAGACGGCCGGATCGACGCCGAACGGATCGAGGCCGTACACGGCGCCGCCGCAGCGGGCCATGTCGAATCGGGTGTGGCCCGCGCCGAGTAGCGCGGCGCTGTTCTCGGCGTGCACCAGCAGCTGCGGATGGCGTTCACGCAGCGGCCCGGCCCATGCCGAGAAGCGCGCGAGCTGGTCCTCGAGGAACGTCCGGTCCGGCTCCTCGGCCGTCGCCAGGTGGGTCATCGCACCGGCAAGCTCGAGCCCCGGCGTCCCCGCGATGCGCGTGGCAAGCCGGTCGGCGAGCGCCCCGTCACGGGTCCCGAGCCGGCCCATGCCGCTGTCGAGCTTGACGTGGACGCGGGCGCCGCCGAGCGCGACCACCCAGTCGAGGAACTCCTCGGTCCACGCCACGAGGTCCGCGTCGACCGCCAGCGCCAGCTCGAGTTCGGCTCGAGTCAGCGCCCCCATCACGAGGATCGGCGCGTCGAGGCCCCCCTCCCGCAACTCCTGCGCCTCCTGGGCCGCGGCGACGGCCAGCCATGTGGCGCCACCGGCCAGCGCCGCCCGCGCGCACTCGACGGCGCCGTGGCCGTAGGCGTTCGCCTTGACGACCGCGCACAGCCGCGGACTGGATCGCACGAGCCTCGCGCTGTTGCGCTCGATCGCGGCCACATTGATGCGGGCGAGCGCGCGCATGCCGCCTAGCGCACCGCCGAGAGCGCCTCGATGACGTCAGAGGCGATCACGCCCTCACCGCCGTGGCGGGCTGCCGCACGCACGCCGGCCCGCGCGTGCAGCCGCACCGCGGCGCAGGCCGCCTCGAACGGTTCGAGGCCCTTGGCCAGCATCGCCGCGGTCACGCCCGCCAGCACGTCGCCGGTGCCCGCCGTGGCCAGCGCCGGCGTCGCGCCCGGGCTGACGGCGACGAGCCCGTCGGGCGCGGCGACCAGTGTGTCGTCCCCCTTCAGCACGACGACGCCGCCTGCCCGCGCCGCCGCCTCCCGCGCGTGGCGCAGCCGGGCGCCCGCCACGACCGCCGCCGTGGTACCGAGCAGCCGCGCCAGCTCTCCCTCGTGCGGGGTCAGCACCGCGGCCCGCCCGGACAGCGAGTCCAGCGTGCCGGCGTAGGCGTTCAGGCCGTCAGCGTCGAGCACGACCGGCAGCGCAACGGCCTCGAGCACTCCGCGCACGAACGCCGCGGCGCCCTCGCCGCCGCCGAGCCCCGGCCCGAGCACCACCGCGCCGCCACGCGCCGCCGCCGCCGCCGCGAGTGCCTCCACGCCGCCGGGCGTGTGCTCGCCGTGCTCGTCGGGAAGCGCCAGCGTCATCGCCTCGAGCAGTCGCGCCTCGAAGACGAGCGACAGCGACGCCGGGACGCACACGGTCACGTAGCCGGCGCCGGCGCGCGCCGCTGCGAGCGCCGCCAGGCTCGGCGCGCCGGTCAGCCCCGGCGAGCCGCCGGCGACCAGCACGCGACCGCTTGTGAACTTGGTCGAGTTCACACCGCGGCGCGGGATCACCGCGAGGACCTCGTCGCGCATCAGCCCGACATCGGCATCCACGGGAGCACCGTCGGGGATTCCGATCTCGAGCACGGTGACGCGGCCCGCATGGCCGCGGCCGGGCTCGATCCACAGGCCGGGCTTCGCGGCGTGGAACGTCGCGGTCGCGGCGGCCGCGACCGCCGACCCGGCGACCTCGCCGCTCGAGGCGTCGACCCCGCTTGGCACATCGGCGGCGAGCACCGTCACGCCACAGGCGCGGATTGCTTCGATTGCCTCCGCGACCCGGCCGCGCGGCGCCCCGGTTGCGCCGGTGCCCAGCAGCGCGTCGATCACCAGCGTCGTGCCGCCGGCGATCGGCGAGCCGAGCGTGAGTGGCTCGGGCCCCGCCAGGCGCTCGAGGTTCGCGCGGGCGTCACCGGAGAACTCGCCCGCTTCGCCGGCGAGCACCACGTCGACCTCGCGTCCGTCGGCGCGCAGCAGGCGCGCGGCGACCACGCCGTCGCCGCCGTTGTTGCCCTTGCCGGCAAACACGGCGATCCGGCCCTCGGGCGCCATCGCGGCCGCCACGGCGGCCAGCCCGGCGCCGGCGCGCTCCATCAACTCGAGCGACGGCACTCCACGATCACGCGACGCCCAGCTGTCGACGGCACGCATGCGCTCGGCGTCCAGCAGTGGTTCCAGCCAGGGCGCAAGCGTCATCGCAGGATCGCCACCGCGGCGGCCATTCCGCGCGTGTGGGTCAGCGACACGCCGACGTCGACGCCGAGCTCTCCGGCGCGTGCCCGTGCGGCCCCATGCAGCGCGAGTCCGACCTGCGCTCCGCCGCCGAGCACCTCGACGTCCAGTGGCACGAACACCTCGAGCCCGAGCGCCTTGGACACCGCCTCCTTGGCGCAGAAGCGCGCCGCGAGGTGCTGAGCGGGTCGCCCGCGCGTGCCGGCGTACTCGAGCTCGCCGGCTCGAAACAACCGTTGCGCGAGCGCGGGCCGGCGCTCGAGCGCGCGCTCCATCCGCTCGATTTCGAGCAGGTCGAGACCGATTCCGGCAGCTCGCGCCATGCCCACGAGGCTACCCGACCGCCGCCCCGGGCCGTCAGGTCACTCGACGGTGACGGTCTTGGCCAGGTTGCGCGGCTGGTCGACGTTCAATCCCCGCCGGCGGGCGATCGAGTAGGCGAGCAGCTGCAGGGGGATCACCGCGAGCAGCGGCTCGAGCATCGGGTCGGTCGCCGGCACCGCGATCGTCGCGTCGGCATGCCGGGCCACGGTGTCGTCGCCCTCGCTGGTGATCGCGATCACCTGTGCGCCGCGCGCGCGGACCTCCTCGATGTTGCCGATGATCTGCGGCAGCACCGCCGAGGAGGTGGCCACGCAGACCACCGGCGTGCGCTCGTCGAGCATCGCGATCGGGCCGTGCTTCATCTCACCGGAGGCGTAAGCGTCGGTCGAGACGTAGGCGATCTCCTTTAGCTTGAGCGCCCCCTCGAGCGCGATCGGCACCCCCGCCTGACGGCCGATGTAGAGGAAGAAGTCGGCCTCCCAGCAGCCCTCCGCGATCGCCTCGACCGCCGGGGTGACGCGCTCGAGCAGCTCCTCGACGAGCTGCGGCAGGCGACGGAGCGCCGCGACCAGTTCGGCGATGCGCGCCGGCGCCAAGGTGGCGCGCAGCTCCGCAAGGCGCAGCGCGAGCAGATACGTCGCCGCGACCTGGCAGACGAACGTCTTCGTCGCCGCCACGCCGATCTCCAGTCCGGCGCGGGTGTAGAGCACGGCGTCGGAGTCGCGCGTGGCCTGCGACCCCATCGTGTTGGTCAGCGCGAGCACCCGCCCGCCGCGCTCGCGCGCGAGGCGCATCGCGGCCAGCGTGTCCGCCGTCTCGCCGGACTGCGAGATGCCGATCACCAGATCGTCGGCGCCGACGATCGGGTCGCGATAGCGGTACTCCGAGGCCAGATCGACCTCCACGCGCATCCGGGCCCACTCCTCGATCGCGCAGCGCCCGAGCATGCCGGCGTGGTAGGAGGTGCCGCAGCTGACGAAGACGACGCGCTCGAGCCCGAGCAGGATCTCCTCGTCCAGGACACCTGGGTCCGCGAGGTCCACGCCGTGCCCGCTCGCCGTGCGGTCGGCGACCGTCTCGGCAAGCGCCTGCGCCTGCTCGAAGATCTCCTTGAGCATGAAGGTCTCGTAGCCGCCCTTCTCGGCCGTCTCCTCGTCCCAATCGATCTGCTCGACGGCCCGCTCGCGCACCGCGCCGGCGGCATCGCAGATCTCCACCGAGTCCGCCCGGAGGATCACGATCTCGCCGTTCTCGACGTACTGGATGTGGTTGGTGTGCGAGAGGAACGCCGGCACCGCCGAGGCGATGAACGACTCGCCGTCGCCGCGGCCGACGACCAGCGGGCATTCGCGCCGTGCGCCGACCAGCACGTCCGGCTCATCGAGCGCCATCGCCACGAACGCGAAGTAGCCGTCGAGCTGCCCGAGTGCCTCGAGAACCGCAGCGGCCAGATCGTCGCGATAGCTGATCGCGATCAGGTGGGCGATGACCTCCGCGTCGGTCTGGGAGGTGAACGTCGCGCCGGCCGCGCGCAGCTGGTCCTTGAGCGCCATGTAGTTCTCGACGATCCCGTTGACGACCACGTGCACGCGGTTGGCGCTGTCGACGAGCGGGTGCGCGTTCTCCTCGCTGACCCGGCCGTGCGTCGCCCAGCGGGTGTGGCCGATGCCGATCGTCGCGGGCGGCGTGAGCGTGGCCGTGGCAGCCCTCGCTTCGCCGGCGAGCGCCGCTTCGAGGCGGTCGAGATTTCCGACAGCGCGGACGGAGTGGATCTCACCGTCGCCGAGCAGCGACATGCCCGCGCTGTCGTAGCCGCGGTATTCGAGCTTGCGCAGCCCGCCGAGAATGATGTCCTGCGCCGGGCGTCGCCCCACGTATCCGACAATGCCGCACATCCAACGAGACTACCCCAGCTGGTCCCGGACGATCGCAACGAGCCGTGCGCAGACGGCCTCCGTCTCCTCGTCGCTGGGGGCCTCGACCATCACGCGAACGAGCGGTTCGGTGCCGCTCGGACGGACCAGCACGCGGCCGCGTCCGTCCAGCGCCGCCGACTCGCGAGCCACGGCGTCGTGCACGCCGTCGGCATCCGCCAGGGCCCCGCGGTCACGCACCGGCACGTTGACGAGGCGCTGCGGCAGCTTCGCCATCGCCGCTCGCTCGCGCAGGTCGCGGCCGTCGAGCGCCTCGAGCACGAGCAGCGCCGAGGCGACGCCGTCGCCCGACGGTCCGAAGCCCAGCTCGATGATGTGGCCCGACTGCTCGCCGCCCAGCGACCAGACCCGCTCGCGCAGAGCCTGGAGCACGTAGCGGTCACCGACCGCTGTCGTGACCACCTCGATGCCGGCCTGCGCCATCGCGGAATGGAAGCCGAAGTTGGTCATCACGGTGACGGCGACGCCGCCGCCGACCAGCCGGCCGGCGTCGCGCAGGTGAATCGCCGCCAACGCGAGCAGTTCGTCGCCGTCAACCAGGGTTCCGTCGCGATCCACCGCGAGCAGCCGGTCGCCGTCGCCATCGAAGGCGAAGCCGAGATCGTGACCGCCCTGCCGAACCGCCTGGGCCAGGGCCTCGAGGTGCGTCGAGCCACAGCCGTCGTTGATGTTGCGCCCGTCGGGCGCCACCGACAGGGCCGTGACGCTGGCTCCCAGGCGCCTGAAGATCTCCGGCGCGACCTGGAAGGTGGCGCCGTTGGCGCAGTCGAGGACGAGGTCCAGCCCCTCCAGCGACAGGGCCGAGAATCGCGACTCGAGCTCGCGCAGGTAGTCGTCCGAGGTCCCGCGCATCTCGTGGATTCGCCCGATCTGCGTTCCGCCGCCGCCGGCGTCCTCGTCGATGTGGAGCTCGATCTCCTGCTCGGTCTCGTCCGAGAGCTTGAAGCCGTCGCTGCCGAAGAACTTGATCCCGTTGTCGGCGTAGAGGTTGTGGGAGGCGGAGATCACGACCGCGAGGTCGAACTCGTAGCGGCGGATCAGCAGCGGCGCGGCGGGCGTCGGCAGGACGCCGCCGAGCGCCACCTCGCCGCCTGCCGAGGCGAGTCCGGCCGCGAGCGCGGCCTCGAGCATCTCACCGGACTCGCGGGTGTCACGGATCACCAGCGCTCGCGGGGCGCTCAAGCCGCTGTGCAGAACGACGGCGCGACCGAGCGCCAACGCGAGCTGCGCCGTGATCTCGACACCCGCCAGGCCGCGGACGCCGTCCGTTCCAAAGAGCCTTCGACCCATCACGCCGTCTCGCGGAGTGTGACGCTTGCGCGTCGCTAGCGGTTTCCGGCGGGGAGCACTAGCGCTTCGAGAACTGCGGCCGCTTGCGCGCCTTCTTGAGGCCGGCCTTCTTGCGTTCCTTCGCGCGCGCGTCGCGCGTCAGGAAGCCGCGCCGCTTGAGCTCGCCGCGGAGGTTCGGATCGGCATCCAGGAGCGCGCGTGAGATCCCGTGACGCAACGCGCCGGCCTGCGACGAAACGCCGCCTCCGTGCATTCGCGCGATGACATCCATGCGCTCCTCGTAGCCGACCGTCTCGAGCGGCTGGCGAATGTTGCGCTGCAACGTCTCGCGCGGGAAATACTCCTTGAGCGTCCGTCCGTTGATCGTGTACGAGCCGCTGCCGGGGCGCAGCGTCACTCGCGCGATCGCGCTCTTGCGCTTGCCGGTGGCGCTGTAGCGCGCGCCGGCGGCCAGGTCGATCGCAACGGCTTCGATCGGAGCGGCGACGACCACGTCGTCAAGCTCCTCCTCCGGCGCAGCCTCGTCCGGCTCATACTCGGCGTAGGGGTCGAGGCTCGCAGCGGCGAGCGGATCGACGCCCTCGGGCACGATGTCCACCTCGAGGTCGGCACCGGGGACGGCAGGCCGCTCGCGTGGTGCCGGAGGCGCGTCGTCCTCCTCCGCCTCGGCTGCGGGCTTGGCGGCCGGCGGCTCCTCGGCCGGCGGCTCCTCGGCCGGCGGCTCCTCGGCCGGCGGCGCTGCGGCCGGCGGCTCCTCGGCGGCCGGCGGCTCGGGCACATCGGCGGCGGGCGCCGGCGGCGTGCCTTCGGCCTCCGCCACCGGCTCGGCCAGTTCGGGCTCCTGCGGTGTGCTCGGCTCGTCGGCCATCAGGACCGCAGCTCCAGGTCGGCGGGACGCTGGGCGATGTGCGGGTGCTCGGGCCCGGCGTACACCTTCAGCTTGGTCAACTGCTTTCGGGCCAGCCGGTTGCGCGGCATCATGCCCTTGACGGCAATCCGGATGACCTCTTCCGGCCGGCGCGTGATCATCTGCTCGAACGTCCGCGTCCGCAGGCCGCCCGGGTAGCCCGAGTGGCGGTGATAGAGCTTGTCGGCGCGCTTGTTCCCGGTCACCGCGATCTTCTCCGCGTTGACCACGATGACGAAGTCGCCGGTGTCGATGTGCGGCGTGTACGTCGGCTTGCGCTTGCCGCGCAGCACGTCGGCGATCTGCGTCGCCAGCCGACCGAGGGTCAGGCCCTGGGCGTCGACGACATACCAGTCCCGCTGGCGGTCCGACGGCTTGGCGACAAAGGTCTTCATGCGCACAAAAAATCAGCCACGCACCAGCGCGGCCGGCGCAGAATCATAGCCCACCCACCACCGCCACGCCGAGCCGCGCGCGCCCCGCACCCCACGCCACCACCAAACCCCCACAGC
>DATLQS010000055.1:0-17186 GCA_035535075.1 Solirubrobacteraceae bacterium
GCGTGGTCGCCGGCGCGGCGCTCGAGCACCTCCTTGTGCTGGCGACGATCGTCCTCGCCGGTCGCGCTGATCTCGACCTCGACTCCGTGCATCGCGGGGTCGGCGTGGATGATCAGCGCACCGACGCCCTCGCCGAGGTCGAGCACCACGAACTCGGGGTGCGGGCGGGCGGCGTAGCTCTCGCCGGCAGGGTGGGAGTGATCAGGCGTGTGGCCACGGTCGTGGTCGTGCACGTGGCCGTTGCCTTTGTGGACGTGGCTGTGTTGGGTGGATGACATCGCTGTCCTCGGGTCGGCGCTGCGCGCTGGGCGTCGCTGCGCGGCGACGCCCAGCGCGTCAGTCGGATTTCGTCGCTAGCTCGACGGGACGTCGAAGCCGCTGAGCGGCGCGCCCAGATAGGGGAACGTCGCCTGGTAGCGGTTCGGCCCCGGCTCGAGGCCCTGCGTCAGCAAACCGGCGGCCGCGTCGGGGGTGTACCCCTTGTCGAGGAGCGGATAGCTGAGACCGGCGATCGCCCGCAGTTCGATGCTGACGATGTCGTCGGACACGCGCCGCCCGTTGGGGAAACCGGCGGCGTCGCCGCCGAGCAGCCCGAAGCGGTTCGGGTTGGCCGTCGTCGGCGGGATCGCCACGTTCAGCCGCAGCTGATCGGCGAACGTCGGCCCGGTGTAGTTCTGGAACCCGGGCACGATGCCGGCCGGGATCCCGGTCAGCAGGATCGCCACGAGATCCGAGCGCGGCGCGGTGATCCCTGCGAGGTTCGGGAACACGCCCGGGTAGAGCACGGGCAGGAGCCCGGCCAGCTCGGGTGCCTGCACCCGCGGCAGGTACGCCGCGTCGTCCGCCGGATACTGCGTGTTCCAGACGTCCTTCTGGCCCATTCCGACGATGACCTCGTTGAACAGCGGGTTGCCCAGGCGCGAGACCTGGACCCACGGCCCCGCCTCGGCGAGGTCGTCGTTTGCGGCATCGATGATGCGGACCTTGCGACGCCGTGCCGCGCTCCAGACACCGATCACGGCCGAGTCCGCCATCGCGGTGGTGGGGACGTTGCCGTGGCTGGTGAGCTGTGAGATCGGCACCTGCAGGGCGATGCTGTGGACGTTGAGCGTCTTGGTCGCGTCGACGCCCATCGCGTCTGCGCTCGGGATCAGGTGCAGGTGCTGGAAGGGCCGCAGGTCGCCGAGGTCGAAGATCGCCCCGAGATCGACGTAGAAGCCCTCCTGGCGCTGCCCGGCGAACACGCTGACGCCATCCGCGAGCCTCTGGACCGCCGACTGCCCGAGCGCCGCGTAGTCCGGCGTCGAGCGCGGCCCGATGTTGCACGGCGGGCACGGCAGGTTCTGCCCGAGCAGCGTCACCTTCATCGGTGACCCCGGCTGGTAGGTGGTGACGTCGTCACCGTCCACGCGCCAGACCGAGTAGAACTGCCGGCGGTTCCAGCTCGGGCTGTCGAGCGACGTGATCGGCCCCGTGTTGTAGAGGAACGTGTCGGGGTTCGCGACCGTCGTGTTGAACATGAACAGGTAGCCGATCTCCGGCTTGCCGTCGTTGTCGTTGTCGATGTAGATCCAGTACGCGACGTCGTCGCCGAACTCGAAGAAGTTCGGCCCGCCGGGCGGATCCTGGAGCGGCACGAAGTTCGTGATGAACGTGACCGTCGAGGGGTTGTCGGGACTGACGAACGCGTAGACGTCGGTGTTGTCAGCCACCGGGTCCTTGCTGATCTCGGGCGCCTCACGATGCGACGACATCAGCTGCCACCTCCCTTGCGCTGCTTCGGAGCCGCGGCCAGGAGACGCTTGACGAGCGCCGGGTCGCGGTAGGTCTTCTCGGACATCCCTGAGACGACGGTCACCTCGCCCCGCTTTGCGTTGCGGACCCAGGCGACCACCGGCTCCCGCTCTGTGCCCCCCGAGGGGTGCACCTCGACGGCCCTGGGCTCGGCGGCGTTCGCGACCGCGGCGGGCACCGCGACGCTCGCCGCGCCCGCAAGCAGGCCGGCACTGCTCTTGATGAAGGAGAGTCGGGTGACGCCGCGCCGGCCGTCGGTCTTCTCCTCGCTCATGTGAGTCTCCTCTCGCGTAGACGAACTGCAGCCAACGAACCGGAGTACGCGCCGCCGCGCGTGCCGGATCACTGCGGGAATCGCCAGCGCCGCGCCGAAACACCACGATCCTGGCCGTCGCCGAGGAACCCGCCGCCTATCGCGCGCTCGTCGAGGCGCTGCTCTCCGATCCCCGCGTCAGCGAGACGCAGATGATGGGGATGACGGCGCTGGAGCTCGGCGGCTCGCCGTTCGGCGGGCGCAGCGGCGCCGACCTCGCGCTCAAGATCGGCCGCGAGCACGCCGGCGATCTGATCGCGCAGGAGCGCTGGAACCCGTTCGACCCCTCCGGCCGCGGCCGCGCGATGAAGGACTGGGTCGTGCTCGGCGCGCCCGCCGGCGACTGGCGGGCGCTCGCGCTCGAGGCCAAGGAACGGCGCGCGCTCTGCGCCGCGGAGGCTCGCGCGAAAGGCCGCATGCGGGCCGCCGCGGCGGCTCGCAAACGAGGCCGCGCGAGGTAGCCCTGGGCCATCCAGAGGGCAGAAAACCGCCCCACGGCGGGCCGGTTATGGATCGCCCGGTGCGCGAATCGCGCTAGAATTGCATCAGACATGGCAGCGACTCGGTCTGAAGACGTACACGACATCGAGTCGCGCCAGGAGCCGAAGCTCGTCAAGGCGCTGGAGATGGTCGCGCCCGGCACGGCGCTTCGCGAAGGCCTCGAGAACATCCTGAACGCCCGCACCGGCGCGCTGATCGTGATCGGCGATCCCGACGAGCTGTCGTTCCTGTACTCGGGGGGCATGCGGCTCGACGTCGACTACACGCCGGCGCTGCTCTACCAGGTCGCGAAGATGGACGGGGCGATCACGCTCAACGCCAACGCGACCAAGATCCAGATGGCGAACGTCCAGCTGATGCCCGACCCGACGATCCTCTCGGTCGAGACCGGCACCCGCCACCGCACCGCCGAGCGAGTCGCGAAGCAGACAGATGCGCTCGTGATCGCGATCTCGCAGCGCCGCGGCGTCATCTCGCTGTACATCGACGGCGTCAAGTACATCCTCGAGGACATCCCGATCGTGCTCGCGAAAGCCAACCAGGCGCTCGCGACGCTCGACAAGTACCGGGCCCGACTCGACCAGGTGTCGACGCGCCTGACGGCGCTCGAGTTCGAGGGTGGCGGCACGCTGCACGACGTGCTGACCGTGCTCCAGCGCGCCGAGCTCGTCACGCGGATGGCGGTCGAGATCGAGCGCTACATCGTCGAGCTCGGGAGCGAGGGCCGGCTGATCGAGATGCACCTCGAGGAGACGATGCTCGGCACGGCAGCCGAGAAGGCCGCGCTGGTGCACGACTACATCGCCGGCGACAGCGACGAGGAGTTCGCCTCGGTGCTCGAGCTGATCGGCCGGCTCGGCCACCAGGACCTGCTCGACTTCGGGCGCCTGGCCGAACTGCTCGGCTACGACCGCAAGCTCAACACGCTGGACTACCCGGTGGCGCCGCGTGGCTATCGCATCCTCGGGCGCATTCCGCGCCTGCCGAAGCTGATCGTCGCGAACATCGTCCGGAGCTTCGGCGGGCTCGACGAACTGCTTGCCGCAAGCGATGCCGAGCTCGAGGCGGTCGAGAGCGTCGGCGAGATCCGTGCGAAGGACATCCGCGAGGGCCTTCGCCGGTTGCAGGAGATCAACCTCGTGGACCGCTATCTGCAAACGTGAACACGCCTCGCCCGTCACGAATGTCGGGCGTGCCAGCCAAGGAGGACATCATTCCCGGAACAGTCGAAGCACGCCTGTTGGAGGACGAACTGGACCCCGACTCGGAACTCGAGGTCGACATCGACGCTGACGCCGACGGTGAGGGCGACGCTGACGTCGACGTCGATATCGAGGTCACCGTGGAGGTCGAGTACATCGAGTTCGAACTCGGTGACAACGTCGTGTACCCGCATCACGGGGCCGGCCAGGTGCAGGCCAAGGAGATCAAGGAGGTCTTCGGCGAACGCCGCGAATACCTCACGATCAAGATCCTGCACAACGACATGACCGTGATGGTCCCGACGGAGAATGCCGCGCTGGCGGGCCTGCGCCGCGTGATCGACGAGGAGACCGTTGAGAAGGTCCTCAACGTGCTCCGCGACGATGTCTCGGACATGCCGAAGAACTGGAACCGCCGGTTCAAGCACAACCGCGACAAGATCAAGACCGGCGACATCTACGAGCTCGCGGAGGTCGTCCGCAACCTCGCGTTGCGCGAGAACGAGAAGGGCCTCTCGAGCGGCGAGAAGCAGATGTACACGCGGGCCAAGAAGATCCTCGCCTCAGAGCTGATGTACGCGTTGGACAAGGACGAGAACGAGGCCGAGCAGTACCTCGACGGGCTGCTCTCGCGTTCGCCGGACGGCGAGACCGTCGTCGGCGGGCGCTGACGCCGGGGCAAGGGCACCGTGGCGGTCGCGCTCGTCGTGGCCGCCGGACGAGGGGAGCGTCTTGGGTCCGCCGGGCCCAAGACGCTTGTCGAGCTCGGTGGCCGGCCGATGCTGTCGTGGAGCGTCGCGGCGCTTCGCGCCGTTGACGCGATCACCGAGATCGTCGTCGCGTTGCCCGCGGGGGTCGGCGCGCCCCCCGGATGCGTCGGAGCGCTCGGGGGCGACGTCCGCTCGGCCTCGGTTCGCGCGGCGCTGGCCGCCGCCTCGCCGGACGACGACCCCGTGCTGGTCCACGACGGTGCCCGCCCGCTCGTCACGCCCGGGTTGATCGAGGCGGTGCTGGCCGGGCTCGAGGGCGTCGACTGCGCGATCGCGGCCGCGCCGGTCACCGACACGATGAAGGAGGTCGATGATCACCAGATCGTCCTGCGCACGCTCGATCGCGCCCGGCTGTGGTCGGTGCAGACGCCGCAGGTGTTCACCCGCGCGGCGCTCGAGCGCGCGCTGGCGATGCCTGCCGAGATCGTCGCCGCGGCGACCGACGAAGCCTGGCTGGTCGAGCAGGCCGGGGGGCTGGTGCGGATCGTGGCCGCCCCCGCCGAGAACCTCAAGGTGACCACGCGGCGCGACCTCAAGGTCGCTGAGCAGCTGCTCGCCGAGCGAGTTGATTGAATCGCTCGCGTGCTGACCGACTATCACGTCCATCTGCGCCCCGATGACATCAACGCGACCTTCGCGAGTGCGTTCACGGCGGCCAACGCCGCGCGCTACCGCGAAGCGGCCGAACAGGCGGGAATCGCCGAGCTCGGCGTCTCCGAGCACATCCACCGCTTTCAGCAGTCGCTTGTCGTCTGGGATCATCCGTTCTGGCGCGAGCAGGCACTGGACGACATCGACGCCTACTGCGCGTTCGTGCGCGAAGAGACCGACCTGCGGCTCGGTCTGGAGGTCGACTTCGTGCCGGGACGCGAGGACCGCACGCAGAATCTGATCGAACACTGCGAGCTCGACTACGTCGTCGGTTCGGTGCACTTCCTGGGCGAGCTCGCGGTCGACTTCGACCGCTTCGACATCTGGGACGGTGCGGCGGGTCCGGAGGAGGTCTGGCGGCGCTACTTCGAAACGCTGGCCGCCGCGGCACGCAGCGGCCTGTTCGACATCCTCGCCCACCCCGACCTCGTGAAGATGTGGGGCGCGAGCCGGCCGCTGCCGGCGGGCGACTTGCGGCGCTACTACGAGCCGGCGCTCGAGGCGATCGCTGAATCGGGGATCGCCGTCGAGGTCTCGACGGCCGGGCTGCGCAAGCCCGTGGCCGAGATCTATCCGGCGCCGGCGTTCATCGCCGGCGTGCTGGAGGCAGGCGCGCCGATCGCCCTGTCGAGCGACGCGCACCTGCCGGAGCAGGTCGGCTTCGCCTACGACCAGGCGCTCGAGCTGCTGGAGGCGCTTGGTGTGCGCCAGCTCGCGGTGTTCGAGCGGCGCGAACGCCGGCTGGAGCCGCTCGGGCGATGAGCGTGCGCAGCGGCCTGGGATACGACTCCCATCGCCTTGTCGCCGGGCGCCCGCTGATACTCGGCGGCGTCGAGTTGGCGAGCGAGCTCGGTCTGCAGGGCCACTCCGATGCCGACGTCCTCACGCACGCCGTGATCGACGCGCTGCTCGGCGCGGCGGGACTGGGCGATATCGGCATGCACTTCCCGGACAGCGACGAACGCCACCGCGACGCCGATTCGATCGGGTTGCTGCGCGCCGCGGTCGCCCTCGTGCGGGCTGCCGGCTACGCGATCGTGAACGTCGACGCCACCGTCCTGATGGAGGAGCCAAAGCTCGGCGCCGCGCGCGAGCGCATGCGCGAGCGGCTCGCCGAGGCCCTGTCGCTCGATCCCGCTGCGGTCAACGTGAAGGCGACCAGCGGCGAGGCGATCGGCTTCGTCGGCCGCCGCGAAGGCGTGGCGGCGCTGGCCATCGCGACGCTCGATGGCTGAGCTTCGCCTCTACGACACCGGCGCGCGCCAGGTGCGGGCGTTCGAGCCTCGCGAGCCCGGCCGCGTCGGGATCTACGTCTGCGGACCGACGGTGTACACCCGCATCCACATCGGCAACGCACGCCCGTTCGTGGTGTTCAGCCTGCTCAAGCGCTTCCTCGAGCACGCCGGCTACGCGGTCTGCCTGGTCGTCAACGTGACCGACGTCAACGACAAGATCTACGCGGCCGCGCGCGGCGGCTCGAGCGTCGAGCTGGCGGACGTGATGACCGCCGCATACGTTGCCGACACCGACCGGCTCGAGCTCGGTCGGCCCGACCACGAGCCCCTCGCGAGCGCGTCGATCGCAGAGATCATCGAGGAGATCCAGGCGCTGCTCGACGGCGGATACGCCTATGTCGCCGGCGGTGACGTGTACTTCCGCGTTCGCCGTGACGGCGGCTACGGGGCGCTGTCGGGACGCGACGTCGATGCGATGGACCAGGGCGAGGGCGTCGAGGGCGCCGACCTGAAGGAGGATCCGCTCGACTTCGCGCTCTGGAAGGCGCACAAGGCGGAGGAGGACAGCGTCTGGGATGCGCCCTGGGGGCGGGGGCGACCGGGCTGGCACATCGAGTGCTCGGCGATGGCGGAGCGCCTGCTCGGCGTCGGCTTCGACATCCACGGTGGAGGACTCGACCTGCTGTTCCCCCACCACGAGAACGAGGCGGCGCAGACCCGCTGCGCGCGGGGCGCGGAGCTCGCGGCCCACTGGATGCACAACGGGATGCTGGCGGCGACGGACGGCGAGAAGATGTCGAAGTCGCTCGGCAACATCGCCCCGCTTCACGAGGTACTCGACCGTCACGGCCGCGATGCGGTGATCCTCTACTTCGTGAGTGCCCATTACCGCCAGCCGATTGCCTACGGCGAAGAGCCGCTCGCCGCGGCGGCGGCGGGCGTGCAGCGGATTCGCGACGCCGCGCGGCGACTGGCCGCCGGCGACTCCCCGCTCGAGCTGCGCCCGCTGCGCGAGCGCTTCTTCGAAGCGCTCGCCGATGACTTCAACACGCCGAGCGCGCTGGCCGCGATGTGGGAGTGGATCCGTGAGGCCAACCGCCGCGCCGCCCCGGTCGGCGACCGCGACCTGCGCGAAATGCTCGGCGTGCTCGGCTTGGAGAGCCTCTTTGACGTGCCCGGCCCTCCGGCCGCGGTGCGTGTGCTGGCCGAGGCGCGGGCAATCGCCCGTGCCGAGGGCGACTTCGCGCGCGCCGACGAGCTCCGCGCCCAGATCGAGGCGGCCGGATGGTCGGTCCGCGACACGCCCACCGGCTTCGAGCTCGGCCCGCTGGCGTGATCGTCTACGGACGCAACGCCGTGAAGGAAGCGCTGCGCGGTCGCCGTGCGTCGACGGTCGTCGAGATCCTCGTCAGCGACGCGCTCTCGCGCGAACCCTGGCTGGGCAGCCGGGCGATCCGCGTGAGCTCGCCCGAGGCGATCGAGCGCGCCTGCGGATCGCGCGAGCACCAGGGGATCTGCGCCGAGCTCGCGGGCTACCCGTACGTGTCCGCCGGCGAACTGCTCAACGGCCCCTCGCCGCTGATCGTCGCGCTCGATGAGGTTCAGGACCCCCAGAACCTCGGCGCGATCTGCCGCACGGCGGAATGCGTCGGCGCGAGCGGGGTGGTGATCTGCGAGCGGCGCGCCGCCGAGGTCACCCCGGCGGTCTGTCGCGCGTCGGCGGGGGCGGTCGAGCATCTGCGGATCGCGCGCGCGCGCAACCTCGCCGATTTCCTGCTGTCCGCGCGCGCCGCCGGCTGCTGGTGCTACGGGGCGGCCGTCTCGGCGCAGGCGATCGACTACGCGCAACCGGACTACAGCGGCGGCGTGGTGATGGTGTTCGGAGCCGAGGGGCGGGGTCTGCGACGGCGCGTCGCCGAGAGCTGCGATGCCCTCGTCCGGCTGCCCCTGCGGGGTCAAATCGCCTCGCTCAACGTCAACGCCGCGGCGGGCGCAGTGCTGTATCAGGTGTTGCAGAAGCGCGAGGCCCTTGACAGGACTCCATAACAGCGGTTAATGTGCGTCCTACATCAAGGCTTAACCTTAGGTTTAGGTCTTGTCTCATACTCGCAGTCGGCGCCAGGGGAGGAGTGCGCCACTGAGCAATCCTGCCTGTCCAAGGCACGAAAAAGGAACGGCTCGTGGCCCAAGTATCAAGACAGTCTTACTCTCAACCTCAGGTTGAGGATGGCTTTCTCATCGCGCTGGCGAAGTCCGGCGATCCCACCGCCTACACCCGGCTGCTCGGCCGCTACAAGGGGTTCGTGCGGCTGAAGGCCTCCTCCTACTTCCTCGCCGGCGGTGACAGCGACGATCTGATCCAGGAGGGGCTGATCGGCCTCTACAAGGCGATCCGCGACTACCGTACCGACCGCGAGTCGAGCTTCCGCAACTTCGCCGAGCTCTGCATCACCCGCCAGATCATCACCGCCGTCAAGACGGCCACGCGCAACAAGCACACGCCGTTGAACCACTACGTGTCGTTCTCGGCCCCGGCCGGAGCCGGCGCGGACGATGAGGCCCCGACGCTCGAGGAGCTGATCGCCGGCCCCTCGGTGAACGATCCGGCGAAGCAGGCGATCTCCTCCGAGGAGCTGCGCTCGCTGGTCGGCTGCCTCTCGACGAGCCTCTCCCAGCTCGAGTCGAGCGTGCTCGCGCTGTACCTCGACGGGCGCTCCTACGACGAGATCGGGCGGCGCCTGGACTGCGACACCAAGACCGTCGACAACGCGCTGCAGCGGGTCAAGCGCAAGGTCGGCGCGCACCTCGGCGAGCGCGCGATCCTCGACTGATCAGCAGCCCAGCGCGGCGCGGGCTCGGAGCTCGGCCGCGGTGTCGTCGGCACCGGGGACGCCCTGCGTGATGCGTTCGCTGCGCGCCCAGTTCTCGAGCGCGAGGTCGAGCGCCTCGACCGGCGCCTGCGCGGCCGCGGCAAGCTCGCCGGCCCGCCGCTCGAGCGTCAGCCGGTCGCCGATCCCGAACACGCGCTTCGCGGCCCGCGTCACCGGATCGTCCTCGGTCAGCAGCAGCCCGGGCGCCGCGAGCGGATAGCGGCCGAGGCGGCCCAGCGTCACGAGCAGGTCGTAGCGCGCCCTGCGGTGCAGGCCCGGTACGGCGAGCCGCTCGAAAATCCGACCAAAGCGGAGCTCGGCGGTCCAGGTCGGATCGGCCGTGAAGGCGAGCTCCTGGCTGCCGGCGCGCGTCGCGAAGCGACGGTAGGCGGCGAGGGTCTCGGGGCCGCGGCTGTGCTGATGGGCGCTGCGAGGCCCCAGCTCGACGTGCTCGAGCTCGGGCAGCGCACCCCATGGGGTGCGGACGGCTTCGATCGCCGAGAACGGCTGATCGCTCTCGAGCGGCCCGAGATAGGCGGTCAGCACGGCCAGCCAGGTGGCCTCCTCAAGGTCCGGCTCGCCGGCGATCTCGGCGTAGGCCCCCGGTGGCTCGGCCGCCAGCGCCGCGAGGCGCGCGACGGCAAACGCGATCTCGCTCGCGAGGCGCCGGGCGTCCTCGGTCGAGCGCAGACCGGGGGCGAGCGGCGAGCGATACCCGTCATCGTCGGCGCGCGCCTCGCGGCGCACGGTCAGCCCGCCACGCGAGCTGACCTGGCGACGCGGTCGCGTGTCGGTCGGGCTGCGGCGAGCCCGCGGCGCCGGCGCCCGGGCCGCCGCCTCGACGCTCGCGTGGCAGATCGGACAGCGGTCGGCGAGCGTGCCGTGGCGGCAGAACTTCGACACGGCTGCAGTCTAGCCCGGCCCCGGCCGCGGGTCCGGCGCGACGCGCCGCGGGACGCCGTCGGAGCGCATCAGCGGGCGAACGCGGGGTGGGGAGCGGGCTGCCCGATGTGGAACCCCTGGGCGAAGTCGACACCGAGATCGCGCAACAGGACCAAGGTCTCCTCGTCCTCGACGCCTTCGGCGATCGTCTCCTGGCCGAATCCGGTGGCCAGCGCGACGATCGCCCGGATCACGTGGCGATCGCGCTCGTTGTGGCGCAGGTTTCGCACGAATTCGATGTCGATCTTCAGATACCGGGCAGACAGCCGCTTGAGGTAGGTGAAGCTGCCGAACCCGGTGCCGAAGTCATCGAGCGCGAAGCGGCAGCCGAGAGCCGTCAATCGCTGTGCGAAGCGTTCGCCGAGCTCGATGTTGTCCATCAGCGTGGTCTCGGTGATCTCGAAGACGAGCCTGGCGGGGTCCACGCCACGGTTGCCCAGCTCGCGTTCGATGTGCGCGAGGATTCTCGCATTCCCGATCGACGCCCCGGAAAGATTGACCTCGACCGGCTCACCGTTCGCGGCGAACTTGACGGCCTGCGAGACGACCCAGGCGTCGAGCTCTTCGACCAGGCCGTATTTCTCCGCCGTGGGCAGGAACTGCCGCGGCGGGATCAGCTCGCCCCCAGGGCCGATCATCCGCAGCAGCAACTCCTGCTGGACGACCTCGCGTGTCGCCAGCGCGATGATCGGCTGGGCGTAGAGCACGAGCCGGTCGTGGTCGATCGCGTCACGGATGCGCCGGATCCAGGCAACCTCCTCGACATCACGGTCGAGCAGCTGCTGGCGGCGCTTCTGCTCGCTGATGTCGACGGTCTGGACGAACAGGGCGGTGGTCAGCCCGTCGGCGTCATAGAGCGGAATGGCCGAGCGCAGGACCCAGGCCGAGGACCCGTCCGGTCGCACGAGGCGCTCCTCTCGCTCGTCGTATTCGAGCTCACCGGTCGAGAGCCGCGCGAAGGCCGCGCGCTCGGCCTCGGCGTCGTCGGGATGCGTGAAGTCGGCGAAGGACCGGCAGACCAGCAGTTCGTCCTCGCGGCGACCGGTGAGCCGTAGCATCGCGCGGTTGACGCGCACGACCCCAGCGCCGCCCGAGCCCGTCAGCGACATCCCGACCGCGGCGTTCTCGAACCCCTGGCGAAGCAGCTCGAGCGTGGCGTGCAGCTCGCGCGCGCCACTGCGAGCCTCGGTCAGGTCGCGAACGACGAAGTAGATCATCGGCGGATCGCTGCCGGTCCGCGCGCTCCAGGCGAACCAGCGGTAGCTGCCATCCTTCGCTCGGAAGCGATTCTCGTAGTTGACGGTCGGTGATCCGCCGTTGAGCAGCGCGTAGACCCGTGCGATCGTCGCCTCCAGGTCCTCGGGATGCACGAGCTCGAGGTAGGGGCGGCTCATCAGCTCCGCGCGCGAGTACCCCAATGCGTGCTCCCAGCTCGTGCTGAGGCGCGTCAGGTAGCCATCGTGGCCTGCCGTGGCGAGCAAATCGAGCGACATGTCCCAGAGGCGATCCTCGGCGGCGGTCGCACTCGCGTGGTCCAGGGCGGCCGAGAGCATCACCGCCGACATCAGCGTCCGCGACGCCTCGCGATCGCGTGCCGTTCCAGCGCGGTCGCCGTTGGCCCGTGCGAGGGTCGCCTCGCTGCAGACCGCGCTGGCCACCCAGTCGCGCTCGCGTGTCGCTGCGTCGACGCGTCCGCCAACCGGGTCCCCGGCACCGTCGTCGCGCCGCTGCTGCTGTGCGTTCCATGCCGAACGTCGGCGGCCGATCATCGCGAGATCCTCTCTCCCAGGGAAATCCCTTCTTCCGTTCCTGACGCGGCCCGGGAGCAAGGTCGACCACTGGGGCGATGTGGTCAACGTATCAGATGTCACGTGAATCTCGGCTATCACCGCGGGCCGGGACGCCGGCGCCCGCTCGGCCGCCGGCGAGTCGCAGCGACGACGGTTGGGGCCCCCGGTCGTCCTCGAGCACGGTCGGAGGCCTCGCTGCATTCGGCGCGCATAAGAGGACACTGACCTGCGCAGGAGAACACTGAGAGCACGGCTATGCGATCGCGATTGCGACCCCGTTGAGCGTCGCGTTCCCCGACGCGCGAGGCTCCGCTGCGCCGGCACCCACCGCCGCGACGCGCGCCGCGCTGCTCGCGCTGCGCGACCTGCTGGCGCGGATGGCCGCGCGCCTCGGCCGAGCGCTTCCCGGCGTTGGCGCCGGGGTCGCCGCGGCGGTTCCGGTGCTCGTGTCGACGGTGCACGCGGTCCAGGCCGGCTGGCAGCCGGCCGGTGACGACGGCATCATCGTGACGCGGGCGTGGGATGTCCTGACCGCGCATTCGCCGCTGGTCGGGCAGTACTCGGAGTCGGGACTGGTCTCCGGGCAGATCGTGCACAGCCCGGGTCCGCTGCTCTACTGGCTGCTGGCGTTGCCGGCGCGCTTCGGCAGTCCGGCGAGCATCGCGCTGACCATGGGGGCGGTGAACACGCTTGCCATCGTCGGGTGCGTGGCGCTCGCCCGCCGCCGTGGCGGTCTGGTGCTGATGTTCGCCACCGCCGCCGCGATCGCGCTGATGTGCCAGTCGCTGTCGTCGGAGTCCCTGCACGATGTCTGGAACCCGGCGGCCGCCCTGTTCCCGTTCCTGCTCCTGATCTTCCTGTGCTGGTCGCTGGCCTGCGGCGATCACCGGCTGCTGCCGCTGACGGTGCTCGTTGCGAGCTTCGTGACCCAGACGCACCTGACCTACGTCGCGCCAGCCGCCGGCATGCTGGCGGTCGGGCTCGGCGGCCTCATCGCCGGCGCTGTGCGCCGGCGCCGGGCGAGATCGGCCGGGGAACCGGGCTCCGATCGGCAGGGCTCGCGCCGGCCGGCCTGGGGCTGGGTCGTGGCGGCCGTGCTGGTCGCCGGGGTCTGCTGGTCGGCGCCGGCGATCGACGAGATCGAGGGCCATCCGGGCAACCTCACGCTGATCGTGCAGACCGCGGGCCACCGGGGGGCCACGCTGGGGGCCGGCATCGGCTGGAACGGCATCGTCCGCGCCGTCGGCTGGCAGCCGTGGTGGCTCTCGGTGCCGTCCAACGCGTGGAATCACAAGAACGACATACGTGCGACTCCGACGAGCCTCGCGAGCGACTCGACAATTGCGCTGCTCGTGGCCCTCGGACTGCTTGCGGGGGCGGGATTCCTGCGCCGCCGGGCGGATCTCGCCGCGGCGGCCCTGATTGGTCTCGTGCTGTGCGCGTCGCTGGACGCGATCGTCGCGCAGACGCCGAGCGTGCCGTTGCTGGCTGCGACGACCGGCTACACCACGTGGTGGGGCGCGATGGTCGGCCTATGGGTGTGGTTGGTGCTCGCGTGGGCGCTGTGGCTCTCACTGCGCTGGCTCGCGCTCGCGAGCCGGCCGCTGCGCGAACGCGTCGTGGGCTGGACCGCGGGCATGTCGGCCGGCTGGATCCGGACCGCCGGCGCGGCCGGCTCACTCGCGTGCCTCGGCGGGATCGTCGCGACGGGCGCGGCGGTCGCCGCGACGCAACAGCCGGACTCGCACGCCAACCAGTACCGGCCGATCGCCGCGATCGCGGCGCGCCTCGATCAGGTCGTGCCGGCCGGCCAGACGGTCCGGCTGTCGCTTGGACCGAGCGACATCTCGACCCAGCCGATCGAGCCGGCCGTGCGCTACTTCCTCGTTCGCCACGGGGACCGGGTCCTGGCCAACGGCTCGCACCAGCGCCTCGGCTCCTACTACGAGCTCGCGGGCCGGCCCTACCGCTGGTTCGTCGAGATCGCCAACGGCTCACAGCACCGCAAGCACATGCTGAGGGCGGTCACGGTCCACTTCAGCGACGCCTGGGGGCGCCACGTGTTCAGCGCCTGGGTGGCGCGCGTCGGGCCGAGCCGGCGCCTCGAACTGCCGCGTCATCCGCGCAGCACGACGGCGACGGATCGCGCAGCTGACCGCCGCGAAGCTCACCGGGCACGGCTCAGGCGACGGATCCGCTGACCCCGAGCTCGTCGAGGTAGGGCGCGAGGTAGCGCGCGGCGATCTTGGCGGGCGGCGACCAGCTCGGGATCTCGGTGATCTCGGAGCGATAGCCGTGTCCGGCGATCAGCTGGGCGGTCAGGTACCGGGGCTTGGCACCGGTGAGCAGGATGCCGTGGATCACCGCGTCGAGCGGCTGCGGGTCGATGTCGATCCCGGCCAGCGCGGCGATCGCCTGCGCCGCGGCGTCGGCTTGCTGGGCGGCGAGCCCGCCGTGCTTGACCGGGAAGTCCGTGGCGTCGCCGGCCGCGAACACGCGCTCGACCCCGCGCACCTTGCAGTGATCGTCGACGGGAACGAAGCCGCGGAAACCGGCCTGCAGGCCGCGCACGGCGGGGCCGCGCAGCTCGGGCAGGGCGATGACACGGTCGACCGCGAGACGGCGGTCGCCGGGGTTGATCACGACCTGCCGCGAATCCGGGACCTCGCAGCGGGCCGAGGTGATCGTCGTGATGCCGTGCTCGCGAAGCAGCTGGGCGACCGCGCTGCTCGCGCCGTCGCCAAACACGGCCAGCGGGCTGACCTCGGTCGTGACGATCGTGACGGCCAGCTCGATGTTCATCTCGTGGGCTCGGCTGGCGGTCATCAGGGCGAGCTCGTAGGCGGGCAGCGGCCACGCGAACGGGCCGGGGATCACGAGCGCGAGGTGGTGCACGTAACCGCCTTCGACGTCCTGGACCAGGCCATGGAGGGTGTCGTCGAGCCGCCGATCGTCGACCGTGATCGCGTGCGGGTGGCGCACATGGGCCCGTGCGCCGACGGCCACCATCAGCGCGTCGTAGTGCAGCTGCGCGGCGCCGTCGAGGTGGACGACGCGCGGTGGCGCGTCGACCCACGAGAAGCTGTCGGTGATCAGCTCGGCGCCGACGTCGTTCGCGATCTGCGCAAGCGGAAGGCGCCGCGCCGGTCCGAGAGCAAACGGCTCGCGGACGCTCATCGGCCGGTAGACGAACTCGCGCTCGGGTGCGACCAGTGTCATCCGGACGCTCTGCCCGGCGAGCGCACGCAGCGCGAACACCGTTTCGAGCGCCGCCACGCCGCCGCCGGCAACGACGACGTCGACCGGCTCCGGGGTGCTGTCGTCCGCCCTGTTCACACCCGGAAGGCTATGCCGCGGCGGGCGCCGTACCAGCCGAGTAACGCCACGCGCCGCCGGGGGCAAACTACGGAATCCCGCGTCCCGGCGGGCCGGGTGCCACGATGGGGTCGCCCTCGCGGGCGCTCGAGAGCGACCGCGCCTCTCTTTTGGGGCTGTTTTGCCGATAGGAAAGAGGTGTCCTGCACCGCCGCGGGCCCAAGCCGATGACCCAGCCGACCCCACAACCAGATCCGCCGTCGATGACCGTCCGTGGGGCGGGCGGCCCGGCGCCGGCGCTCGGTCCGCAGGCACGGCCGATGCCAGCGCGAAGCGTGGGCCGATGAACTCGCTGCTGTGGACCGCGGGTGCCCGCGCCAGGGCGCTCCTGGTGGCCAGCATGGTCGCGGTCCTCGTCGCGGTCGCGGTGGTCGCCCTGCTGGTTGCGGAGGACACTGCCGGCACGACGAGGACCGCTGCCGACCTGCGCGCAACGCGCGGGATCGCACTGCTCGTGGCGATCGGCGTTGAGCTCCCGAGTCTGACCCCCTCGGCGATCTCCCGCGGGCTGCCGCCGGCGGAGGCCCGCCAACTCGACGACGCCGTGAGGCGCGGTCGGGCGCAGGGGCTGGTTGACGATCTCGTCATCTACGATCGCGCGGGCCGCGTCGTCTACTCGAGTGTCGAACGCTCGGAGGGCACGCGGCCGGCCAAGGTCCCGGAGCTGGTCGCCGCGCTGGCCGGCCATTCGGTCACGCGCACGGATCCCCACGAGATCGATCCGGTGACCGGGAAGCCGACCGGAGTGCTGGAGGCGCTCGACCCGCTCACCGACGCGCGCGGCGCGGTCTACGGTGCGATCGAAGCCGACCTGTCGCTCAAGCCGATCAATGCGGCCGCCACCAGGTCGCTGCGGCGCAGCGTCCTGTTCGTGGTCGGTGGAGCGGCATTGGTCGGGCTGTTGCTGTTGCCGCTGTGGATTCGGTTGGCGCGAGCCCGCGCCAGGGACCGGGTGCCCGGGCGCCGCCGGACCGTGCGCGCCATCCGCGAAGCGCTCGACCGCGGCGAGATCGAGCTTGTCTTCCAACCTCAGATCGAACCCGAAAGCCGGCGTGTCGACGCTGTCGAGGCTCTGGTGCGCTGGCGTCGCAACGGCGAGCTGGTCGCGCCCGACCAGTTCCTGCCGGCAGTGGAATCCAGCGCGCTGATGCGCCGGCTCACCGATCGGGTGCTCGATCTCGCCCTCGCTCAACTCGCTGAGTGGCGGCGCTCGGGTATCGCGGTGCGCGTGTCGGTCAACCTCTCGGCGACCGACCTCGCGGACAAGCTGCTTCCCCAGCGCATCGCCACCAAACTCGAGGTGCATCGCGTGGCCGGCGAGCACCTGACCGTGGAGGTCACCGAGACCGCGGTGTTCGAAGATGCCGAGCAGGCCAACCGGGTGCTCACCGCACTCGATGAGCTGGGGATCGATATCGCCCTCGACGACTTCGGCACCGGCCACGGCTCGATTTCGCGGCTGCACGCACTGGGAGTGTTCTCCGAGGTCAAGATCGACCGCTCCTTCGTGTCCGACACGCGGCAGCGCTCACGGACCTATCTGATGGCGATGGTCGGCTTCGGGCTGAGCCTCGGGCTGCGCGTGGTCGCCGAGGGGGTCGAAGACGCCGAAACGCTGGCGATCCTGACCGCCCTGAACTGCGACCTGGCCCAGGGCTACCTGATCGCGCGCCCGCTCGAACCGCAGGCCATGACCGCCTGGCTCACCACGGCCCACCCGGCGGTCCCGCTCGAACGGGCGCT
>DATLQS010000056.1:0-15468 GCA_035535075.1 Solirubrobacteraceae bacterium
AGTTGCGCGGCGGTGGTCGGGATCATCTTCGCCTCGCAGCTCACCTCGGGGACGGCTGACAGCACCACCGGCTATGAGCTGATCGCCATCGCCTCGGCGGTGATCGGAGGGGTGAGCCTGATCGGCGGCCAGGGACGGATCGTCGGGGTGGTCGCGGGCGCCGCGCTGCTCGTCGTGCTCGAGCAGGGCCTGGTCGCGGTCAACGTCAATGCCTACTACCAGTCGATGGTCGTCGCCTTCGTGCTGCTCGTTGCCGTCGTCGCGGACCGCCTTCGCGTGCGACGCCTCGAGCGCACCGGGGCTCGCGTCAGGACGCCGCGGCCGCCGGACGAAGCAGCGGAGAGCGCCAACCCGCCCGGGGTCGTGTCGGGAACCCCCTAGGCGACGCGACGACGGTGCAACCGAGAACAGCCATCACTGGATTGAGCCCGATCGACCGCCAGGGACGGGCTGCCGCGCCGTGCTCGCGCCGCTCGGACCTTCACGCGGGAGCTTGGCCGTGACCATCCGACGGCCCGTCCTGCCGGCGTCCGAGGCGCACCGGCCGGTGACCATGAAGGAGGTCGCCGCGGCCGCTGGCGTGGCGCAGAGCACGGTGTCGCGGATCCTCAACGACGCGCCGTCGGGGATCTCGGTGTCCGAGGAGACGCGCCAGCGCGTGCTCGCGATGGCCAGCGAGCTCGGCTACCGGCCGCACCCGTTCGCTCGCGCGTTGCGGGGAGCGCCGTCGATGCTGCTCGGCGCGGTCGTCCGAGATATCACCGACCCGTTCTTCGCGCTCGCGGTCGAGGCCCTCTCGATCGAGGCCAAGGAACGCGGGTATTCCGTCGTGCTCGGTCATGCCGCCGCCAAGGCCGATGAGGCGCTGGCCCTGACCGCCGTTCTCGAAACGCGCCATTGCGACGCGATCGTGCTGGTTGGGGACTTCCGCGGCGAGCGCCGGCTGGTTGCGGATCTGCGCGACGCGCAGATCCGCGTGGTCGGGTTGTGGCACGGCTCCGAACGCAGCGCGCGCCCGTTCCCGACGGTGATCGTCGATGCCCGCGCCGGCATTCGTGCTGCGCTGAAGCACCTGACCGCGCTCGGGCACCGTCGGATCGCGTTCGTCGGCCACGCGTCGCGCTACGTCATCCGCGACCGCCAGGCCGCCTACCAGGAGTACCTGGCATCGGCCGGCGTGGCGATCCCCGAGGGCTACATCCGCCATGTGCCGAACACGATCGGCGGCGGCGAGCTCGCACTGTCGGCGTTGTTGAAGCTGGCGGAGCCGCCGACGGCGATCCTCGCGGCGACCGACCTGCTCGCGATGGACCTGATCCACGCCGCGCTCGCGCGCGGCATCCGCGTCCCCGAGCAGCTGTCGATCGTGGGCTTCGACGACATGCCGTTCGCGGCGGCCACAAAGCCGAGCCTGACGACGGTGAAGATGCCGATCGCCGAGATCGTCGCGGCGGGCGTCGAGCTCGCCGTCGGCGAAGCCGACTGGCCCTCCAATGGCGCGGCGCATCCACCGCGCGTGGTCTTCCAGCCGAAGCTGATCGTCCGCCGCTCGACGGCAGCGATCACGCCCGCGCCCGGCGAGGGCCGGTGACCGTGCGGCCGCGAACCCATCAACTTCCCGAAGCCGTCGGAGTTCACGACGGCGAACTCCGCGCAGTTCGGCTCCGGGAAGGCTAGGAAGCCCTCCTCCCAACGTGCGGCCGGTCCCGAGGCAAGCGGGGCCGGCCGCACACTTCGGGCGATGGCGGCGCGGCCCGGCGGGTCAGGCGGTCTGGCGCAGCGTTCGCAGAACCTCGGCGACCTTCGGGCCGAGCGGGGTGGGCGGCGACGCGGGATCGCACCAGCGCGCCTCGGCGATCTCGACCGGATCGGCGCGCACCTCGCGTGCCGGCCACTCGACGCGGTAGACGTGCGTCAGGTGACGGTGCCGGCGCCCCGGTCCGTATTGGGTGGCGATCGCGACCGCCGTGCCCACCGCGAGCCCGAGCTCCTCGTTGAGCTCGCGCCGCAGCGCCGTCAGCGGATCCTCGCCGCGCTTGACGCCGCCGCCCGGGAGCTCCCAGCGGCGGGGCCCGTAGGTGTGGCGGACGAGCAGCACCGCGCCGTCGCACACCAACAGGGCCTTCGCGCCCTGGCCGCGCGGAGGCCGGACGAGCGCCGCCACCGATAGCAGCCGGTAGGCGAGGCGGTAGGCGGCGCGGCGCAGGCGGAGCACCAATTGAGCTTGACGGGTGCGGAGGTCGTCCGCAGCGAGGGTGCCGCTGGGCGATCGCCCGGAGCGAGCGTGGTTCGGTCGTCCGCGAAGCGGGTAACCCCGGCCCCGCTGGATTACCAATGGACCGACGAAAGCGAGGACGCGATGGCGGAACTGACGAAGCTGGAAAGCAAGCTGGGCGAGGCGCTCGGACTTGCCATGGCGGCGCAGGCGGCAACCAAGAAGGTCAGCGGAATGCTGGACGAGGATGCCCACGGACTGGGCGACAAGCTCGAGCGGATGCATCAAGAGGCCGCTGAAACGGAGCGGCGCTGCACCGAGCTCGCCGGTGAGTTCGACGGGAAGAAGACAGCCATTCTCGACGAGGCCCACGACGTGAAGGGCGAGGCGGTCGAGATGATGCGGACCTACCTCGAAGGCGAAACCGATGCCCTGGACGGGTTCGAGTTCCTCACGATGGCCGAGGCCGGCGAGCTTGGCCACTGGTCAATCGTCAAGAAGCTCAACGAGCGCGCCGGCATCGCCGCGGTCGAAGAGCTCGCAGACTGGGCCGTTCCGGTGCAGGAGCGTCACTACCAGACCGTGCTGCAGGGGTCGCTCGCGCTGGCAGGCGATGAAGACCCCGACGGGCCCGCCGCCTAGGTCGCCGGTCGATCGGACATCGGAGTTTCCGGGAAGGGGGTGGCGGTTCTTGACGGTCGAAGCGTCAATAGCGGGAGGCGAGCTGGCTGCCGAGCCGATCGCGAACCTCGAGCCCGCGCCGGGCGAGGCCGCGTCATCCACGAGCGGGTGGCGGGCGTACCTTCAGGCGCTCGGGCCCGGCCTGATCACCGGCGCATCAGACGACGATCCCTCAGGGATCGGGACGTACTCGCAGGCCGGCGCCCAGTTCGGCTTCGGCATGCTGTGGGTCGCGCTCCTGACCTTCCCGCTGATGGCTGGGGTGCAGGAGATCTGCGATCGGACCGCACTGGCCTCCGGCAAGACGCTCGGCGCGCTGATAGCGGTGCGGTTCAGGCGCGTCTGGCAGCTCGCGATCGGCGCGCTGATCGCCGTGCTCGTCGTCGCGAATGCCCTCAACATCGCCGCTGACCTGGGCGCCGTCGGGCAGGGTATGCACCTGCTGAATGCGGGGCCGAGCGCGCTATGGGCGCTCGGGGCCGGGGCGATCATCACCGCGCTGCTGGTCCGCGGATCGTTCCCCGTCATCGCTCGCGTCTTCAAGGTTCTCTGCGGCGCGCTGCTGGCCTACGTCGGGGTGCTGTTTCTGATCCGGGTACCGTGGCAGACAGTGGCACTCGACACGGTCGTGCCCCACATCCTGCTCTCCTCTGCCTACATCGCGCTGCTGGTCGCCGTGCTCGGTACGACGATCTCGCCCTACCTGTTCTTCTGGCAGGCCATGCACCGCGTCGAGGAGATGCGAGACGAGGAAGTCGGTGGGAACCACCCGATACCGCTGCGTCGCCGCAGCCGGCGCGACCGTAAGTCAAAGCTCTTGATGAGTCGCCTGGACGTGTTCAGCGGCATGGCCTTCTCAAACATCGTCATGTTCGCGATCATCACCGCGACGGCGGCGACCGTGGGGCGTTCGCATCATCTGACCATCACCTCGGCGGCGCAGGCCGCGGCGGCGCTTCGCCCGGTGGCCGGCCAGTTCGGTTCGGCCGTCTTCGCGCTCGGATTCATCGGCTCGGGGATGCTCGCGATTCCCGTGCTTGCCGGCTCCGGCTCCTGCGCCTTGGCCGGGCTGCTCGGCAAGGGCGCCGGTTTCTCGAAATCGTTGCGCAATGCGCCCGTGTTCTACGGGCTTTGCGTCGTCGGAACGGTCGGCGGCATGGCCCTCAGCCTGCTCGGCGTGAACCCGATCAAGCTGCTCGTCCTCGTCGCCGTCATCAACGGAATCGCCGCCGCCCCGTTTCTCCTCGTCGTGATGCTCGTCTCCTCCGACCACTCGATCATGGGCGAGCACGTCAACGGCGCGCTTGCCCGCTGCCTCGGCTGGACCGCGACGCTTTTGATGGCCATTGCCGCGGTCGCGCTGTTCGCCACGGGCGGCGTGTGATACGAACGCCCGAGGGCTCGCCGCCCTCGAATCACACCTGAGAAACCGGACATCGGAGAGAGTTCGATGAAACATCTGGCGCTGCCGACACGCGAGCGCATGCGCAGCCGTTCCTTCCTCCTGCAGCGTGTCCAGCCCGCGCTCAGCGGGTTGATGGACGGCTCGCTCTCGACGCTGGCCCCGATCTTCGCCGTCGTCCTCGCCACCCACCACCCGCTGACCGCCTTCTACACCGGGTTGGCGACCGCGCTGGGTGCCGGCGTCAGCATGGCGTTCTCAGAGGGGCTCTCCGACACGGGCGACCAGACCGGTCGCGGCACGCCGATCCTGCGTGGCAGCATCACCGGCGTCGGCACGTTCATGGGCGGGGTGTTCCACACACTCCCGTTCCTGATCACCGACTACCACGTGGCCATTGTGCTCGCGATCGCCGTGGTCGCGGTGGAGCTGCTCCTGCTCGCCTGGATCCGCCACGTCTTCTTCGAGACCGCGTTTCTTCGCTCGCTGATCGTCATCACCGGCGGTGGCGCCCTGATCGCCGCCCTCAGCGCCGCACTGGGCGTCGCCGCCAGCGGCTCCTGACCGAACCCGCGCCGTCCCGGCGTCAGATGCGCTCGAGGCGGGGCAGGGTGACCTCCTCGAGCACCAGCTTGATGCCGGCCGCGACGGGAATCGCGATCAGCGCTCCGATGATGCCGAGCAGGGTGCCGCCGATGACCGTGGCGACGACGGTGAGCAGACCCGGCACGTCAACGGTGCGGGCCATGATCCGGGGCGTCAGCACGTAATCCTCGAGGAAGCGGTAAACGAAGTAGAACACCGCCGTGGCGACGGCCAAGCCGGGTGACACGGTCAGCGCGACGAGCGCCACGAGTATGCCGCCGATCGTCGAACCGACGACCGGGATCAGGTCGAGGACCGCGACGACCAGGCCGAGCAGCAGCGCATAGGGGATACCGAAGGCCAACGCCCACGCCCACGTGCCGATGCCGGCGATCAGCGAGGTGAAGAGGTTGCCCAGCACATAACCCCCGACGCGATTCACGACCTCGTCGGTGAGCAGCACCATCCTCGCTCGCCGCGTTCTCGGGGCCAACTGGTAGACGGCGCGCTTGACGCGGGGCAGATCGGCCAGCAGGTAGATCGAGACGGTGACGACGATGACCGCCGAGGCCACGGCGTCCACGATCGCCTTGCCCACGCCGAGCACGCCACTGGTCAGCCCCGACGAGGCGCCGCCGTTGACCAGGTGCTGGAGGCTCGTGACGATGTGAAATCGCGCGTTGAGCTTCCCCAGCGTCGTGTGGGGGTTCTTGAGGACGCGGAGATAGTGGGGCAGCTCTTGGGCCAGCGTGCTCGCCTGGGTGACCAGCACCGGGATCGCCAGCGCCACGAAGCCGACGAACAGCCCGAGTGCGCCGACCAGCACGATCAAGACCGCGAGCCAGCGTGGCAGCCCCTGCCGATGCAGCCGCGCCACGGCGGGATCGAGGCCGACGGCGATGAACAGCGCGAGCAGGAGCAGCACGAGGATCTGGCCGGCGGCGATCACCGTCCAGGCCAGCGTGGCGGCCACGGCGACGCCGAGCGCGCCGGTCATTCCCACGAAGAACGGTGATCGGCGATCGAACGGCCGTCCGACCCGGCCGAACTGATTCTCCTCGGATACCCCGGCCTCGACCTCCGCCGCGGTGTGGATCTCATCGACGACGTCCTGCGGGCTGAGGTCCTCCGTCTCGCCGACGGCGATCAGAGCGTGGAGGTCGAGCTCCTCCTCGACGGAACCCCCGCTCCCCGACACCGAGACGGTGCGCTCCTCCTCCGCGATCGAGACCGCGACGCGCGCGGCACGGTCGCCGCGGCGAAACGCCGAGGTCAAGCGGGACACGATGCCGCCGGGCCGTTCGTGGTTCTCAGCGCTCATCGCGACTTCCCCCCATACCCGTCCTTGTCCGTTTACACACTAGACCGCCGGGCGGCCCTCACCCCAGCGGCAGCACGACGAAGGCCACGACCGCGTAGTGGATCGCCGCCGCGGCGAGCACCAGCGCGTGGAACACCTCGTGGTAGCCGAACACCCCGGGCCTGGGGTTGGGGCGTTCGCGCGCGTAGACGACCGCGCCGGTCGTGTACAGGGCGCCGCTGACCGCCAGCGCGCCGATCGCGCCCCAGCCGATCGCTCCGGGCAGCTGTGTGAGGGTGATCACGACGACCCAGCCGAGCGTGACCGACACCACCACGGCGACCCACTTCGGGTGATCGGGCCAGACGAGCTGGAGCAGCACGCCGCCGAACGCCCCCGCCCAGACAAGCGCCAGCACGACCGTCGCGAGCGTGCCGTGCAACGCGAGCAGCGCGAACGGCGTGTAGCTGGCGGCGATCAGCACATAGATCATCGAGCGGTCGAGCCGCCGCATCCAGCGCCGCGCGGCCGGGCGCCAGTCGATGCGGTGGTAGAGCGTGCTGGTGCCGAGCAGGGCGGAGACCGCGGCCGCGTAGATCGCCGCCGCGACCACCGCGCGCCCGTGTGGCGCGAACGCGATCAGCGCGGCGCCACAGCCGAGCGAGACCAGGAACCCCCACTGGTGCGAGACGCCGCGAAGGCGCGGCTTGCGCGGGCTCGGCGCCGTGCTCACGCCAGCACGCGTGGTCGTCGGTCAGGCGCTCGCGGCGCCCGCGAGCTGCTTGGCGAGCTGCTGCTTCGCGAGCTGCTGCTCGCGATCGATGATGACGACGTCCCAGGCCAGGCCGGCTTTGCGCATGGCCAGGATGAGCCAACCCGAGGGGTCGAGCTCATACCAGCGCAGGCCGTGGAGGGCCGAGCGGGGGAACGCGTGGTGATTGTGGTGCCAGGCCTCGCCGAGGCTGGGCAGCGCGAGCCAGAAGACATTGGTCGAATAGTCGCCGGTGTCGAAGCGGCGTGCGCCGAAGAAATGGCAGATCGAGTTGATGCTCCAGGTGATGTGGTGGACCAGGAAGATCCGCACCAGCCCGGCCCACACCAGCGCCTCGAGGCCGGCGTCCAGCGTGCCACCCCAGGCGAAGCCGGCCAGGAAGGGGATCGCGAGCGTCGCGAGCACGATCAGCGGAAAGCCGCGGTTGATCCGGCGCATCACCGGGTCGCTCGCCAGGTCCGGGCAGTAGCGGCGCTTCTCCGCCTGGCCGTTGTTCTCGAACAGCCAGCCGATGTGGGCGTGCCAGAGCCCGCGCACGACCCCGGCGAAGCCGGCGGCCTGGCCGACGTGGGGCGAATGGGGATCGCCCTCCTCGTCGGAGAAGGTGTGGTGCTTGCGGTGGTCGGCGACCCAGTCGAGCACCGGGCCCTCGACGGCATATGAGCCCATGATCGCGAAGGCGTAGCGGATCGGCCGGTAGGTCTCGAACGCCCGGTGGGTCAACAGGCGGTGGAAGCCGACGGTGACGCCGAAGGCGCTGATCAGGTACATCACGGCGAAGATCACGAGGTCGCGCGCGTGCAGGAAGGACCCCCAGGCGAGGATCGCGGCGAGCACGGCGCCGAGGAACGGGATCACGACAGCGGCGACGTTGGCGGCGCGCTCGGCACGGGTCATTGGTACAGAGAGTACGCTTCTCAGGCAGAAGTTTCTTGCTCGCTCTCCAAAGCATTCCACCAAGAATTAGCACCAACCCACAAATTCTTCCGATCGAGCGGCCCTGGCAGGCGCTCGATCCCGCGGTCAGCGCGGCGATCTCGCCGGTGCTCGGCGCGGTGGCCGACGAGATCACCGCCGCGATCGCCGACGCGATCCCCGAGTATCGCCAGCCGATGGGCGGCGCGTTCGGCCGCGGCGTGCGCGATGCGATCGAGGAGACGCTGCGCCAGTTCCTCGACCAGCTCGGCCGGCCGGCGACCGGCGAGCGGCCGGGCCGCGAGGTCTATATCGCCCTCGGGCGCGGCGAGTTTCGCGCCGGCCGGGGGCTCGACGCACTGCAGGGCGCCTACCGGGTCGGAGCGCGGATCGCCTGGCGGCGGATCTCCGAGGCGGCCATCGCCGCCGGGCTCGAGGGCACGACGCTGGCCCTGCTCGCGGAATCGATCTTCGCCTACATCGACGAGATCTCCGCCGAGTCCGTCGAGGGGTACGCCAGCGCGCAAGCGGCCAGCGCCGGCGAGCGATCGCGGGAGCGCCAGGGGCTGGTTCGGCTGCTCGTCGCCGGGGAGCTCGACGAGGCCGAGGCGCAGGCGCGCGCGGCGGCCGCCGACTGGCCGCTGCCGCGGCTGCTCGCGGCGATCGCGGCCGACCATCGCGACGCCGAGCGCTTTGCCGCGATCGTCGGCGAGGGCGCGATCGGCGCGCGCGTCGACGACCTGGTCTGCGTGCTGATCGGCGACCCCGACGTGCCCGGCCGCCTGGAGCGGATCCGGCGCGCCGTGGACGGGCGACTGGTCGCGCTGGGACCGACGCGGCCCTGGCCGGCGGCCTCCGAGAGCTGGGCTCGGGCCGCCGGCTGCATCGGGCTCGTGCGCCGCGGCGTGCTCGAGGAGGAGCGCTTCATCGTCGCGAGCGAGCAGCTCGGTTTGCTGGCGATCCACGCCAGCCCGGCGCTCGTCCACGAGCTGGCGGCCGCGCGCCTGGCGCCCCTGGCGGGGCTCACGCCCGCGGCGGCGGCACGGCTGCAGCAGACGCTGCTGGCGTGGCTTCGCGGGCAGGGAAACGTCGCCCTCGTCGCCGAGGAGCTCCACGTGCACCCGCAAACCGTTCGCTACCGGCTGGCACGGCTGCGCGAGCGCTTTGGCGCCGAGCTGGACGACCCCGACGCCCGCTTCGAGCTCGAGCTGGCGCTGCGCGCCCAGGCACCGGGCCGCCCACCCGCCTGACCCGCCGCCGCCGGGTGTTTGCGTACGCGGCCGAAATCCCCGCGTCGGCGGGCTCGACGCCGATTTGACCGATCGCCGCAAATCTTCTACAATGCCACTTAGATTTATTGCGAGGCATAAAGGAGTCAGACACGCATGGGAAAGACGATCGGCATCGATCTGGGCACGACGAACTCGTGCATGGCGGTATTGGAGGGCGGAGAGCCGACGGTCATCGAGAACTCCGAGGGCGGCCGGACCACGCCGTCCGTGGTGGCGTTCACGGCCTCCGGTGAGCGCCTGGTCGGCACGATCGCCAAGCGCCAGGCCGTGACCAACCCGCAGAACACCATCTTTTCGATCAAGCGCTTCATGGGGCGCAAGGAGAGCGAGGTCGGCGAGGAGGAGGCGATCGTCCCCTACAAGGTCATCTCCGGCAAGAACGGCGACGCCCGTGTCGAGGCCAACGGGCAGGAGTACTCGCCGCCGGAGATCAGCGCGATGATCCTGCAGAAGCTGAAGGCCGACGCCGAGGCCTACCTCGGCGAGACGGTTGACGCCGCGGTGATCACCGTTCCCGCCTACTTCAACGACGATCAGCGCCAGGCGACCAAGGACGCCGGCAAGATCGCCGGGCTCGACGTCAAGCGGATCATCAACGAGCCGACCGCCGCGTCGCTCGCCTACGGTCTCGACAAGGAGTCCGACCAGACGATCCTCGTCTTCGACCTCGGCGGCGGCACCTTCGACGTCTCGGTGCTCGAGATCGGCGACGGGGTCTTCGAGGTCAAGTCGACCGCCGGCGACAACCATCTCGGTGGCGACAACTTCGACAAGGCGATCGTCGACTGGCTCGTGGCCGAGTTCAAGCGCGCCCAGGGCATCGACCTGCAGGCCGATCCGATGGCGCTGCAGCGGCTCTACGAGGCCGCGGAGAAGGCCAAGATCGAGCTGTCGACGACCCAGGAGTCGCAGATCAACCTGCCGTTCGTGACCGCCGACCAGAGCGGCCCCAAGCACCTCGACATGCGTCTCACGCGGGCCAAGCTCGCCGAGTTGACGAGCGCACTGCTCGACCGCGTCGTCGCCCCGGTGCGCCAGGCGCTGGGCGACGCCAAGGACAAGGGAGCCGCGACGATCGACCACGTCGTGCTCGTCGGTGGCATGACGCGCATGCCGGCGGTCCAGGACAAGGTCAAGGAGCTGACCGGTAAGGACCCCCACCGTGGTGTGAACCCCGACGAGGTCGTCGCCGTCGGCGCAGCGATCCAGGCCGGCGTGCTTGCCGGGGACGTCAAGGACGTCCTGCTGCTCGACGTCACGCCGCTGACCCTCGGCATCGAGACCAAGGGCGGCGTCTTCACGCGACTGATCGAGCGCAACACGACGATCCCGACGCGCAAGGCCGAGATCTTCTCGACGGCGGAGGACAACCAGCCGTCGGTCGAGATCCACGTCCTGCAGGGCGAGCGTGAGATGGCGGCCTACAACAAGTCGCTCGGCAAGTTCCAGCTCACCGGCATCCCGCCGGCGCCGCGCGGAATCCCGCAGGTCGAGGTCGGCTTCGACATCGACGCCAACGGCATCCTCAGCGTCTCGGCCAAGGACCTCGGCACCGGCAAGGAGCAGAAGATCGAGATCCGGGCCGGCTCGGGCCTCTCGGACGCGGAGATCAAGAACATGGTCTCCGACGCCGAGACCCACGCCGACGACGACCGCCGCGCGCGCGAGCTCGCGGAGGCGCGCAACAACGGCGAGAACGCGGCCTACCAGGCCGAGCGCCAGCTGAAGGAGCTCGGCGACGCGGTCGACGAGTCCTCCAAGGAGGAGATCGAGGCGGCGATCAAGGCGGTTCGCGAAGTCCTCGAAGCCGACGACCCGACGACGATCCATGACCGCACGGAGGCGCTGAACTCGGCCTTCCACAAGGTCTCGGAGGCGATCTATGAGCGTGCGCAGCAGGCGCAGGCCAACGGCGCCGCCAACGGTTCGGGCGCCGATGACGCGTCCAGCGAGGAGGACGTCGTCGACGCCGAGGTCGTCGACGAGCCGAGCGCATAGCCATGGCTGAGGAGCAGGCGGTGGGCGTGACGGAGGAGTCCAGCCCGAGCGCCGCCGCAACCCCAGACGGCGAGACGCCGAACGACGCGCTCACCGCGCCGACGCCGCCCGCGGCCGACGATGTGCTCGCCGCGGACGAGGCGTCGGTGGCGGGCGAGCTCGACGAGCTGGTCGCCACGGCCTCGCAGCGCGACGAGTACCTCGCGCTCGCGCAGCGCACGCAGGCCGATTTCGAGAACTACCGTAAGCGCGTCGCGCGCGACGCCGCGGCCGCGGAGACCCGTGGCCTGGCGCGGCTCGCGCGCGAGCTGCTGCCCGCGCTCGACAGCCTGGAGCGGGCGCTGGCGGCCGCCGCCGACGCCGACGAGGCGCTGATCGAGGGCCTGCGGCTCGTTCAGCGCGAGCTGCTGGGCGCGCTCGAACGTGTCGGCGTCGAGCCCTACGGCGCCGCGGGCGAGCAGTTCGACCCGGAGCTGCACGAGGCCGTGGCCCAGCAGCCGTTCGACGGCTGCGCGCCGGGGGAGATCGTCGAGGTCTACCAGTCCGGCTACCGGCTCGCCGGTGGCGTGATCCGCCCGGCGCGCGTGCTCGTCGCGGGCTAGGAGGCGGAGATGGCTGGCCGCAGAGATCCCTACACCGTCCTCGGCGTCGACAAGAAGGCCTCGGCTGAGGAGATCAAGAAGGCCTACCGCAAGCTGGCGCGCCAGTACCACCCGGACCGCAACCCCGACGATGCCAAGGCCGAGGAGCGCTTCAAGGAGATCAGCGAGGCCAACGACCTGCTGTCGGACCCCGAGAAGCGCGCGGCGTTCGATCGCGGCGAGGGCGTCTTCGGCGGGCGCGGGCCCAACCCGTTCGCCGGCGGTGGCTTCGACGGCGGCATCGGCGACATCCTGTCCAACCTGTTCGGCGGCGGCGCCGGAGCGGGCGCCGGCGGTGCGCGCCGCGCGCGCACCGCCCCCGAGCGCGGGCGCGACCTCGAGGCGGCGATCCAGATCAGCTTCGACCAGGCGGTGCACGGTGCGCAGGTACCGCTGACGATTCCGGTCTCCGAGCGCTGCACGACCTGCTCGGGGACCGGCGCACGCCCGGGCACCAGCCCGAGCGTCTGCCCGCGCTGCGACGGTCGCGGCATCGAGTCCCAGGGACAGGGCATGTTCTCGATCACCCAGCCCTGCTCGCGCTGCGGCGGCAGCGGCACCGTAATCGAGTCGCCGTGCCCGACGTGCAAGGGCACCGGAGCGACCCGCGGCGTCAAGCGCCTTCGCGTGAACATCCCCGCCGGGGTCCACGACGGCAGCCGGATCCGGCTCGCCGGCAAGGGCGAGGCGGGGCTGCGCGGCGGCCCGCCCGGCGACCTGTACGTGATCACGCACGTCTCCCCGTCGCCGGTCTTCACGCAGAAGGGCCAGCACCTCGAGGTCGAGGTGCCGCTGACCATCGTCGAGGCGCTGCGCGGCGCCGAGGTCGAGGTGCCGACGCTGTCGGGCCGCAAGACCCTGCGGGTCGCGCCGGGCACCAGCCACGGGACGGTGCAACGGCTGCGCGGCGAGGGCCCGCCGAGGCCGAACGGCAAGGGCAAGGGCGACATCCACTACCGCTTCGTGATCGAGCTGCCGGCCAAGCTGACCGAGGCGCAGGCCAAGGCCGTCGACGCGCTCGGCAAGACGATGAACGGCGATCCGCGCGGCAAGCTGTTCGAGGCCCTGTCATGAGCGAGCGCCAGTCGCGCCAGACGCGGATCGAGGTCGCGATCGACCGCGGCGTGTTCATGATCTCGGTGGCCGCCGAGCTCGCCGAGATGCACCCGCAGACCCTGCGGATGTACGAGGCGCGGGGGCTGATCGAGCCGAGCCGCTCGCCCAAGGGCACCCGCCTGTACTCGCAGTCCGACGTCGAGCGGCTGCGGCGGATCCAGCAGATGACCGCCGAGCTCGGGCTCAACCTGGCCGGCGTAGAGCGCGTGCTGGCGCTCGAGGCCCAGCTCGACGAGCTCAACGCGCAGCTCAGGGCGATGGCCCGCCAGGCCGAGCTGACGCGTGCCGAGCTCGAGCAGGAGCTCGACCGCATGCGACGCTCGATCAGCGCGAACATCGTCCGCTACGCCGGCAGTTCGACGACGCTCGTGCGCGCGGCGGACGCGCGCTCGCCGTTCAAGCCGCCGGCGCGCGGCCGCGCACGCTGAGTCGAGCAGGATCGGCTGGCCCCTCGGCGAGGCCTTGGCCCGCTGTGCGCCCAACGTCCAGGCTCGACGTCCGGTCTAGCCGGGCGTCAAGACGCTCGGCTACCTGAAGGTCGCGATCAACGGCGTCTGGATCGCCCTGTTGGTTGTCGCGTTGGCCGCTGGCGCCACCGCGCTCGACAAGCGCCTGGCCGGGCTGCGGGCGCCGCCCGCCGAGGCGCGTGACGCCCGGGCGGGCGCGCGCGTACGCTACAGGCGATGACCGAACTGCCCACAGCGCCGGTCGCGGCAGGCTCGCTCGTCCTCGGCTACGTCGTGGCGAGGGAGACCGGCGTGCGACCGCTCGGCGGGGCGGTGCTGGCCGCCGCCGGCGCGTGGTGTGCCCGTGCGTGGAGCCGGCGCGCCGGCCCGGCAACCGCGACGGCACTGCTCGGGATCTACGCCGCGGGGTTCGCCGGATCGCACCCGCTCGCCAAGCGCGTGGGCGCATGGCCGGCCGTGTTCGGCGCCGCCGCGACCGCCGGCGCGGCCTCCTGGCTGCTCGTCGATCGCGATCGGAATCGCGCGCCCGACCCGGCGGCGGGCTAGTCGCCGGCGCCGAGCCGCACCGCCTCGGGAAAGTTCAGCTCGCCGGCGCCGACCAGCGCGTGGCACGGTTCCAGCGCCTCGCGCTTCTCCGCCGGAAGCTGGTCGACGATGATGCTCGCGCCGACGTAGGTGGCGCCGGCCTGCTCGATCAGCTGGCGGGCGATCAACCCCTGGCTGCCGGTCTCGAACCAGTCGTCGACCAGGCCGATGCGGTCGCCCTGCTCGATCGCGGCGCGCTGCAGGCGGAAGGTGTGCTGGCGCCCGCGGTAGTCGGCGGCGCTGAACGCGCTGAGCGTGTCGCCGGGGTACAGGCCGTCCTCCTTGCGTATTGCCACGAAGCCGACGCCGAGGCGCCCGGCGACGGCGGCGCCGAGCACGAAGCCGCGCGACTCGACGCCGGCGATCTTGTCGACCGCCCCGGCGAACGGCGCGGCCATCGCCGCGATCACCCGGGCGAACAGCTCGGTGTCGTAGAAGACCGGCCACATGTTGCCGAGGCCCGCCGCGTCGATCGCGATGCGCTCGCGCAGCAGGGCGCTCAGCGGGGGTGCGACCTCGGCGCTCATGGCGACATTGTCACGGTTTCGCGCCGGCCGGCGCTCGCTTGAGCGGGCGCTGCCGGACGGCGCTGCCCGCTCAGACCGGCGCCCGTGCTCCCGATCTGCCGCGTCGAGCGCTGGAGAGCACGCGGTCCGTTGCCTCCAGCGGACGGTTCGCCAGCAGCTTCTCGAGCCGCGCGGGCTGGAAGCGGGTGTACTCGGCGGCCGTCTCCCGCAGCGCGTCGGCCAGCATCTCGACATTCCGCAGTTCGATTTCCGCGTCCCCTGGGCGAGGAACAGCCGGCGTGTCTTGGGCGGGTCGAACTGCCGGATGCGGACGAGGGGATGCGGATCGACGAGCGCGAGCTCGGAGAGCAGCGCCAGCCCGACCCCGGCCACCACCAGCCGCTGGACCATCAGCGGGTTCCGGGCGCTCATCGCGATGTGCGGTGTGAACCCCCGTCGCAGCACGCGCTCGTCAGGATCGCCGACCACGGCTGATTCGGGCAGGCATGCTTGCCCAGCCAGGGCGGCGTGTCGCTGGCCCGGTCGATCCAGTTCTCCTGCGCGAGCTCGTGCAGATCGACCGTGTCGTCGTTCGCGAGCCGGTGACCCTCGGGCAGGACCAGGAGCATCGGGTCGTCATACAGCGGTTCGGTCACCAGCTTGGCGTCGGAGGCGATGGGGTCGGCGGGATCGTGGACTCCCACCGCCAGGTCGAGGTTGCGTCCCCGCAGGCCCCCGACGACGTCGACGAGGTCGACCTCGAACAGCTTGATCTCGGCCGTCGGATGAGCGCGGAGGAACCGCGCGAGGGTGTCGGCGACGATCGGCGCCCCGCCGCTCACGCCGAGGTGCACCGCGCTGTCGCTGTTGACCGAGCGCGTGATCTCCTGCTCGGCGATCGTCGCGGCCTCGAGCAGCGTCTCGGCCTGGGCCTGCGTGACGACCCCGGCTTCCGTGAGATGCAACTCCCCGCGCGGACCGCGCTCGAGGAGC
>DATLQS010000057.1:0-28700 GCA_035535075.1 Solirubrobacteraceae bacterium
GAGGGCGATCCGGGCCGCGCCCGAGCGCGGCCGCGCCTCGAACTTCTTGCGCAGCCCCTTCGTGCGGCGCGTGCCCTCGGGGAACATCGCGACCACCTCGCCGCTCCTCGTGAGCTCGACCGCCGTCGCCATCGCCTCCACGTCGGCCTCGCCCCGGCGCACCGGGAACGCGCCGGCCGCGCGCAGGAGCGGTCCGAGCACCGGGTTGTAGAGCTCTGACTTCGCCATGAAGCGCAGCATGCGCTGCGGGTAGAGCGAGATCCCGAGCGGCCACGGGTCGAAGTTCGAGACATGGTTCGCGGCGAGGACGAAGCCGCCCGTGGGCGGCAGGTTCTCGAGCCCGGAGACCTCGAGCCGGTAGAGGACCCGGACGACCGGCCCTGAGACGACGGCCGCGAATCGGTAGAAGCCGTGCACGGCGCGAGTATCCGTGACGGCGTGCCCGCGTGCGCGATCACCCGACGCGCCGCCCCTCCCCCCTTGCGGGACCGGCCAGCGCAGCCGCTATGGTGTCGCGCGTGTCCAAGACGCTCGTCATCGCGGAGAAGCCCTCGGTCGGTCGCGACCTCTCCGGCGCGCTGCCCGGCGCGTTCGCCAAGCACGAGGGCTACCTCGAGTCCGACGACTGGGTGATCACCTGGGCCGTCGGCCACCTCGTCGAGCTCGCCGAGCCCGAGGACTACGACGAGAAGTTCAAGCGCTGGCGGATGGCCGACCTGCCGATCGTCCCCGACCGCTTCAAGCTGGTGGTCCGCGACGAGCGCTCGAAGAAGCAGATGTCCGTCGTCACCAAGCAGCTCCACCGCGACGACGTGAGCGACGTGATCAACGCCTGCGACGCCGGGCGGGAGGGCGAGCTGATCTTCGCCTACCTCTACGAGAAGGCGGGATCGAAGCTGCCGGTCCGCCGCCTGTGGCTGTCGTCGATGACGACCGCCGCGATGCGCGAGGCGTTCGCGACGCTGCGACCGGCCGCCGAGCTCGCGCGACTCGAGCAGGCGGCGCGGTCGCGTTCGGAGGCCGACTGGATCGTCGGCATGAACGCCACGCGGGCGGCGACGATTCGCCTGCGCTCCTCGTTCGACGGCGCCGTCTCGCTGGGACGCGTGCAGACCCCGACGCTCGCGATCATCGCCCGGCGCGAGGAGGAGATCCGGGCCTTCACGCCGGAGCCCTACTGGCTGGTCGACGCGCGCTTCGAGCCCTCCGACGATCCGCAGCGCCGCTACGACGGTCGCTTCCACGCGGGTGCCAAGCCCCGGCTCCCGACCGAGGCGCAGGCGCTGGAGATCGTCGCCGCGGTGCGCGACGGCGCCGGCGAGATCACCAAGGTCGAGAAGCGCGAGGTCACCGAGAAGCCGCCGATGCTCTACGACCTGACGTCGCTGCAGCGGGATGCCAACACCCGCTTCGGGTTCTCGGCGCGTCGCACGCTGGGCGCCGCGCAGCGGCTCTACGAGGAGCACAAGGCGCTCACCTATCCGCGCACCAACAGCCGCTACCTGACCAGCGACATGGCGGAGGAGATCAAACCGACGGCCGAGCTGGTGGGGGCTCGCCCGGAGTACCGCGACGCTGCCGGCTACGTGACCGGGCTCGATGTGCTGCCGCTCGCGCGCGTGATCGACGACAGCAAGGTGAGCGACCACCACGCGATCATCCCGACGCGCGCCGAGCATCCGGTCGAGAAGATGGACGGCGACGACCGGCGCGTCTATGACCTGGTCGTGCGCCGTTTCCTCGCGGCCTTCCACCCCGAGGCGGTGCTCGAGAACACCCGCGTCGAGACGACGATCGCCGAGCACGTCTTCCGTACGCGCGGCAGGGTGCTGCTCGTGCCGGGCTGGCGCGGCGTGTACCTCACGGCCGCCGAGGAGTCGCCCGCGCCGGAGCCGGCTGCCGATGAGGACGAGGCCAGCGACGGAGAGCTGCCGCGGCTCGAGGAGGGCGAGCCCTCGCGAACCCTCGAGGTCGAAGCGCTGGCCAAGGAGACCAAGCCGCCGCGCCGCTACACCGACGCCTCGCTGCTCGGCGCGATGGAGACCGCCGGCAAGCTCGTCGACGACGAGGAGCTGCGCGAGGCGATGAAGGACTCCGGCATCGGCACGCCGGCGACCCGCGCGGCGATCATCGAGCGCCTGATCGACGTCGGCTACGTGGAGCGCGACGGCCGCTCCCTGGTGGCGACCGAGAAGGGGTTGAACGTGATCCGGCTGCTCGGCGAGCACGCGCTGACCTCGCCCGACCTCACCGGCAGCTGGGAGCAGCGGCTCGGGCGGATCGAGCGCGGCGAGGATTCGCGCGAGCAGTTCATGCGCGACATCGCCGGCTTCGCCAAGGAGACCATCGAGGTGCTCGACGAAACGCTCAAGGACGTGCGCATCCCGCGGGCAAACCTCGGTCCGTGCCCGGTGTGCGGTCACGACATCGTCGAGAACCGCAAGGGCTACTCGTGCTGGGCGCGCGAAGACCCGGGCTGCGGCTTCGTGATCTGGAAGAGCAAGGCCGGCAAGCAACTCCCGCTCACCGTCGCCCGCGAACTGATCGCGAGGGGCCGCACCGAGCGCCCGGTGACCGGCTTTCGCGGGCGCAGCGGGCGCTCGTTTCGGGCGCGTCTCGCGCTGATGCAGACCGCGGATGGCAAGTGGCGCGTCGAGTTCGACGAGCCGTGGGCGCACGAGGGAGCAAAGCCGCCGGACACCGAGGTCGAGCTGGAGCAGGTCGCGGCCGCGACTGCGGCGACCGCGGCGCAGCGCAGCGCCGCCTAGCCGCATCGGACCCGAGCGAGCGGCGAACGCTCGCGCTGTGCCGTCCCCGTCCGTCGCCACCATGGGGGGATATGGGACTGACACTGGTGACCGGTCCGGCCAACTCGGCGAAGGCCCAGCTGGTGCTCGAGCGCTACCGCTCGGCGCTGGCGCGCGGCCCGATCCTCGTCGTTCCGCGCTCCGGCGACGTCGAGCATTACCGCCGCGAGCTGGCCGGCGAGGGTGCGGTGCTCGGGGTGCGGGTCGAGCCGTTCGGGGGGTTGATGCGCGAGATCGCGCGGCGCGCCGGGGTCGCCGAGATCGCCATCGGCGAGCCGGCGCGCGAGCGCCTGCTCGAGGCGGTCCTCGCCGCGGCTTCACTCGAGCTGCTGGCCCCCGCCGCGCAGTCGCCGGGCTTCGTGCGCGCGCTCGCCCGGTTCGTCGCCGAGCTCGAGGCGCGCCGCGTGCCGCCGCCGCGCCTGATCGCGGCGCTGCGCGCGTGGTCGCCGCCCGGTTCGCGGCGATCGCGCTACGGCGAGGAGCTTGCCGGCGTCTATCGCGACTACCGCCGCGCGCTCGAGCGCCTGGGCCGCCTCGACGGCGAGCTGCTCGCCACACGGGCGCTCGACGCGCTGCGCCTCGAGCCGCACCGGTGGGGTCGCACGCCGGTGTTCTGCTACGGCTTCGACGACCTCGAGCCGCTGCAACTCGACGCCATCGAGACGCTCGCACACCGCGTCGGCACGCCGGTCACGATCTCGCTGCCCGGCGAGCCCGGGCGCGTGGCCCTCGCCGGACGCGCCGCGATCCTCGAGACGCTGCGCCCCGGCGCCGAGGAGGTCATCACGCTGCCGCCGGTCGATACCTATTACGAGGACGCGACGCTGCACCATCTCGAGCGTTCGCTGTTCGAGGACACCCCGGCGCCGCGGCCGCCGGGAAGCGCCGTGCGCCTGCTCGAGGGCGGCGACGAGCGCGCAGAGGCGGAGCTGATCGCCGCCGAGATCGCCGAGCTCGTCGCGGCCGGCTGCGCGCCCCGCGACATCGCCGTCGTGATCCGCGGAGCGCACAGCGTCGGCGCGCTCCTCGCCGGGGTGCTCGATGCGCGCGGCGTGCCACACGCGGCGGCGCGGCGCGAGCGCTTCGCCGACAGTGCGCTCGGCGGCGGTCTGCTCGCGATGCTGCGCGCCGGGCTGCTCGGCGGCGGGGCCTCGAACCTGGTGCGCTGGCTGCGCACTCCGGGCGTCGTCGCCCAGACGGCGTTCGTCGACCGCTTCGAGGCGGCGCTGCTCAAGGGCGGGATCGGCGAGCTGGCGGCCGCCCGGGTGCTGTGGGAGCAGGAGCACTGGCCGCTGGACGCGCTCGACCGGCTCGGAGAGGCGGCGCGGCGCCCCGGGCCGGCGCTGCTCGACCGAGTGGAGCGGGAGCTCGAGGGGCTGTTCGCCGCGCCGTGGCGCCGCGAGGCGGCGCTGCTCGATGGCTGGCAGGCGGCCGTGCTCGCAGCGGGCCGCCGCACGCTGCGCGAACTGCGCGCGCTCACGCGCGCCGATCCGGCACTCGCTCCCGGTCCAGCGGCGATCGCCGCGGCACTCGAGGCGGTCATGGTCGAGCTGGCGGCGGGGACCGAGGCCGATGCGGTGCTGGTCTGCGACGCCCTCGCCCTTCGCGCGCGACGCGTCCGTGCGCTGTTCATCGCCGGGGTGCAGGAGGGGGCGTTCCCGGCGCCGGCGCGCGAGGAGCGGTTCCTGGCCGCCGCCGAGCGCGCCGAGCTTGCGCAGGCCTCGGGCCTGATGCTCGGCGGGCAGGACGATTCGCTCGCGGCGGAGCGCTACCTGTTCTACGCCCTGTGCTCGCGACCGACGCGGTGGTTGCGCGTGAGCTGGCATGACGCGACCGACGACGGCGACGCCGCGCTGCGTTCGCTGTTCGTCGACGACCTCGCGGACTGCTTCGACGCAGCGCTGAGGACCGGCCGCGCGCTGCGCGGCGCCGGCGCCGTGGCCTGGGGCGAGGGGTCGGCGCGCGCGCCCGCGCTCGCGAGCCTCGAGCGGGTGCTCGGCGGCCCGCGCCGGCGCGGGCCCGTGATCGGCGCGCTGGCGGCGCCGGAGCGCCTCGTCGCGCTTCGCGGACACGATCCCCACTCGGCCTCGGCGCTCGAGCGCTGGGTCGCGTGCCCGGTTTCGTGGTTCGTCGAGCGCGGTCTGCGCGCCCGGCCGCTCGCGCCCGACGCGCTGCCGCTGGTGCGCGGCTCGGCGGCACACGAAGCGCTGCGGGCGGTGTTCGTCGCGTTGCGGGAGCGGGCCGGCAGCGCCCGGGTCAACGCCGCCAGCCTGCCGTTCGCGCTCGAGCAGCTCGACGGCGTGCTGGCCGAGCCCGGACGGGCGCTCTCGCCCAACGCGGCGCTTGACCGCGCCGAGCGCCGGCGGCTGCGCAGCGACCTGGGGCGATACCTCGAGTTCCTCGCGGCCGCGCCGAGCCACCACGAGCCGCGCGAATTCGAGCTCGCCTTCGGTCTCGCCGACGATCCGCTGCCCGCCGCGTCGCTGGCCGGGGGCGCGCTCGAGCTGTGCGGGCGGATCGACCGAATCGACGTCGACCCCCTCGCCTCGACGGCGCTGATCTACGACTACAAGGCGGCGAGCGCCGAGCCCGCGGCCCGGTGGGGGCCGCGGGGTTGCCTGCAGCCCGCGCTGTACATGCTCGCCGTCGAGCAGCTGCTGGGGACGGAGGGGGTGGGCGGGCTCTATCAGCCGCTGCGCACCGCCGAGCTGCGCCCGCGCGGCGCGGTCCGGGCCGATGTCGAGCCGGCGGCGCCGCTGTTCGACAACGATCGCCTCGCCCCCGAGGAGCTGCGCGAGCTGATCGCCGGGCAGCTCGCGGCGGCGGTGATCGCCGCGGGCGAGCTGACGCACGGCGCGCTCGAGCCACGACCGGCCAGCTGCACGCCCGCCGGCGGTTGCCGCTTCCCGGCGATCTGCCGCTGCGAGGCGCGATGAGCGAGTTCGGCGTCCTCACCGACGAGCAGCGGCAGGCCATCGCACGGCGCAGCGGTCCGCTCGCGCTCGCCGCGAGCGCCGGCAGCGGCAAGACGAGCGTGCTCGTCGAGCGCTACGTGCGGGCGGTCATCGAGGATGGCATCGCCCCGGGCAGGATCCTCGCGATCACCTTCACCGACCGCGCGGCCGGCGAGCTGCGCGAACGGGTCCGCCGGCGGTTCGCGGCCGCCGGCGAACGCGAGGCGGCGCGCGCCAGCGTGGGGGCGTTCGTGTCGACCTTTCATGGGTTCTGCGCACGGCTGCTGCGCTCGCATGCGGTGCTCGTCGGACTGGCGCCCGACTTCACGGTGCTCGGCGACGCCCAGGCGGCGGAGCTCCGCGATGCCGCATTCGACGCCGCCCTCGCCCGATGGCTCGACGATCGCGGAGCCCTCGACCTCGCGGCAGCGTTCGGCGTGTCCGAGCTCCGCGCGGCGATCGATGCGGTCTACGATGAGCTGCGCAGCCGCGGCGAGCGAGCGCCGGCGCTCGGCGTCCCGGCCGTGCGCCACGACGCGGCGGCGGCCGCGGCGACGCTGGCGAGGGCGGCACGGGAGCTCGGCGCCGAGCTGGCGGCGGCGCCCCGAGCCAAGACGATCGATCGGGCGCTCGACCAGCTGGCGGCGGCCGCCGAGCTGACTGCCGGCGCGGTGACCCCCTCGCCGCTGCGCATCGCGGAGCTCGCCCTGCGCAACGGGGCGAGCGCGCTCGTCAGCGCCGCGAGCGAGCGCTACGAGGCAGCGCGGGCGGTCTTCGAGGAGGCCTGCGCGGACCGGCTCGGCGTCGCGGCGGTGGGCCTCCTGGACGGGTTGCTCGGATCGTTCACGCAGCGCTACGAGTCGCTCAAACGCCGCCGTGGCGTGGTCGACTTCGACGATCTCGAGCTCGAGGCGGGCGCCCTCCTGGCCGAGCACGAGGAGATCCGCGTGCTGTGGTCCGATCGCTTCGAGCGTCTGATGGTCGACGAGCTCCAGGACACCAACGCGCGTCAGATGGCGCTGCTCGCGATGCTCGACCGCGACAACCTGTTCACCGTCGGTGACGAGTTCCAATCGATCTACGGCTTCCGCCATGCGGATGTCGCGCTGTTCCGCGAGCGGCGCGCGCTGCTGGGACGGACCGGCTCGACGAGCGTCCTGTCGACGAACTTCCGTTCACGCGGGCCGCTGCTGGCGGCCGTCAACGCCGTCTTCGGCGCGCGGTTCGGAGCGGATTTCGTGCCGCTGATCGCCGGGCGCGAAGACGATCCGCGCGGCGGCCCGGAGCCGCTCGTCGAGCTGCTCGTCACCGACACCGATGGCTGGGAGCCCCATGAGCAGATGCTCGGCGTCGAGCTCGCGCCGGCGCCGCTGTGGCGGCGTGCCGAGGCCCGTCTGCTGGCCCGCCGCCTCGATCAGCTGATCGCCTCAGGCGAGGCGCGGGCGGAGGAGATCGTCGTCCTGTTTCGCGCGGGCGGTTCGATCGGCGTGTACGAGGCGGCGCTCGCCGACCTCGGCCACCCGACGCTGGCCACCGCCGGTGGCGGGTTCTTCGCCCGTCCGGAGGTCGTCGACCTCGTGGCGTACCTGCGGGCCCTGGCCAACCCGCTCGATGAGCTGGCGCTCTACAGCGTCCTCGCATCGCCGCTCTGCGGCTGCTCGCCCGACGTCCTGGTCGAGCTCGCGCTGCGGGCACGGGAGCGCGAATCCTCGGTTTGGGAGCAGCTCGAACGCGATCCTCCCGACGAACGCTCGGCCGCCTTCGCCGCACGCTTCGCGCACGCGCGGCGGGCCGCCGCCGACCGCGGCCTCGGTGAGATCGTCGCCAGCGCCGTGGCCGGCTTCGGCTACGACCACCACCTCTGCGCGCTGCACGCGCCGGAACGGCGGATCGCCAACGTGCGCAAGCTCGAGCGGCTGGCCCGCGAATTCGAGGTGCGCGACGGGCGCGACCTGCGGCGCTTCGCGGAAGCGCTCGCCGCGGGGCGCGTCGGGTCGGTCCGCGAGACCGAGGCACCGCCGCCCGCCGCGGGCACCGGGGCGATCCGCTTGATGACGATCCACAGCGCCAAGGGGCTCGAATTCCCGGTCGTGTGCGTGGCCGACCTCGCGCACCAGCTGGTGACGCGCGAGCCTTCGCTGCTCGTCGATCGCGGGCGGGTCGGGCTGCGCCTGCCGACGGTCGAGCACCGCGCGGTCGACACGCTGGCCTACGCCGAGCTGCGCGCGGAGCGCGCGGCGGCCGCCTTCGCCGAGGAGCAGCGGATCATCTACGTGGCGATGACGCGGGCGCGTGACCGGCTGATCCTCAGTGGAGCGGCCCGGTTCGCGAAATGGCCGTCGGAGGCCGCGAGCGCGATCGCGTGGCTCGGGCCGGCGCTGGTCGGCGACCTGCCGGCGCGCGCCGGCGCGGGCGGCGGCGTCGCGGTGCTGGGGGGCGCCGGCGACGTGGCGCTGCGGCTGACGCTGTGCACCCCGTCGACCGCGGAGCAGCTGCTTGGCCCGGGAGCGCCCGACGCGGGCGGCCTCGACGCGGGCCCCGCCGCGCTGTCCGCGGCCGCCGATCCGATTTCCGCCGCCGCTGCCTCCATGCGCGTGTCAGCGCCAAATCTCACCGCTCTCTCCTACACCGCGATCGCCGAATACGAGCGCTGCGCCTACCGCTACCACCTGCAACGGGTGATCGGATTGCCCGATGTCGATCCGCCCGGCGGCGAGGGCGACACGCGTGCGGCGGCGCGCGGCGTGGTCGTCCACGCGCTACTCGAACGGCTCGACTTCGCCGCGCCGGTGCCGCCGAGCGAGCGGGAGGTCGCGGACGCCGCGACGCTCGCCGGGGTGGCTCTCGGGCCCGGCGAGGACCTCGCGGCGCTCGCGGCGCTGGCCGGCGCGTTCGCGAGAAGCCCGCTGTGCGGTCGCCTCGCCGCGGCTCGCGACGTGCGGCGGGAGGAGGTCTTCGCGTTCGCGCTGCGCGGCGAGGAGGAACTGCTGCGCGGCTTCCTCGATGTCGCCGCGGTCGAGCCGGACGGCACGCTGTTGATCGTCGATTACAAGAGCGACCAGCTGGTCGACGGCGCCGACCTGGCGGCCCACGTCGACCGCGACTACTCGGTCCAGCGCCTGGTCTACGCGCTCGCCGGGCTGGCGTCGGGCGCGCCCGCCGTCGAGGTCGCCCACTGCTTCCTGCGTCGCCCGGAGCTCGTGCTGACCACGCGCTTCGCGGCGTCCGAGCGCGCGCGCCTGGAGGAGCTGCTCGCCGCGCGCCTCGAGCCGCTGCGCGCCGGGCGCTTCGCGGTGTCGGCCGACCCCAACCGCGAGCGCTGCGGGAGCTGCCCGGGACGCGCCCGACTGTGCTCGCACGAGGAGGTGCTGACGCTGAGCGCCCCCCGTGGCGGGTGATTCGGGGGGCGGCGCACGCAGTCCCCGGCGAGCGCCACGGCGGTGGAACGGGCCCCCGCAGCGCCCTACCGGGCGGCTATTGACTGCTAGGATTCGCCTCCGCTTCAGGTGCCCGCACCCCCGTTCAGCGGGGACGCGCCGGTCGGGATCACTCACAAATGACCAGGATTCGCCAGCCCCAGCAGGCCGACGGCTTGTACGACCCACGCTACGAGCACGACGCGTGCGGCGTCGCCGTTGTCGCACGGCTCGACAATCGCCCGACCAACGAGGTGGTGGCGCTCGGGATCGAGGCGGTCGCGAACCTCGAGCACCGCGGGGCCGCCGGCGCGGACCCCGAGACCGGCGACGGCGCCGGTCTGCTGATCCAGATACCCGACGACTTCCTCCGCGCCGTGGTCGACTTCGAGCTGCCGGCGCCCGGGCGCTATGGCGTCGCGATGTGCTTCCTGCCGACCGACGCGACCGAGCAGGCCGAGCTCACCGGGCTGCTCGAGCGGACCGTCGTCGAGGAGAACCAGCGGGTGCTCGGCTGGCGCGACGTGCCGACCGACGACCAGCGGATCGGCCCCACCGCACGAGCGTCACAGCCGACGATCCGGCAACTGTTCATCGGCGCGGGCCCGGCGCAGGAAGCCGACCAGGACGCGTTCGAGCGCAAGCTCTACGTGATCCGCCGCCTCGCCGAGAAGGCGTTCGAGGACCGCATGTACATCGCCAGCCTGTCCTCACGCACGCTCGTCTACAAGGGGATGCTGATCAGCTACCAGCTCGCCGACTTCTACACCGACCTCGCCGACCAGCGGATGCGCTCGGCCTTCGTGCTGGTGCACTCGCGCTTCTCGACCAACACCTTCCCGAGCTGGGAGCTGGCGCACCCCTACCGGATGATCGCCCACAACGGCGAGATCAACACGCTGCAGGGCAACGTCAACTGGATGCGGGCACGCGAGAGCCAGATGGCCAGCGAGCTGTTCGGCGAGGATCTGGCGAAGGTCCTGCCGGTCGTGCGTCCCGGTGGCTCGGACTCGGCGACCTTCGACAACGTGCTCGAACTGCTGACGCTCGCCGGCCGCTCGCTGCCGCACGCGATCATGATGATGATCCCCGAGGCCTACCGCAATCGCGACGGCGAGCTGCCGCCGGAGCTCGGTGGTTTCTACGCCTTCCACGCCTGCTTCATGGAACCGTGGGACGGACCGGCAGCGGTCGCGTTCACCGACGGGCGCATGATCGGCGCCACGCTCGACCGCAACGGCCTGCGGCCCGGACGCTGGCTGGAGACCTCCGACGGTCTGGTGGTCCTCGGCTCGGAGATCGGCCTGCTGCCGATCCCGCCGTCGTCGATCAAGCGGCTGGGCCGGCTGCAGCCAGGCAAGCTGTTCCTGATCGACCTCGAGGGGGGGCGGATCGTCCCCGACGCGGAGGCCAAGCGGACCGTCGCGACACGCCGGCCGTACGGCGCCTGGTTCGACGAGCACACCGTGCACTTCGACCAGATCCCGCTCGCCGAGCCGCGAGCGCTCGAACACCCGCTGCGCTCGCTGCAGCTGGCCTTCGGCTATTCGCGCGAGGACATCAATGTGACGCTGCCGACGATGGTGCTGGCCGCCGAGGAGCCGATCGGATCGATGGGCTCGGACATCTCGCTGGCGGTCCTCTCCGACGCCACGCCGACACTGTTCAACTACTTCAAGCAGCTGTTCGCCCAGGTCACCAATCCGCCGATCGACCCGATCCGCGAGGACATCGTGATGAGCATCGGCGCCGGCCTGGGCGCCGAGGGCAACCTGCTCGAGGAGAGTCCCCGGCATGCGCACCAGCTGGTCTTGGACCAGCCGATCCTGCGCAACCACGAGCTGGAGACCCTCCGCACGGTCTCCCACGACATCTTCAAGCCGCTGACCATCGACATCACCTGGCCGATCGCCGGCGGGCCCGACGCGATGGAGGTCGCGCTGAGCGACGTCTGCGACCAGGCGCACGACGCGATCGCCCGTGGCATCAACATCATCATCCTGTCCGACCGCGCGATCGGCCCGGACCGCGCGCCGATCCCGTCGCTGCTGGCGGTCGCCGCCGTCCACCACCACCTCGTGCGCGAGGGCACGCGTCTGCAGGCCGGCCTGGTGATCGAGACCGGTGAGGCTCGCCAGGTGCACCACATCGCGACGCTCGTGGGCTACGGGGCCAGCGTCGTGAACCCCTGGGTCATGTTCGAGACGGTCGGCGAGGAGGTCGACGACGGGCTGCTCGTCGACTCGAGCGGACACACGCTCGATCGCGACGAGGCCGAGATCGCCGTCCGCAAGGCGATCGGCAAGGGCCTGCTGAAGACGATCTCGAAGATGGGGATCTCGACGATCCAGTCCTACTGCGGGGCGCAGATCTTCGAGGCCGTCGGCCTGTCGCGCTCGCTGGTCGATCGCCACTTCACGGGCACGGCGTCGCGGATCGGCGGGATCGGGCTCGACGTGCTCGCGCAGGAGACGCTGATTCGCCACGCGCGCGCCTTCCCGCGCCCGCAGGGCGATCTGCTACCGGTCGGCGGGGTCTACGCGTGGCGGCGTGACGGCGAGCACCATATGTGGAACCCGGATACGATCGCGCTGCTCCAGCACGCGGTGCGCAGCGGCGGCGAGGAGGCCTACCTCGAGTTCGCGCGGGTCTCCGACGAGCACGCCACGCGACGTGCGACGCTGCGTGGCCTGCTCGGGATCCGCAGCGACCAGACGCCGGTCCCGCTCGAGGAGGTCGAGCCGTGGACCGAGATCGTCAAGCGCTTCGTGACCGGCGCGATGAGCCTCGGCTCGCTGTCGCGCGAGGCGCACGAGAACCTCGCGATCGCGATGAACCAGCTCGGCGGGAAATCGAACACCGGCGAGGGTGGGGAGGACCCGGTGCGGTTCACCGACAACCGCCGCTCGGCGATCAAGCAGGTCGCCTCGGGTCGCTTCGGCGTGACGATCGACTACCTGGTCAACGCCGACGAGCTGCAGATCAAGATGGCGCAGGGTGCCAAGCCGGGCGAGGGCGGTCAGCTGCCGGGCGGCAAGGTCGACTCCTACATCGGCAAGATCCGCCACTCGACGCCGGGCGTCGGGCTGATCTCGCCGCCGCCGCACCATGACATCTACTCGATCGAGGACCTCAAGCAGCTGATCTACGACCTGCGCTGCGCCAATCCGACGGCGCGGATCTCGGTCAAGCTGGTCGCGGAGGTCGGCGTCGGAACGGTCGCGGCCGGTGTCGCGAAGGCCAACAGCGACCACGTCCTGATCTCCGGCCATGACGGCGGCACCGGGGCCTCGCCGCTCTCGTCGATCTTCGCCAGCGGCATCCCGTGGGAGATCGGGCTCGCCGAGACCCAGCAGACGCTGCTGCTCAACGACCTGCGCTCGCGCATCTGGGTGCAGGTCGACGGGCAGCTGAAGACCGGGCGCGACGTCGCGATCGCCGCGATGCTCGGTGCCGACGAGATGGGCTTCGCAACGGCGCCGCTGATCGCCAGCGGCTGCATCATGATGCGCGTCTGCCACCTGAACACCTGCCCGGCGGGCGTCGCCACCCAGGACCCGGAGCTGCGCAAGCGCTTCGCCGGCACGCCGGAGCACGTCATCAACTACTTCCATTTCGTCGCCGAGGACGTGCGGCGGATCCTGGCGAGCCTCGGGCTGCGGAAGCTCGATGAGCTCGTGGGCCGCGTCGACCTGCTCGAGCGCACGCGGGCGATCGAACACTGGAAGGCGGCCGGGCTTGACCTGTCGAGCCTGCTCGCCTACCCGGTGCTCGCGCCGGGAACTCCGCGCCGCCGCGTCCGCGACCAGGAGCCGGTGCTCTTCGACGCCCTCGACTGGGAGCTGATCGAGCGCTCGGAGGGCGCGATCGAACGCGGCGAGCAGGTCGAGCTCGAGCGCCCGGTGCTCAACACCAACCGCTGCGTCGGCGGGCTCCTGTCGGGCACGATCGCGCGGCGGCACGGAGCCGACGGCCTGGACGAGGACTCGATCAGGGTCCAGTTCGTCGGCGCGGCGGGACAGAGCTTCGGCGCCTGGCTCGCTCCCGGCGTCAGCTTCACACTCGACGGCGTGGCCAACGACTACACCGGCAAGGGGCTGTCCGGCGGGATCCTGGTCGTGCGCCCGCCGGCGGACGCCGGCTATGTCGCCGAGGAGAACGTGATCATCGGCAACACCGTGCTCTACGGCGCAACGAGCGGGCGGGCGTTCTTCCGCGGGCTGGCGGGCGAGCGCTTCGCGGTGCGCAACTCCGGCGCGTGCGCCGTCGTCGAAGGGGTCGGTGACCACGGCTGCGAATACATGACCGGCGGACACGTCGCAGTGCTCGGACCGACCGGGCGCAACTTCGCGGCCGGCATGAGCGGCGGGATCGCCTACGTCTACGACGAGGTCGGCGACTTCGTCGACCGCCGCTGCAACGGCGCGAGCGTGTCGGTCGAGGCGATCGACGAGGGCGATGCGATCGAGCTTCGTGCGCTGGTCACCGAGCACGCCGAGCGCACGCATTCGACGGTCGCGGCGCGGCTGCTGGAGGACTGGGAGAGGAGTCTCGAGCGGTTCGTCAAGGTGATGCCGAACGACTACCGGCGTGTGCTGGACGAACAGGCTGCACTCGCCGGCGAGCTGGCCGAGGTCAGCTAGGTGCTTGGGGTCTCACGCTGGGGTCGCCGGGGGAGCGGCCCGCAGACCATCGTCCGGCGGCGTCGGTCGGCTTCGCCGCCGGCGCCTTCCGGCGGGCCGCGGTAATGGGCGCGCTCAGGGGGTTCATGCGGATCGGCCGCGCTCCGATCCCGGAGCGCGACGCGCTCGAGCGGATCGGCGACTACAGCGAGTTCACGATCACCCGGCCGGTGGCCGAGCTGCGCGATCAGGGCGCGCGGTGCATGGACTGCGGCGTGCCGTTCTGCCACAACGGTTGCCCGCTCGGCAACCTGATCCCCGACTGGAACGACCTCGTCTACCGCGACCGCTGGCAGGACGCGATACGCCAGCTGCATTCCACCAACAACTTCCCCGAGTTCACCGGACGGCTGTGCCCGGCGCCGTGCGAGGCGGCCTGCGTGCTGGAGATCAGCGAGGGCAACGCGGTGACGATCAAGCAGATCGAGAACGCGATCATCAACCGCGCTTTCGACGAGGGCTGGGTGCGCCCGTCCCCGCCCGAGATCGAGACCGGCCGGCGGATCGCCGTCGTCGGATCCGGGCCGGCCGGGCTCGCGGCGGCCCAGCAGCTGCGCCGCGCCGGACACGCCGTCGTGGTGTTCGAGCGCGACGAGGCGGCCGGGGGGCTGGTGCGCTTCGGCGTGCCCGACTTCAAGATCGAGAAGTGGGTCGTCGAGCGGCGCGTCGCCCAGCTCGTGGCCGAGGGCGTGGAGCTGCGCCTCGGGGTCGACGTCGGCGTCGATCTGGACGCTGCGACCCTGCGCTCGGAGTTCGACGCGATCGTGCTCGCGATCGGCTCGCGGGTCCCACGCGACCTGCTCGTCGACGGTCGCGAGCTGCCCGGCACGCACTTCGCGATGGAGTACCTCTACGCGCGCAACCGGTGGGCGGCCGCGGAGATTGGCCCGGCGCCGGTTCTGCCGGCGCCCGCGGTCAACCCGATCAGCGCTGCCGGCAAGGATGTCGTGGTGATCGGCGGCGGCGACACCGGCGCGGACTGCGTCGGACAGGCGATCCGCGAGGGCGCGCGGTCGGTGCTGCAGCTGGAGCTGGTCCCGGAGCCGCCGGCGAGCCGCGACGACGACCGCACGCCGTGGCCGCGCTGGCCGAACAAGATGCGACTCTCCTATGCGATGAAGGAGGTCCAGACGGCCGGCCGCGGCGAGCTGGACTTCTCGGTCGTCACGACGCGGCTGACCGGCGAGGGGCGCGTCCAGGCGTTGCACGTCGCGCAGGCCCAGCCGGCGCCGCCGTTCGATCCGGTCCCCGGCACCGAACACGAACTGGCGGCCGACCTGGTGCTGCTCGCGATGGGTTTCGTCCACCCCGAGCACGGCGGCATCGTCGAGGCGCTCGGGGCCGATCTGGACTCGCGCGGCAACGTCAGCGCGCCGGACTACGCCAGCTCGGTCGACGGAGTGTTCGTCGCCGGCGACGCGCGCCGCGGGCAGTCGCTGATCGTCTGGGCGATCAACGAAGGGCGCCAGTGCGCGCAACAGGTTGAGCATTACCTCGCAACCTTGCCGCTCGCCGTCCGTTAGGACCGTTGACCGCCGCGTTCTGAGTCGAGCGCGGTCAGAGCACCGAACCGCCCGGTCGGGCGCGTCCTCTAGCCTGTCATGGTCGCCTTTGTCCCCTCCCGAAGGAGCCCTGCCGATGACCCGCGCCCGTCTATCACTCATCCTGATCGTCCTCGCCGGCGTGCTCGCGCTCGCCGTTGGATCGGCGGTGGGTGCGGGCGTTCCAGCGCAACCGGCAAGCTCCGCCTCGCCCATCGTCGGGGTCGGCGATGAGCAGCCGACGATGTTCAGCAACTCGGCGTTCAGGGCCCTGCACACGAAGATCGCCCGCTACGTCACGCCCTACGACGTCGCCACCAACCACAGTCACAACGACCTGCCGCGCCTGAAGGCGTGGCTGGCGGCGGCCAAGAAGCAGGGGATCCAGCCGCTGATCGCCTTCTACCACTCCGACAGGACCGCGCGGAAGATGCCGAGCGTCGCGGCGTACAAGAGCGCGGTCAAGCGGTTCCTCAAGGCGTTCCCGCAGGTCAAGCTGCTGCAGCCGTGGAACGAGGCCAACCGCGGCAACGTCAAGGAGTCCGGTAACGGCTCCTACTCGAGTCCGACCGCGTCCCAGTCGGCGCAGTACTACCTCGCGCTGAAGGCGGTGTGCCCCAAGTGCACGATCGTCGGGCTCGACGTGCTGGATTCGACCGATGTCCCGGCGACGATCCGCTACATCAACGTGTTCAAGCGGTATCTCGGTCCCAAGCGCCTGCCGAGCATCTGGGGTCTGCACAACTATTCCGACACCAACCGCTTCCACGCGACCGGCACGCGCGCGGTGCTCGCCGACACGACCGGACAGCTGTGGCTGACCGAGACCGGCGGGATCGTCAAGCTCTCCGGGGATTTCCCGTTCAGCCTGGCCCGCCAGACGAAGGCGACGCGGTACATGTTCACGCTCGCCGGGCTCTCGCGCCGGATCACCCGCCTGTACGTCTTCCAGTGGACCGGCGGGATCACCGCGCGCGAGCGCTTCGACGCCGGCCTGACCGATGTCCACGGCAGGCCGCGGCCGGCCTACTGCGTGATCTACGAGCACGTCCTGCACAAGCGCTCCTGCAAGGTCAAGACGGTCAAGGACTGAGGTCGTCTCGAGGCCCGATCACGTCCACCGCGACCCCTACTCTGCGTGGTACCGACGTCCAGCCACCGCAGGAGTCTGGGGATGCCGCTGTGCTTCATCGAACCTCATGACGCGATTCGCGTGATCGCCGAGTCGGTGGGCCGCGAGGCTCGCCGGCAGCTGGTCGGCGAGGTCGTCCACGCGTGGGTCGACGAGATCCCCGAAGGCGAGCTGGTGACCCATTACGCGCGGGCGGTCTCCGGCCTGGACGCCGACGACCTCTCGATGCTGGCGGCGTGGCACGCATCGCTCGAGACCGTCGGCCAGCCGATTGCCAACACCGACTTCCTGCTCTCGATCTACCCGTCGCTCGGCGAGTACCGCCGCGAGGCGCTGAAGGTCGCCGCCGGGCTCGGCGGCGAGGACGCCTTCGATGCCGGGGTCACCGAGGAGCAGGCGCTCGCCAAGGTCCTGCCGCACCTCTCGCGCGAGCGGGCGACGCAGCTCGCCAACGAGTGCATCGAGCTCTACCTCTGGGATCGCCTGGGCACCTCGAACTGAGCGGGCCGGGCGGACCGGCGCCGCCAGCCGGGACGGGCCGCTACGCCCGGGCCGGGGTCGTGATCGCGTAGCTACCGGGACCGCGGTGGCCGTCGTGATGCCAGCCGATGAAGGCGATCTGGGTCCGTGCGCCATCGGGATGGACGAGCTCGCCGCGGGCGAGCGCCTCGCCGCCGATCCGCACCGCGAACTCGGCATCGGTGGTCTCCCACAGCTCGATGCCGGCGCGAATCAGCCGGCCCTCGCCGTCGAAGGTCGTCGAGAGGCGTGGCTTGTCGATCGTCGCGAGCTCGAGCGGCTCGCCGCGGAACGCGATCGCCTCGAGCTGCTCCTCGTCATGGCCGCGCTCGTCGCGCGGCCCGCGGGCGGCCAGCGCGAAGCCGAGCTGGTCCTCGAGGAGGATCGCCAGCGAGCGCTGCACGACGTCGGCGCGGCCCGGTCCGCGGGTGAGCGTCGCGCGGCCGTCGAACTGCTCGGCTCCAAGCGTACCCGTGGCTCTACAGAGCCAGATCCTTGTCCCATCGGCCAGCGCCGCGCCTTCGCCTTCGGCCGTCAGCGCCAGCTCGTAGTCGTCGCCTCCGGTGACCCGCCAGGCCCCCTCGTCGCCGCTCAGCTGCGGCGGCGGCGCGCCGGACACGCGCGCGCCACGCGCCAGCAGCGTGCCGACCCCGGCGATGGCTACGCCCTGGAGCTCGGCGCCCGCGTCGGCAAAGGCGATCGTCACGCGTTCGGTCACGCCCACAGGCTACGCGACCGCCCGACGTCTACACTTCAACGATGGCCACCGTTGACGAGGTGCAGGAGGCGCTCACCAACGTGATCGACCCCGAGTTGGGGCTCGATTTCGTCGAGCTGGGGCTGATCTATGACATCGAGGTCGACGGCGGCAAGGTGCACGTCACGTTCACCCTGACCGCCCCCGGGTGCCCGATCGGCCCCGAGGTCTCCGAGCAGATCGAGGAGTTCGTCTCCGAGCTCGACGGGGTCGAGTCGGTCGGCTCGACGATGGTCTTCACGCCGCCGTGGACGCCCGAGCGGATGAGCGAAGACGCGAAGTTCGCGCTCGGGTACTGATGGCCGAGGAACAGGACTGGCGCCTGCGGGCTGACCTTGCCGACCCCGCGAGATTCCACGAGCGCCTGCGCGGCGCACCGCACTTCGAGCACGAGCTGGAGCCGCTGGTCAGCCCCGAGGTCGTACTGAGCCACGACGACGACACGCTGTTCGCCTACGCGAACACGCAGCAGGCGATCATCGCGGCGCGCGCGGCGATCGAGCACCAGCTCGCGAGCGACGGGCTGAGCGCGAAGCTGGTCGTCTCCCACTGGGACCGCGAGCTCGGTGAGTACGGGGACTGGCACCAGGTGGATCCGCCGCTCGAGGAGGACGGGCGCGAGCGCGAGGCGCGGGAGCGCCAGGAACACACGGCCGACGCGGCCAGCGACGAGCGCGTCGAGACGCGCACCGTGGCGATCACCTCCGGCCGGATGGTGCGCAACTGGTTCGAGACGACGGTGGCCGACGAGGCTCGGGAGGCCGGGGTCGAGCTGTCGATCGTCGAGCACCCCCACCTGCTGACCACCCAGATCGCCTTCACCCTGACCGGCCCGACCAGCAAGGTCGACGCCGTGATCGAGAACCTGCGCACTCGCGCCGGCCAGGCGACGCGACTCGAGACCGCGTATCTCACGCCGCTCTGAGCCGACGTGAGCGAGTCCGCCGGCACCGATCTCGAGGTCCGCGGCCCGAACGTGCGCCTGCGGATCCCGCGTGAGGCGGACGCCCAGCGGCTGTTCGAGCTGGCCAGCGACCCGGAGGTCACGCGCTTCTTCTCGTGGGGTCCCTACGAGGACCAGGGCGAGGCGGTGGCGTGGCTGCAGACGCTGCCGCAGCGCCGCGCGGACGGCATCGCGCTCGAGCTGGCGATCGTCGACCCCGACGACTGGGTCATCGGCGTCATCGCCGTGCTCGAGGTCTCCAAGCGCGACCGGCGCTCCGTCGTGGGGATCTGGCTCGGCCAGGCGTACTGGGGTACCGGCGCCAGCGCCGAGAGCGAGGCGCTGCTCGCCCACCTCGTATTCGGGCCGCTCCGGATGGAGCGCCTCGGCGCCTGGGTCGACGTGCGCAACCCGCGTTCGCAGCGCGCCTTCGAGCGGATCGGCTACGTCCGTGAGGGGACGCTGCGCGCCTTTCACCGCCACGGCGACGAGCGCCGCGACCTCGTCGCCTACTCGCTGCTGCGCGACGAGTGGCAGCTGTCGCCGCTGGCCGCGGTGAAGGTCGAGCTGCGCGGAGACGTGCCCGCGGCGTTTGTCTGCGCCGAGCGCCCGCCGTCGTAGCCGCCACGCCGCTGCGGCGTGGGGGTGGCGCCGCCGCGCCGCACGAAACCGTTCAGCCGGATTTCCGCGGTGGCCGTGGTGCTAGATTCCGCTGTCCTCCGCGGCCCACCGCGGGGTTCGCACGAGCGCAACACGAGGAGTAGGCGGTGCCCCGATCTATCTGGAGCGGCTCGATCTCGGTCGGCCTGGTCAACGTGCCGGTCAAGCTGTACAGCGCGCTGGCGCGCAAGACGGTGCACTTTCACCAGCTCCACGACGCGGACGGCTCGCGGATCCAGCAGAAGCGCGTCTGTGCGGCCGACGGCGAGGAGGTCCCCTACGAGCACATCGTCAAGGGCTACGAGATCTCCCCGGGCCGCTACGTCGTGATCGAGCCGGGCGAGCTCGAGACGCTCGATCCGAAGAAGACCCGGCTGATCGAGATCGAGCAGTTCGTCGATCTCGCGGAGATCGACCCGATCCTCTACGACCAGCCCTACTACCTGGCGCCGGCGACCGGCGCGGCGAAGGCCTACCGGCTGTTGCTCGCGGCGATGCGCGACGCGCAGAAGGTCGCGATCGCCCGCGTCGTGCTGCGCCAGAAGGGCCACCTCGTCGCCGTGCGAGCTCACGGCGACGTGCTGGTGATGGAGACGCTCGTGTTCTCGGACGAGGTCGTGGCACCCTCGACGCTCGAGGAGCTGGCGGCTGCGGAGGCCGAGGTCTCGGAGCGCGAGCTCGCCGTGGCGCGCCAGCTGATCGAGATGCTCTCCGGGCCGTTTGACCCGGCGCAGTACCGCGACGAGCACCGCGAGGCGGTGCTCGCGTTGATCGAACGCAAGGTCGCCGGCGAGGAGATCGCGGTCGCGCCCGAGGCGCCCGCGCCGGCGGCCGTGCCCGACCTGATGGCGGCGCTGCAGGCGAGCGTCGCCGCGGTCGGGTCCTACGACGCGAAGTGGGAGGGCGCCGCCGCCGCCAAGCCCAAGCCCAAGCGGCGCGCCAAGCCACGGACGACGCCGCAGCCGACGAAGAAGTCGTGACGCCGGGGCGCGCCCGCGACCCGCTGACGAGCTACCGGTCCAAGCGCGACTTCTCGCGGACCCCCGAGCCGGCGGGGGCGGTGATCCGCGGTGCCCCGGCGCAGCCGCGGTTCGTGATCCACGAGCACTCCGCGCGCCGGATGCACTGGGATCTGCGTCTCGAGCGCGACGGCGTGCTCGTCTCGTGGGCGATCCCCAAGGGCCTGCCGGAGGAGCCGGGGCGCAACCACATCGCCCCCCACACCGAGGATCACCCGCTCGACTATCTGGACTTCGACGGCGAGATACCCGCGGGGAGCTACGGCGCGGGCACGATGCGGATCTGGGACCGCGGCCGCTACGAGTGCCTGAAGTGGGAGCCGCGCAAGGTCGAGGTGGCGCTCCACGGCGAACGCGTCGACGCGCGCTACGCGCTGTTCGCGATCGGCGAGGGCGTCGATCCGAAGGACTGGATGATCCACCGCATGGACGCGGCCGCCGACGCGGACCGCGAGCCGATGCCCCAGCAGATCGTCCCGATGCTCGCCCGAGCCGGGGCGCTGCCGCGAGAGCAGCAGCAGTGGGCCTTCGAGATCAAATGGGACGGTGTGCGCGCGATCGGCTACGGCGAGCCGGGCCGGCTGCGCTTCGAGAGCCGCAACGGGGTCGACATCACCGCGAGCTATCCGGAGCTGGCGCGGCTCGGCCGCGCGCTCGGCTCCCACCGCGCGGTGCTCGACGGCGAGATCGTCGCCTTCGACGCCGACGGGCAGCCGAGCTTCGAAGCGCTGGCATCGCGAATGCACGTCGCCTCGCCGGCGCGGGCCAAGCGCCTCGCCCAGAGCGCGCCGGTGACCTATGTCATCTTCGACCTGCTGTGGCTCGACGGGCACTCGCTGATGGCCGCCGGATATGCCGAGCGCCGCCGCTCGCTCGCCGCGCTCGCGCTGAACGGCGAGCGCTGGCAGACGCCCGAGCACATCGTCGGCCAGGGCACGGCGACGCTCGAGGCCAGCAGGGAGGCGGGATTGGAGGGCATCGTCGCCAAGCGGCTGGACAGCCGCTACGAGCCGGGACGGCGCACAGGCAACTGGATCAAGCTGAAGAACATGCGCCGCGAGCGGCTGCTCGTCGGCGGCTGGATGCGCGGAACGGGCCGGCGCACCAAGCAGGTCGGCGCGCTGCTGCTGGGTCAGCGCGACGAGGCGGGCGCCCTGCGCTACGCCGGACGCGTCGGCACCGGCTTCAGCGAGCGTGAGCTCGAGCGGCTGACGGCGCTGCTCGCGCCGCTCGCGCGCGCGCAGTCGCCCTTTTCGACCGACGGCCCGGCGCCGCCGCGCGGGGCGCTGTTCTGCGAGCCGCTGCTCGTGGCCGAGGTCGAGTTCCGCGAACGGACCAAGGCCGGCCTGCTCCGCCAGCCGTCGTTCAAGGGCCTGCGCGAGGAGCAGCCGACCGGCGGCGCTGCGAGCCGTCCGCGGACGAGCGCGCCGCCGCCGCCCGCCCGCGGGAACGACGCGAGGCGCCGCGGAGCGGGCGGCCCCGAGGTGGCGCTGTCGAACCTCGACAAGGTCCTCTATCCGGCGAGCGGGTTCACCAAGCGCGAGGTCATCGACTACTACGCGGCGATCGCGCCCGTGCTGCTCCCGCACCTGCACGCGCGTCCGCTGACCGTCACCCGCTACCCGGACGGCGTGGACGGCAAGGCCTTCTTCCAGAAGCAGTCGCCCGCGCATCGGCCGGAGTGGGTGCAGACCGTGTCGGTGGCCAGCGAGCGGCGCAAGCAGATCGACTTCACGCTCGTCGAGGACCGGGCGACGCTCGTCTGGCTGGCCAATCTCGCCGCCCTGGAGCTCCACGTCCCGCTGGCGCGCGCCCCGGCGCTCGAGCGTCCCACGGCGGTCGTTTTCGATCTCGACCCGGGCCCCCCGGCGACGATCGTCGAGTGCTGCCAGGTCGGCCTCTGGCTGCAGGGGATGTTCGAGCGACTCGGGCTCGCGAGCTTCGCCAAGACCTCGGGGTCGAAGGGCCTGCAGGTCTATGTGCCGCTCAACAGCGACGTCACGCACGCCGAGACCAAGGCGTTCGCGCGCAACGTGGCGGTCCTGCTCGAGCGGACCGAACCGGCGATCGCCGTCTCGCGGATGACCAAGGCGCTGCGCGCCGGCAAGGTGCTGATCGACTGGAGCCAGAACGACGAGCACAAGACGACGATCTGCGTCTACTCGCTGCGCGCGCGGGAGCAGCCGACGGTGTCGACCCCGGTCGAGTGGGACGAGGTGCGCGCCACGCTGAGATCCGCCGACGCCACGCGGCTCTCGTTCGACAGCGCCGCCGTCCTCGAGCGGGCCAGTGAGCGCGGCGACCTGTTCGCCCCGGTCCTCGCGCTGGTCCAGACGCTGCCGGCGTTCTAGCGGCCGAGGATCGGCCGGCCGGCGGGGTGCCGTCCACCGCGAGGCCTACAGTGCGCCTACCACCAACGCCAGGAGACGGTGTGCCGCTCTGCTTCATCGAACCACAGGACGCCATTCGCGTGATCGCCGACTCGATCGGTCGCGACGCGCGCCGAGCGCTGGTCGGCGAGGTCGTCGCAGCATGGGTCGACGACATCCCCGAACAGGAACTGTGCGTGCACTACGCCAAGGCGGTCGCCGGTCTCGACGACGAGAACCTGCATGTGCTCGCGGTGTGGCACTCGGCCCTCGAGGTCGGTCCGCCGATCGCCAACGCCGACTTTCTCCTCGCCGTCTTCCCGAGCCTCGGCGACAGCCGCCGCGAGGCCCTGAGGATCGCCGCCGGCTTCCGCGGCGAGGAGGCCTTCGACGCCGGCGTGGCCGAGGAGCGCGCGCTTGTCGCGGTGCTGCCGCACCTGTCTCGCGAACGGGCGTCCCGCCTCGCGGAGCGCTGCATCCAGATCTACGTCAAGGACCGTCTCGGCAGCCGCAACTAGTGGTGGCGCGGACTACGCGGCCAGGCCGATCAGCACGTCGATCTCCTGGGATACCCATTCGCCGAGCTGCTCGAGTTCGGGCAGCGTGTCGTAGTCCGCGAGCAGCCCGAAGTTGAGCCGGCCGTTGTAGGACAGGACGGCCACGGACAGTGCGTGGTCGCGGGGGAGCAGGGCGACCGGATAGACCTCGCGGATCTCGCGTCCGAGAACGTGGAGCGGGGCCTCGGGCCCTGGCACGTTGGTCACGAGCACATTGAACAGGCGTGCCGCGATGGGCAGCCGCGCGGCCTGCGCGAGCAGGGCCGGCGGGGCGAAGTCGTGCAGGCTGACGAGGACCGCGGTGCCGAGCGCCTGCCGTGACGCCTTCAACTCGAGCATCGCGCTGCTGACCGCTGCCAGGCGCTCCAGCGGGCCGGCGATGCCGACCGGCAGCGGGGCGCGTATCGCCGTGATCCGGTTGCCCGCCGCATCGCCGCCGTCCGCGACGCGCAACGACACCGGCACCAGCGCGCGCAGCGCGAGCCCCTCGGTGCGCACGTCGCGGACCTCGAGGAAGCGGCGCAGCGCCCCGCTGACCACCGCCAGCACCACGTCGTTGACCGTTGCACCCCGGCGCCTGCCGACGACCCGGAGATCCTCGAGCCGGCAGGTCACGGTGACGAACCGCCGGTAGGGGCCGATCGCCACGTTCAGTGGTGTGGCCGGCGCGGGGTCGAGCGTCGCGCGGACGACCTCGCCGAGGCCGGCGAGGGCCGCGCCCAGGCGCGCGGCGGCGCGCTGTGGGCGCGCCGCCGCCGCGAGCGCCTGGGTCAGGACGCTCACGCCGGCCTGCGCGTCGCGCACCGCGGCGAGCGCCAGCAGCTCCGCGACGCTCGGGCTGCGCGCCGGGGTCCAGTCCGGCGCGCGTTCGTCGCGCTCGCCGTCCGGGTCCAGGACGAGCGTCGCGAGATCGACGCCGGCAACGCCGTCGGTCACCGCGTGGTGAGCCTTGAAGATCAAGGCGAAGCGCTCGTCCTGCAAGCCCTCGACGAACCACAGCTCCCACAGCGGGCGGCGGCGGTCGAGTTGGGCCGAGAAGATCTGCCCGAGCATCGCGAGCAGCTGCTCGTGTCCGCCGGGCGCCGGGAGGGCGGTGCGGCGCACATGGAACTCGAGCCGAAACGCCGCGTCGTCGATCCACACCGGGCGCCCGCGGTCAAGCGGCGTGTGGGCCAAGCGCTGGCGGTAGCGCGGCACACGGTGAAGACGCGAGCCGATCGTGGCAAGCAACTCGTCGAGCCCGGGCGCCGGGCCGGCGACGATCGCCAGGGCACCGATGTGCATGTGGGTCTCGGGCCCCTCCTGGTGCAGGAAGGAGGCGTCGAGCGCGGAGAGGCGGTCAAGATGCCGCGGCGCCATCGGCACGAAGCGTAGTTCGGCCGACCGTCCAGGGTGTGAGGAACGTCCGTCGCGCCGCCGCTGCGGCCGGAGTACCGTCTTGGGTGATGCTGCCAGGTCTCGCACTCAGCGGGCTGTTCGCGACCGTTGCGTGCAGCGTGCCGGCGGTCCCCGTACCGCCGCATGAGCCGGTCCTCACGCGCGGGCCGAGCGAGCTCGTCGCCGGGCTCTACGTACAGGGTGGCGCCTACATCGTCGGCTGCCCGCAGCAGCCGCGCGGCCCGCTCGCCGGCACGTTGAGCGCGACCAGCACGCGAACCGGCCGGGTGCTCGCTCGCGAGACGCTCCGGCAGCCGGGGAGGCTGTTCGTCCTGAGGCTCCCGGCCGGCAGCTACATGCTGCGCGCGACCAACTCGAGTGGGCTGCGGGCGGCGCCCTCGCGCGTGCGGATCCCCGCCCACCGCACGGTGCGCCAAGACGTCTTCATCGACGTGCCGTGATGGCGTTCGGGCGCGGGATGCTCGGGCGGCGCGTGTACCGCCGTAGAATCAATCCGTGGCGATTGTGACCAACACTGTCGAGAAGATCCTGCTCGCGGCACCGCGCGGCTATTGCGCGGGCGTCGATCGCGCGGTGCAGACGGTGGAGCGTGCGCTCGCGCGCTACGGGCCGCCGGTCTACGTGCGCAAGGAGATCGTGCACAACAAGCACGTCGTCGAGCAGCTGCGCGCGCGCGGAGCGATCTTCGTCGAGACCGAGACCGAGGTCCCCGAGGGCTCGGTCACCGTGTTCTCGGCCCACGGTGTGGCCCCGATCGTGCACGAGAACGCGGCGGCGCGGCACCTGCGGACGATCGATGCGACGTGCCCGTTGGTCACCAAGGTCCATGTCGAGGCGCGCCGCTTCGCCGCCGACGGCTACACGATCGTGCTCGTCGGGCATGACGGGCATGAGGAGGTCGAGGGCACGATGGGCGAGGCGCCTGATCACATGGTGCTCGTCCAGACCGAACAGGACGTCGACGACCTGGTGCTGGCAGACCCCGAGAAGGTCGCCTACATCTCGCAGACCACGCTCTCGGTCGACGAGACCCGCGGGATCATCGAGCGCCTGCGCGAGCGCTTTCCGGCGATCATCGGGCCGCGCACCGACGACATCTGTTACGCGACCACCAACCGCCAGGCGGCCGTGCGTCAGCTGGCCACCGCGTGCGAGCTGGTGCTCGTGATCGGCTCGCGCAACTCGTCGAACTCGCAGCGCCTGGTCGAGGTGGCGCGCGACTATGGCGCGCAGGCGCAGTTGATCGACAACGCCCGCGAGCTGGACGAAGGATGGCTCGACGGAGTGCGGACCGTCGGCATATCGTCAGGGGCCAGTGCACCCGAGGAGCTCGTCCAGGAGCTCGTCTCGCTGTTCCGCGCGCGCGGGGTCAGCGACATCTCGGAGCTCACGGTGACCCGCGAGGACGTGCGCTTCATGTTGCCCAAGGCGATTCGCGGCACCGGCACCCCGCGGTAGTGACCCGCACGCTGGTCGTCTCGGATCTGCACCTCGGAACGCGTGCGGGCAGCGACGTGCTGCGCCGCGACGGGGTTCTCGAGGAGCTGCTCGAGGCGCTGGAGGGCATTGATCGGCTGGTCCTGCTCGGCGACATCCTCGAGTTGCGCCAGGGCGATGCGCGCGCCGTGCTGGCGCGCTCGCGGACCGTCCTCGAGCGGCTCGGCGAACGGCTCGGCGACCGCTCGGTCGTGCTCGTCCCGGGCAACCACGACCACGCCCTGGTGGGCGCCTGGCTTGCGCAGCGCTCAGCGCCGCTCGAGCTCGAGCAACGGTGCACGCCGCGCGAGGCGTCGTTCGTCGCGGCGGCGTTCGCGGCGCTGCTCGCGCCGGCCCAGCTCGAGGTCGCCTACCCCGGGCTGTGGCTGGCCGACGGCGTGTACGCGACGCACGGGCACTATCTCGATCTGCACATGACCGTCCCGACGATCGAGCGCCTCGCGGTCTCGGTCAGCGGCCGCGTCTCACTCGACGGGGGGCGGCGCTGGGACGATGCGCATTCGGTGGACGACTACGAGGCCGTCGTCGCGCCGGTCTACGCGTGGGCCTCCGCCGCCGCGCAGAGCGGACGAGCGTCCGAGGCGATCGAGGGCGGGCGCACGGTGAAGGCGTGGAACGCGCTGCGCCCCGGGGGTGCCGGCGCGCTGCGCTCCCGGGCCTTCCCGCTCGTCTTCCCGTGGGCGGTCCGCGCGCTGAACACCGCCGGTCTCGGCCCGCTGCGCAGCGAGCTCTCCACCGCGGAGCTGCGCCGTGCCGGGCTGCGCGCGATCAGCGAGGTCGTCGAGCGGCTGCGGATCGACGCGCGCCACGTGATCTTCGGTCACACCCATCGCGCCGGGATGATCGACGGTGACGAGCCGGCCGAGTGGCTCACCCCGAACGGCGCGAGGCTGCATAACGCCGGCTCCTGGGCGTTCAGCCGGGCCTTCTCGAGCGGCGCGCAAAGCCCGTATTGGCCGGGAACCGCGGTGCTGGTCGAGGACGGCGAGCCGCCGCGGCTCCTGCGCCTGCTCGCGAAGCGCACGGCTGAGCAGCTGAACGCCGCACGCTAGGCGGGTCGCCCACGCGCCGTCGCTGTTCGCCTGACCTGTGCGTGCTCGGCGGTCAGCCGGGCGCAGGATTGGCAGAGCCGACGCTTGCCACCGTCGTCTCCGGCACGCCAATACCGGGCCTGTACGCGCTTGCCATCCTCGCACGCATCGTCGTTGTGGAATACATTCGGGCTGCCCGGTTCGACGGTATGAAACGGCAACGTCTTCGCCATCCTGATGACACTCTTTCCTGCCCGGCGTCGCGCGGGCGATCGCCGGACCAATCAACCCGCAGAGATCGACAACCAGCGAACGGAGAGCCCGTCGGTGGCGAAGCGTCTCGCGGTCGGTTGCGTCGCCTGTCGTAGGTCAGGCGATCGAGTGCAATCATCGACGCGGTCACCGTCGGTCGCAATACCGCAGACGAGGGATCTTGCCCACCGTTCGCGGACGGAGCATGCGACCGGAGCGGCGTCAGCTGCCGATGGCAACGCCACGGCGACTGAAGACGATCGCCACCAGTTGCGCGCGGGTCCTCGCGCCGGTCTTCGCCATCGCGTTGCGCACGTGGGTACGGACCGTCTCAGCTGAAATCACGAGTTGCTCGGCGATCTGCACGCTGGTGTTTCCGAGTGCGACGAGGGACACAACCTCGCGCTCGCGGGGCGTCAGCTCGCCGAGCTGCGCGACCGCTACCGGCTCGTCCTCGTCGTCCGGCTCGACGCCGAGGAACACCGCGACGGCGACCTGATCCTCGCCGAGGTCGACCTTCTGCAGCGCGTACTGGACGCGCACACGCGCGCCGCCTGCGGCGATCACGGAGCGCTCACCGTGGACACCGCCGATCTCCCAAACCTCGCGCCATTCGGCATCCAACGGCATCTCAGCGGAGGCCAGGAAATCGTCGGGTCTCGCGCCGACGAGCTCGTCGTGCGACACACCCAGGAGCCGGCACATCGCATCGTTGACCTCGACTGCTACGCGCTGCTCATCAACCAGTGCGACCGGGTTCGCCGAGCGCTTGAACAGGCTCCAGAAGAGCGTTTGCCATGCCTCCGCGCCGTAGCCTGACGTGGGCATCGAAACAGCTTACGCGTCTCTTCCGGGCGAGATCCCGCTGCGTCGCGCGATCCCCCGTCCGTCGCTCGCCAGGTTGTCGGCTTCGCTCGCCGATCGGGGCGGGCTGCGGTCACGCCGCCTCGCCGGTAGCCTCGCGGGCGTGACGACTGCGCCCGCTCAGGCCGCCCGTCGCTCCGCCATTTCGTGGACGTCGGCGGCCGACTCGTCCGCGTCGGCTCGGCGCCGGACGTCGAGCCTGTCGCCATCCGCCGGTGCCTCGCGACTGCTGAGGTGCCGATTCGACACTCCGGCAACGACGGACACCGCGCACCCCGAGCCGCTACCGTCCAGTCTGTGAT
>DATLQS010000058.1:0-23547 GCA_035535075.1 Solirubrobacteraceae bacterium
GCCAACCAATCCGCTCCTACGCCAGCAACGACGCCGGCGCACCGCAATACCTGATCCTCAACATCGGATCAGGCGAAGGCGCCGACGCCATCGGCACCAGCATGCAAATCGACTACGTCCGCGCCTGGACCCACTGAACACCCGAACCGCAGCGGCGTAGCCGCCTCAGCGGGGGGAGCCGGCCCTCGGACGCGCTCAACGCGCGTCTGAGGGCCGCTACGACTTTGCCCGGCGGCTCGGCCAGCGTCCCGTCAGTCGCGCGAACTCTCGACGGGACACGTGGTCGAGCAGCCCGCCGACCATCGCCGTGCAGGCGCCCTCGAGCGCCAGCGCCACCGCGAGCTTGGTGAGCGACGGCTGGCGCTGCTCGACGCGCGGCGGATCCTGCTCGCCGTCGATCAGCCGCCAGACCGCGTGAAACAACCGCGTTGAGAGGCGGGGCGCGAGACGCTTGGAGACAAGCCGCACCGGCATGAACATCAGCCGCGCGACGACCGGGATCCCCGGCGGCGGTTCAGGAACGGCAACCGCCAGCTCGGTGCTGTGGGGTTGACGGCGCACCGGCGCAGCCTACCCGCCGCTCCCGACGGTCGCGCGCGAGGAGAGCGCTGGGACCGAACATTTGCCCATGACCCGCAACCATCGGTCACGAAATGGGTTGGTTTCGGCAACAAGAACGTTGAGGACCCCCTTTTCGATGGCCGAGCCGGCACACGCGATCGCAACACCGCCCCAGCGCATCGGGCGTGTGTCCGACGACGCGCCGGAGACCAGGCGCCACGCCCGCGAGCGCCGCGTGGCCCGCGACCTGGTCGAGCTCTCGCGGCTGCGGGGCGGCGGCGAGCGCGCCGACTGCGTGCCCCTCGATCTCGCCACGCTGGTGCGCGCGATCTGCGCGGACTACCCGCAGCTGCACATCGACGGCCCGAAGAACCTGCCCGTCAGCACGGACTCGCGGCGCCTCGCGCGGGTCCTGTTCGCGCTGCTCGACAACGCCTATCTGCACGGCGCGCCGCCGGTCAGCGTGACCTATGACGCGACTGAGATCGCGATCGGCGACAGCGGGCCGGGGCTCGCCGCCGGGCTGCTGTCACGCGCCACTGAGCCGTTCGTCACCGGCGAGCGGGCCCGGGGTCGCGGCGTCGGCCTCGGCCTGGCCATCGCAGCGCGCCAGGCGGCACTGCTTGGCGCCGAGCTGCGGGTGGGCAACGCCGCCGGCGGCGGTGCGGTCGTTCGACTGTGCTTCGCCGCCGCGACACCGCTGCCCGTGGCCAGCTAGCGCCAGCCGCCGCTCAGGCGGCTGGCGGCGATCACGGCGCGATTCCCCACTCGGCCGCGTGGGTTTCGCGCGGCTCGAGCCGGACGAGCCCGGCGCCACCGGCAAAGGCATTCGGCGCGCAGGACATCGGCTCGACGGCGAGCCCCTGGCGACGGCGCTCGGGTGCGAGGGTGTCGCCGGTGTAGACCATCAGGTGGCTGAACGCCTCCCCCAGCCAGAGCGTGACCGCGGCGTGCTGATCGGCCAGCGTGACGCGGGCCAGCCCGTCACGGTCGCGCCCGAGCTCGTGGAAGCAGGTGTCGAGCACCAGCGGGCCGATCTCGCGCGGCTCGCGGAAGTCGTAGGGCGTGCCGGCGACCGACTCCGAGACCGCCGGTATCGCACGCTCGTCGGCAAGCAGGAACCGCTCGGCCGGCAGCCGCAGCCGGGCCGCGTCGATCGTCCGCCCGAGCGTCAGGTAGGGATGGAAGCCGACGCCGTAGGGGCACGCCCGGGGTCCGAGATTCTCCGCACGCGCACAGACCCGCAGTCCGGCGTCGCCCAGCTCGTAGTCGATCGTCAGACCGAGGGTGAACGGGTATCCCGGCAGCGGAAACAACCTGAGCCCGAACATCACACGCGCCGCCGACCAAGCGAGCACCCCCCAATTGCGCCAACGAACCAGGCCATGGATGGCATTGCCGAGCGACGGCTCACTGAGCGGGAGCTGCTGGGTCTCGCCGTCCCACTCGTAGCGTCCGTCACGCAGCCGGTTCGGCCACGGCATCAGCGCCTGGCCGCGGCCGCCGTCGGCGCGTTCGCCGATCGCGTAGCCGTCGATGACGTCGCGCCCGCCGACCTGGTAGGTGCGCAGGCCGGCGCCGACCTCGACAACCACCGCCCGCTGGTCCCCGTGTCGCAGCTCGAACTGCTCCCCCGAGGGTGCCAGGCTCATCCGTCGGTCCACGGCGTGTGCCAGCGACCGAGGCCGTGGACCAGCGTCTGCGCCTGTGCGGGCCCCCAGGATCCGGGAACGTAGGGCCTGACGGGCCCCGGCTTGGCAAGCAGCGGCGCGACGATGCGCCAGCTCTCCTCGACCGCGTCCTGGCGCGTGAAACGCGCCGCGTCGCCCTCGAGCGCCGCGTGCAGCAGCACCTCGTAGGGAGTTGGCGGCACGCCCCCCTCGTCGATCAGATCGGCGGCGAGCTCGATCGGCGCCGGCCCGGCGCGATCGGCGCGCAGCCCATCGAGGACCAGCTGGATACCGACATTCGGGTCCAGGCGCACGACCAGCTGATCGGCCTCGGGTCGCCGGTGCCCGCCGGCCACGAAGCCGAGCCGCGGCGGATGGCGGAAGACGAGGCGCACCTCGGTCTGCGTCACCGGGAGCCGCTTGCCGGTCCGGATGAAGAACGGCACGCCGGCCCAGCGCCAGTTCTCGACCTCGAGGCGCAGGGCTGCGTAGGTCTCGGTTTGCGAGCGCTTGGCGACACCGTCGATCTCGCGATAGCCGGCGTACTGACCACGCACGTACCGGGCCGGCTCGGCGTCGGCGGTCGAGCGCAGCACGGCGTATTTGGCGTCCTTCAGCGTCGCCGCATCCGCCGCCGCCGGCGGCTCCTGCGCCACGGCCGCCAGCAGCTGCAGCAGATGGTTGACCACGACGTCGCGCAGCGCGCCAACCGGGTCGTAGAAATGACCGCGATCCTCGACGCCGAACTCCTCGGCCATCGTGATCTGCACGCTCGCCACGTGGCTGCGGTTCCAGACCGGCTCGAGCATCGTGTTGGCGAAGCGCAGATAGAGGAATTGCTGGAGCCCCATCTTGCCAAGGAAGTGGTCGATGCGGTAGAGCTGGGTCTCGGTGAGGTGCTCGTGCAGCTCGGCGGCGAGCTCACGGGCCGAGGCGAGGTCGTGGCCGAACGGCTTCTCGACGACCACGCGGGCGCTGGCCGGCAGCGCGCCGGCCTTGGCCAGCCCGGCGACGACGGTCGCGAACAGCGCCGGCGGGATCTCGAGGTAGAAGACCGGCGTGCGGGCCGCCCCGATCGCGCTGGCAACGCGTTCGAAGGTTCGCGGATCGCTGAAGTCGCCGCTGATGTAGGAGAGCCGTTCGGCGAGCCGCGCGAAGATCTTGGGATCGACGTGCTCGCCCGTTGCGGTGATCGCCTCGTCGGCGTGCTCGCGCAGGCGCTCGATCGTCCAGTCGTCGACCGCGACACCGACGATCGGGCAGTCCAGCAGCCCCCGCACCTCGAGGCGGTAGAGCGAGCGCAGCGTCATCTTCTTTGCCAGGTCCCCGGTTATTCCGAAGATCACCAGGACGTCAGCCGGGTCGCCCATCAGCTCCCGCCCGCCTGACGCCGCACGGCGATCCCGGTGAGCACCTCGCGCACGACGCGGTCGGCCGCCAGCGCGGTGATGTCCGCGGACCCGACGGCGGTCGGGATCACCTCGACGAGCTCGGCGCCGACCACGTCGAGCTCGCTGGCCAGCGTCCGCGCCGCCCACATCAACTCGGCCGCGCTCATGCCGCCCGGCTCGGGGGTCCCGGTGCCCGGAGCGACGGACGGATCCAGCACGTCGATATCGATCGAGAGGAACACCGGGCCGCTGCCGACGGTGCCGATCGCGCGCCCGATGACCTCCTCGATGCCCAGCGCGGCGACGTCGTGCATGAACAGCGAGGTGATGCCGCGGTCGCGCTGCCACGCGAACTCGCGCTCACCGGGCCAGTAGCCGCGCAGCCCGATCTGCACGTACCGTGCGGCGTCCACTGCTCCCTGCTCGACCAACCGGTACATCGGCGTCCCGTGCGAGCGCTCCGCGCCGAAGACCGAGCTGCCGGTGTCGGTGTGGGCGTCGAAGTGAACCAGCCCGACGGGGCCGTGCTCGGCGGCCACGGCGCGGATGTCGGGCTCGGCGATCGAGTGATCGCCGCCCAGGATCACCGGGATGGCGCCGGCGGCGAGGACCGCCGCGACGGTGCGCTCGATCGCCTCGTGGCTGGCCAGCGGGTCCGCAGGCAGGACCGGCGCGTCGCCGAAGTCGACGACGTTGAGGACGGCAAAGGCATCGATGCCGGCTGTGAGGTGGCGCCCGGGCGGGCAGCTGGCGGCACGGATCGCCCGCGGGCCGAAGCGCGTGCCGGGGCGGTCGGAGACGAGATCGTCGGTCGCGGCACCGAGAATCGCCACGTCGACGCCGGCCAGCTCGGCCGGGTCCTCGGTGTAGCGTTGGCCGGCGAAGCTGAGCAGGCCGGTGAAGTCCGGCTTCTCACCGTGCGCGGCCCAGCGCGTGAGCGGGTCGATCATCGCCAGCGGACGGTACAGCGTCGCCCGAGGTGACTAACCTTTCACGCCATGCGCCAGCAACTGCGGCCCCTGTTCGACCGCGTCGTGATCAAGGAGCTCGAGCCCGACCGGGTCCGCCAATCCGGGCTCGTCGTGCCCCCGGGCACCCACGAGCCGCCGCCGCAGCACGGCATCGTCCTCGCGGTCGGCAGCGGCCTGGACTGGTGGGCGCAGGCCGGCGTCGAGATGCCGGTCTCCCCGGGCGACCATGTCGTGTTCCCGTTCTCGGCCGGCTCGTGGGTCGAGGTCGAGGAGGAGCGCTTGCTCGTCTGCCGTGTCGGGGAGTTGCTCGGCGTGCTGGAGTTCGTCGAGGAGCGCGCGGCGTTGCGCGAGCCCGATTAGCGCGGCGGGCGAGCGCTCAGATCGCCGCGTAGCAGCGCAACGCCTCGACGACGGGTCCGAGGGCCCTCCCCCGCTCCGTCAGGCGGTATTCCACGCCGGGCGGGCTGTCGGGGATCACGGTGCGCTCGATGATCCCGGCCCGCTCGAGGTCGCGCAGCCGCGAGGAGAGCATGCGCGGCGAGATGCCGATGACCGCCGCACCGAACTCGTTGAAGCGCACCGCCCCCGAGTGCGCGGCGACGACGACCTGGAGCAGCCAGCGGCGCTCCAGGACCTCCGCCGCGACGCGCACCTCCCGGGTGACGGGCTCGCAGCTACGACAGCGCGACATCGCGCACCGGCTCGAGCGCTACCTCGAGCACCTCCCCGACGGTCATCACCGGGTGGAAGCGGATCGCGTCGCGCACCTCTTGGGGAACCTCATCGAGATCGCCGCGGTTGCGCTCGGGGATCACGACGTCGGTCAGCCCGGCGGCGTGAGCCGCCAGCGCCTTCTGCTTGAGCCCCCCGATCGGCAGCACGCGGCCCTGCAGCGTGACCTCGCCGGTCATCCCGACCGTGTGCCTGACCGGCCGCCCGCTGAGCAGCGAGGCCAGCGCAGTGACCATCGTGACGCCGGCGCTCGGGCCGTCCTTGGGGATCGCTCCCGCCGGCACGTGGATGTGGAACTCGTGCTCGTCGAAGGCGTCGTCGGCGATGCCGAGCTCACCGGCGTGGCCGCGCACGTAGGAGAGCGCGATCTTGGCCGACTCCTTCATCACATCGCCCAACTGCCCGGTGAGGACCAGTCCGGCGGAGGCTCCGTGCGCCTTCATCGTCGTCGCCTCGACGAACAGGACGTCTCCGCCCGCGCCGGTGACCGCGAGTCCGGTCGCGACCCCGGGAACGGCGGTCCGCGCGGCGGACTCCTGGAAGAAGCGCTGGCGCCCCAGGGCGTCGCGCACCGCGTCGATGTCGATCGCGATCGGAGCCTCGGCCTGACCCGAGACGATCCGCGTCGCGGTCTTGCGCAGCAGCTTGCCCAGCTCGCGTTCGAGGCTGCGCACGCCCGCCTCGCGGGTGTAGTCGGAGATCACCGTGCGGATCAGCTCGTCGGAGATGCTGACCTCGCCGTCGACCAGGCCGTTGCGGTCGCGCTGGCGCGGCCACAGGTAGCCCTGGGCGATCGCGAGCTTCTCCTCGCCGCTGTAGCCGTCGAAGGAGATCACCTCCATCCGGTCGAGCAGCGGACCGGGGATCGTGTCGGGCTGGTTGGCCGTGGCGATGAACAGCACCTGGCTGAGATCGAGTTCGACGTCGAGATAGTGGTCGCGGAAGCTGTGGTTCTGTGCGGGGTCGAGGACCTCGAGCAGCGCCGAGCTCGGGTCGCCGCGCCAGTCCGCGCCGACCTTGTCGACCTCATCGAGCAGGATCACCGGGTTCATCGTGCCGGCGTCGCGCAGCGCGCGCACCAGCCGGCCCGGCAGGGCGCCGATGTAGGTGCGCCGGTGGCCGCGGATCTCGGCCTCGTCACGGACGCCGCCCAGCGACATCCGGACGAACTCACGCCCGGTCGCGCGGGCGATCGACTCGCCGATCGAGGTCTTGCCGGTCCCCGGGGGGCCGATCAGCGTGAGGATCGCGCCCGAGCGGGGATCGGCCTCGATCCCGCGTTCCTGGCGCAGCTTGCGCACCGCGAGATATTCGGTGATCCGGTTCTTGACGTCCTCGAGGCCGGTGTGGTCGGCGTCGAGGACCTCGCGTGCTGCGATCGGGTCGAGACGCTCCTCGGAGCGCTTGTTCCACGGCAGCGCGATCAGCCAGTCGAGATAGGTCCGGATCATGCTGGCCTCGCCGGTCTGCTCGCCCATGCGCTCCAGGCGGCCCAGCTCCTTGGTCGCCTGCTCGTGCGCCTGCTCGGGCATGTCGGCGGCTTCGATCTTGGTGCGGTACTCCTCGACGACCGATGCGTCGTCCTCGCCGAGCTCCTTGCGAATCGAGTCCATCTGCTTACGCAGGAAGTAGTCGCGCTGCTGCTTGTCGGCCCCCTCCTGCACGTCGTCGCGGATCCGCTTGCGGATCTGCAGCTCGGCGAAGCGCTCGCGCTGGAGCTTCAGCGCCAGCTCGAGGCGATCGGTGACGTCGATCGTCCGCAGCAACTCGAGGCGCTGCTCGTAGTTCAGGTCGGGGCTGTAGCCGCAGGAGTCGGCGAGCATCCCCGGCTCGCTGATCGAGCGCAGCCATCCGGTGATCCGCCCGTCGGCGCCGCGCAGCTCGAGGATCTCCTCAACCACGGCGCGGTACTCGCGCGAGAGGGTCCGCGTGCGCGCGTCGACCGGAACCTCGTCGTGACGCTCGTCGACCTCGACGAACAGGTCGCCGTCGGCGCCGGTGTGCGCCGCGCCGATCAGCGCGCGATGCTCGGCCTCGACGGCGACGGCGTGTGCCCCGCCCGGCAGGCGCACGCGCTCGGAAACCGTCGCGACGACGCCGATGTCGGCGAATTCCGAGTCGTGGCGCGGAACGAGCACGACGCGCTCGTCATCGCCCACCGCGGCGGTTAGCGTGATGCTCATGCCGGGGAAGACGACGGTGTCATCGAGGGGGATCAGGCGCAGCGTGCTCATATCAACTCCCTATCTACTTACGAATGAGAAGTAAGTGTAGCACGGTGATCGCACCGTTCCCAACGCTTCCGCGTACGCTTCGGCGATGGTCGACCACAGTGCCACCGTCGCTGAGCAGCTCGCCGCGCGCGGCGGCGACGCGATGGCACTCAACGACCGCTTTCTCAACCCCCAGCTCGGGCGGATCGTTCGCACGCTCGGCTTCGACCGCGTCTGGGTGCGCGGCGAGGGCGCGCACCTGATCGACGCCGACGGGACGCGCTACCTGGACCTGCTCTCCGGCTACGGGACCTTTGCCATCGGGCGCAACCACCCTGACGTCGTGGCCGAGCTGCACGGCCTGCTCGACGCGCACAGCGCCAACCTCCCCCAGCTCGGCGTGAGCGTACTCCCGGGGCTGCTCGCCGAGGCGCTCGTCGCGCGCTCGCCGGGGCGGATCGCGGCGATGGTGCCCGCGAACACCGGGACCGAGGCGGTCGAGGGCGCGATCAAGCTCGCTCGCGCCGCCACCGGGCGCCCACGGATCCTCTACGCCAGCCATGCCTTCCACGGCCTGACCCTCGGCGCGCTCTCGCTGAACGGCGACGAACAGTTCCGCGCCGGCTTCGGTCCGCTGCTGCCGGGCTGCGACCGGGTCCCCTACGGCGATCTCGAGGCGCTGCGCGGCGAACTCGCGCGCGAGGACGTCGCCGGCTTCGTCATCGAGCCCGTGCAGGGCAAGGGTGTCAACCTGCCGCCCGAGGGCTACCTCGCCGGCGCTCAGCAGGCCTGCCGCGAGCACGGCACGCTGTTCGTCTGCGACGAGGTGCAGACGGGACTCGGGCGCACCGGGCGCTTCTTCGCGCTCGAGCACTGGGGCCTTGACCCGGACATCATCTGCGTGGCGAAGGCGCTCTCGGGCGGCTTCGCCCCGATCGGCGGGGTCCTCGTGTCGGCCGCGGTGCGTGACCGTGTGTTCGACGGCATGGAGCGCGGGGTGCGCCACGGCTCGACCTTCGGCGGCAACGACTTCGCGGCCGGCGCCGCGCTCGCAACGCTGGCGGTGATCGACCGTGAGGGTCTCGTCGAGCGCTCCGCGCGGCTCGGCGAGCTGCTGCTCGAGCTGACCCATCCGCTGATCGAGCGCTACGAGATCGTCCGCGACGTGCGCGGGCTGGGCCTGATGTGGGCGATCGAGCTGGACGCCCCCGTGAGCCGGCGCCGGCGCACGGTGTGGAACGTCGTCGAGCGGGCCCAGAGCGGACTGGCGGCGCAATTGCTCGTGGTCCCGCTGTTTGCCCGCCACCACATCTTCTGCCAGGTGGCGGGACACCGGATGAACGTCGTCAAGGCCCTCCCCGCCATGGTCGTGGAGGAAGCGGAGGTTCGCCGCTTCGCCGCGGCGCTCGAGGACGTGGTGGCCCGCGCGGATCGCATGGGCGGCGCGGTCGGCCGTCTCGGCTGGGATCTCGCACGCGGGAGCGTTCGCGCGCTGCGCCGGTGAGGGCGCTCGTCACCGGCGCCGGCGGGTTCATCGGCTCGCATGTCGTCACGGCCCTGCTGTCGAGCGGCGCCGAGGTGCGAGCGTTCGATCGCCGGACTCCAGCCGACCTGCCGTCCGCTGCCGAGTTCGCGCAGGGCGACCTGCTGGATCGCGAGGCCCTGCGCCGCGCGCTCGCCGGCTGCGACGCGGTGTTCCACCTCGCCGCGCTCTACAGCTATGCGCGCCGCGACGCGGCGGCGATGGAGCGGATCAACGTCGCGGGCACGCGCGCGCTGATCGAGCAGGCCGGCGCGCTGCGGATCGTGCACACCTCGTCGTGCGCCACCTGCGGGCCGGTCGCCGGCCGCGCGGCGACCGAGGCCGACTCACCAGCCGCCTGGGAGCTCCGCGTCCCCTACAAGCGCACGAAGATCGCCGGCGAGCGGGTCGCGCTCGACGCCGCCGCGCGCGGCGTGAACATCGTAATCGTCAACCCGACCACCCCGGTCGGGCCGGGCGACCGGCGGCCGACGCCGACCGGCAGGATGGTGGCCGATGTCGCGAGCGGGCGCGCGCGGGCCTACCTCGCCGGCGGCGCGCTGAACGTCGTCGCGGTCGAGGACGTGGCGCGCGGGCACCTGCTCGCCTTCGAGCGGGGCCGCGTCGGCCAGCGCTACCTGCTGGGTGGCGAGAACCTCTCGATGCGCGACACGTTCGCCGCGATCTGCGCGGCGGTCGGCCGCCCGGCGCCGCGGCTGGCCGTGCCGTGGGCCGCGGCCTACGGCGCCGCGTGGATCGCCGCCCGCCTGTGGCGCGAGCCGAAGCTGCTCGTCATCGACGAGGTGCGGGTCGCGCGCTGGCCGATGCTCTTCGACGATGCGCTGGCGCGCGCGGAGCTCGGCTACAGCTCCGAGCCCGCGGCGTCGGCCCTGGGGCGCGCGGCCCGCGCGGTGGCCCGGCCGGCGTAGCGCGACACCGCGCCGACGCCGCCCGGCGCGCCGCCCGTGAGGCGGCGTCGCGACTGCGCTAGCGTGCCCGCCCAGCAGCCACAGAGGAGACGCCATGGCCGTGCTGAACCAAGCCGCTCGCGCGCTGATCGAGTCCGGGTCACTCGCGCACCTGGTGACCCTTGCCGCTGACGGCAGCCCGCGCGTCGCGTGCATCTGGGTCGGCCTCGACGGCGACGAGATCGTCGCCGGACACCTCGATGAGGGCCAGCACAAGCTGCGCAACATCGCCGCCGATCCGCGCGTCGCGCTGTCGATCGCAGGCGCCACGGTCAACGCGATCGGCCTGCGCGAGTACCTCGTCGTGCGCGGCACCGCGCGGCTTCAGGCGGGCGGCGCCGCGGCGCTGCTCCAGCGGCTCGCCCACGTCTATCTGGGTCCGGACGTCACCTTCCCGCCGATGGCGGATCCGCCGCCCGGCGTCGTGTCGCGGATCACCGTCGAGCACGTCAGCGGGGTCGGGCCGTGGAGCTGACCGACCCAAGGCCAACTAGGCGCTGGGCCACTCGCCGGTGCGCGCGAACTCCTCGCGCGCGCGGGCCTCACGCTCGCGGTCGGGCTGACTCTGCGGGCCGAGTCGCAGCACGATCAGGGCGGCGACGAAGAGCAGCACGCCGCCCAGCAGGACGCCGCCGATGACCTCGATCAGGTCGCTGCCGTGGATCGCGAGGATCACGAAGCCGGCGAGGCCGACCAGGCCGAGCGCCACCGTCGAGCGCCGTCGTAGCACCGCCGCAGCGTAGCGCCGCTCCGCGCGCCGCGGGCGCCGGCCGCTCAGCCCGACGGCATCGTCGGCTGATCGGCGCCGGCCTGCGCGCGCGGCGACGGCGGCGCAAGCGGCTCATCGACGGACTCGATGCCGGCGGCACGCGCCACGGCGATCGAGAACTCCGCGGCCGAGACGAAGCGCAGGCCGGGCTCCTTGTCGAGCGCCCGGGCGATCACCGCGTCGAGCGCGGGAGGCACCCCCGGCCAGTGCTCCGACGCGCGCGGCGGCGGTTCATGCAGATGCGCCACGATGCGTCCCACCTCACTGTCGGCCGGATAGGGCACCTGGCTGGTCAGCGCCTCGTAGAGCACGCAGCCGAGCGAGTAGATGTCGGCGGCGGGACCGACGGACTCGCCGCGAGCCTGCTCCGGCGCCATGTAGTCGACGGTGCCGACGCGCTCGCCGGCCGCCGTCAGGCCCTCGTCACCGATCTCGCGGGTGATGCCGAAGTCGGTCAGGTAGGCGTGTTCGCGGTCGTGCAACAGGATATTGGCGGGCTTGACGTCGCGGTGCACGAGGCCGCGGGCGTGGGCCGCGCCGAGCGCCGAGGCGATCTGGACGGTGAGCCGTGCCGCGTAGAGCGGCGTCAGCGGAGCGTCGCTCGCGAGCACGTCGGCGAGGCTCGGGCCGCGCGCGAGGCGCATCGCGATGAACAGCAGCCCCTCGTCTTCGCGGGCCTCGTAGACCGGGATCACGTGCGGGTGCTCGAGGCCGGCGGCGATGTGGGACTCGCGCACGAACCGGGCGCGGAACTCTGGGTCATCGGCCCGTGCCGGGTCGATCAGCTTGAGCGCGACGGGTCGCTCGAGGGCGAGCTGGACGGCCTCGTAGACCACGCCCATGCCGCCGCGGCCGATCAGCGAGACGATGCGGTAGCCGGCAATCACCGATTCGGGGCCGATCGCCAGTGCACGCAGGCGCAGCGCGACGCCGGGATCGGCGAGCACGGCATCGACGACCCCCGGATCGAAGCGCGCGAAGCGGTCGCGCAGCCCCCGCAGCGTTGCCAGCTCTCGGCGCTCGAGGCCGAGCGGCACGAGAACGGCACCGATGCCGCTGACGAGCAGGCCGCTCAGCGGTGCCACGACGACGTTGATCGTGCCGGTGTCGAACGCGATCTGGGTTCCCACCAGCGCGGCCGCGGCCGCGCCGAGCCCGACCCACACCAGCCGCGGCCAGGGAACCCGCCGCCACGCGAGTGCCGGGAGCAACAGGCAGGCGACGATCAGCACCAGCCAGTTGACGAGCGTCGAGGCGGAGCGCAGCGGCGCCCCGTTCATCAGCGTCGCGATCGCGTCGGCCTCGATCTCGGGCCCGGACATCGGCAGGGAAGCCCAGCCGGAGACGGTGTGGACGTCCTGGAGCTCACCGGCCGTCGCACCGATCACGACGATGCGTCCGCGCAGCGCGGCGCGCGGGACGACCCCGTTGTAGACGTCCGAGAAGGAGTAGGTCTTCACGGTGCCGGCCGGTCCCGGGAAGTCGATCCATTGGGACCGCGCGCTGAACAGCGATCGCAGCCGCGTTGACGAGAGGCCCGCGCCGCGCGCCGCCGCCACGGCGAAGCTCTGCAGGCCCTCGACCGACTCGGGCACGCGCCGGATCGTGCCGTCGTGATCCACGGGGAACAGGGCGCTGCCGACGCCGACGCCGGCCGCGCGCTGCACCTGCGGCCCGCCGAACACATTGCTCTGGCCGCTGGCGTTGGTCGCCGTGCCGGCCACCACGGTTCGACCTCGCGTGCTCCGCGCCGCGTCGAACAGACTGAGGTCGTCGGCCTGGTCCGTCTGGCCGGCGAACACCAGGTCAAACGCGATGGTCCGTGCGCCCGCCTCGCGGAGGCGGTCGATGACCACGGCATCGACCCGCCGGGGATAGGGGAACAGGCCGAAGCGCTGCCGGCTCGCGGAGTCGATCCCGACGATCACGACGCCCGGCCACGGCTTCTGGGTGCCGCGGACCGCGAAGCGCGCGTCAACCGTCTGCAGCTCGAGGTTGCGACCGACGCCGGTGTGCCACGCCGCGTACCCGGCGAGGAGCCCGAGCAGCGCGACCGCGAGCATCGCCGCGGCGACCCCGCCCCGCGACGTCAGCGACGCGGCTCGGCCTCCTAGCGCTCGGGCCCGACCAATCCCCACGTGATCGCTCGCTCGGCGAGCTGCGCGCGCTTCTGGTTCTGCGGCAGGCGGGCGACACCGAACAGCTGGTACATGGTGCGCAGGTTCGCCTTGACCGCGTCGATGCTGAGGAACAGCTCATCGCTGATCTGCTGGTTGCTGGCCGGCGACGCAAGGTGCAGCGAGCCCTCGTAGGGGCGGCACAGCGCGACCAGCACGCGGCGCTGGCTCTCGCTGAGCTGATCGAGCGTCACCCCGACCGAGGCGCGCAGCGTCGGCGCCGGGGTCAGCCGCGGGCTGCGAAAGAGCATCACCGTCGCGCCGACCCTGATCGCATCGCCGTCGGTCAGCCGGCGACGGCCGGCGATCCGCTGCCCGTTGACGAACGTGCCGTTGCTCGAGAGCCCGTCGTCGACGACCAGCCACTCCCCGGCGGCGCACTGGATCTCGGCATGCAGCCGCGAGACCTCCCCATCCCAGTCGATCGCCACGTCGGCGCGGTCGCTGCGTCCGATGGTCATCGTGGCCTTGGCGTCGCTGTCCAGATCGACGATCCGCTGCCGCTCGGCCCCGTCGCGCAGGACAAGGAACGGCCGCCCGGTGCGCTCCGCGAGCAGGCGCGCCCTGACCTCACCCCCGGAGCGAGCCGTCGTGGACTCGTCGGCGGCGCCGTGCACGTTGCGCGGTGACGTGGACACGCCCTCCGAGTGTAGTGGCTCGCCCAGCGGCTCAGTGAGCGCGCGCGAAGTAGTAGTGCCCGGCCGTCAGCACGATCGTGCGGTGGTGCACGAAGTCGGTCACCGTGACCTTCCCGGCCGAGACGCTGATCAGCGTTCCGTCACAACGGTCGGCGGCCCGCCAGCGCGTGCCCTGGTCGGCGGCCGTGGCGTAATGCCCGCGCGTCGAGAACTGGCCGTGGGCGTTGCCGAACACCTCGTTCACCGTCTTGTGCGAGATCTTCTTCTTGGTCCGCTTCTTCTTCTTCTTCTTCGGGCTGACTGCCGCGATCCGCGCGGTCGCCCGGCGGGTCGCTCCGCTGCAGCTCGCGAAGCTGCTGGTGAGCGCGAGGACGGTGATCGTCGTGCCGGCGGGCTGCCTGAGCACGAAGACCCCGCCGGAGAACAGGCCGCTCGCCAGGTGCCCGGCGCCCGGCCCGACCGCACTCTGGATCAGCAGCGTGCCGTGGCGCGCGTCAACCGTCGCGCCGAGCGGGATCAGCTCGCCGGCGCGAAGGCGCGTGAAGCCGCGATGGCCGCGCAGCTTGACCAGGATCGTGCCGGCGGTGACGGTGACGCCGACCGTCACGTTCGGGACGGGCTGCAGCGTCGAGCCGGTGGTGAAGCTCTGGTCCGCGGTCGCCGTCTGGCACGACGCTGTCGCGCAGTCGCTCGCCACCAGCCGGTAGTGGTAGGTGGTGTACGGCGTGAGCCCCGTCACGGTGGTGCTCACGCCCACTCCGGACGCCGTTGCGGTGGCGGTGGCGGAACTCGTCGAGGAGCCGTAGGCGGTGCTCGTGCCGTACTCGAACACGTAGTCGACCGTCGTCGGCGGACTGCCGGCGGGCTCGGAGATCGTCGCTGCCAGCGTCGCCGAGGTCTTGGCCACCGCGGAGACCGAGGCGAGGGCAGCGCTCAGCGCCGGCGGGGGCGTCGGGGTCGTCGGTGGCGAAGGTGGCGGGGGTGGCGGGGGCGGCGGCGGCGGGGGCGGCGGCTGCAGCGCAACGCGATAGATCGTCCCGGCGGTCTGATCGGTCATCCAGAGTGCGTCCGCGGCGCCCGGATCGGTGTAGATCGAGCTGATCGCATCGGCTGCCGGCAGGATGCCGGGGTAGCCGGTGAAGGCGCCCGCGGTGGTCAGCGAGGTCAGGCCACCGCCGCCGGCCAGCCACAGCTCCCCGTCGGGGCCGACCGCGATGACGTCCGGGTTCGCCGTCGATCCGCCCGGCAGGTCGAACGGCGTGATGACACCGGCGGGCGTGATGCGCAGGACGGCCGACGGGCTGACGAGCGTGCCCCGGCTGCCGACCCAGAGATTCCCGTCGGGGCCGACCACGATGTTCCCGAGCGTGCCCGAGACGGGGGGCGTGAACAGCGTGATGACGGCGCTGGACGGCGGCGTGCTGCCCGGATCGAGCCTGCCGATCTTGTCCGCGCCGACCTCGGCGAACCACATGTTCCCGTCCGGGCCGGTGACGATCGACTCGGGCAGCGAGCCGGTGGCCAAGCTGGCGCCGGTCGGTGTCCAGCGACCACTGTCGAGCTCGGCGATCAGCGGCGTGGTCGAGGATTGCGCGATCGTGACCCAGGCGTTGCCCTTGGTGTCGACCGCGACGCCGCCCGGCCGGTGGATGTCGCCGCCCGGCAGCTGCGGCGACTGGGTCGCCGTCCCGTTGGGGAGGGCGAGCTCGCCGACCGCAGCGGACTCGGTGAACCACAGCGTGTTGTTGACACCGGGTGAGATCACCGTCGGCTCGGCGAGGCCGGTCGCCCCGGTCGGCTCGGTGATCGTGCCCGTCGGTGTGATGCGGCCGATCCTACGGCCGGCGGACTCGGTGAACCACAGGTTGCCATCGGAACCGGCGGTGATCCCGGTCGGCACCGATCCGCCCGTCGGGATCGTGTACTTCGTCACCGCGAGCGGCGAATCCGCGCTGGCGAGTCCCCCCCAGGCGAGCGCCGCGCCGGCGATCACCGCGACCGCGGCGGTGCGTCGACCGGGCGAGCTCATGCGACCACCACGCGCGCGGTCTCGCCGCGCGCCTCGATCATGTCTCCGGCGCGCAGCTGGCGCCCGCGTCGCGTCTCGACGACCCCGTTGACGCGCACTCCGTCGGCAAGCAGCGCCTTGCTCGCGCCGCCGGACTCGGCGATCCCGCTGAGCTTCAGCAGCTGTCCGAGCCGGATCGTTTCGCCGCGGATCTGCACCTCATGGATCGTTTTCACACAATGATCTTGACGAAATCTCCGCGGGCCTACGCCAAATGTCGATTCGCCCGCGCGGCGGACGGCCCCGGAGGCCCGCCGCGCGGCGCCCACGGCCGGCTGCTCGAGTGCGCTGCGCGGGCAGATCGGCGGAAATTCGCGCCGCAGGGCGCCGTCGGTCACCTTGACGAAATCTCTATGGCCGGGACCGGTTCCTTGACGCCGTCTTGATGGTCTCGGGGAGACACTTCGAGCGCGGCGGCCGACCGCCGCCGCTTCGATCGGTCAAGGAGACGGCAGATGCGCGTTGGCAGCGATCGGGGGCTGGGACGGAGTCCGACCGCGCCGCCGTGGTCCGGCGCCCAGCCGCCGTGCGGGACCCGCATTCGGTGATGGCGGACGCCGCCTTCGACCGATTCCCGTCGCGCCGCCGTCGCCGGTCGATCCCGGCGCTCGACGGCGGTGCGCTCCGAATCCGTCTGTGGCTGACCCGAGGCAGGCTCGATCAGCAGATCGTCTCCGGCTGTGCGTGCTGGGCGAATGCGGCGGTTGCGTGGCGCGCACGCCAGTTGAGCGACCCGCGCACCCGGCGCCGGCATGCACGCAACCTGCGCGAGGTCGTCGCCTACGCCGACCGCGCCGGGAGCCGTCCCCCCTTCTCGGCGGTGGTCACCGTCTGCGCGGCGGTGCGGGCCGATCGGGAGGCGATCCTCGGCTTGGCGGAACGCCTCGAAGCCCCCGGTCCGGTCAACCCTCGCGGGATCGTGCTGGTCGCCCGATTCCTGACCGACGGCATCGACAGTCCGCTGTTCAACGCGCGCTGCACCCGAACGGTGACCGAGGCGGTCTGGGACATATCGGACGCGCTGCGCGAGGACGATCCTCCGACCGTCGCCTTCGACGTCGTCGCCTGCTAGTGCGCTCTCGCCACGCCAGCGGCGGCGCGCGGACACGCATGGGGGCGCGGCGGATGCGGTTTCGGCTCCCTGGAGCGCTCGCGGACGCGGACACGCGGCGTGTGGCGCTTGACGAAATCTCCATGCGGCAGCGCTGAATCTTGATGCGCGCCACACGGGGTGGCTCCTACGCTGACAGACATGACCGGTGACCTCATCGCAATCGTCCTCGGCATCGTCGCGTTCGCGGTGCTCTACCTGATCATCGAAGGAATCGATCGGGTGTGAGTACGCTCGGCTTCTTCGTCGCGCACATGAGCGCCGCCGACTTCTTCGGCCTGGTCGTCGCGGTGCTGATCTGCGTCTATCTGATGTACGCGCTGGTACGCGGAGAGAAGTTCTAGGCCATGACCGTCAACGGCTGGCTGCAGATCCTCGCGTTCTGCGCACTGCTGATCATCCTCTCGCCGATCCTTGGCCGCTACATGGCCAAGGTGTATTCGGGCGAGCGCGTCTTTCTCACGCCGATCTTCGGTGGAGCGGAGCGGCTGCTGCTGCGCTGCTTCTTCGTCGATCCCAAGCGTGAGCAGGACTGGAAGTCCTACGCAAAGAGCCTGATCATCTTCTCGCTCGCGGGCTGGATCATCCTCTACCTGGTCCTGCGCACGGCGAGCATCCAGCCGTGGAACAACTACGCCGGGGTGGAGTTCCACGCCGCACCGTGGGACGTGACCTTCAACACGGTTTCGTCGTTCCTGACGAACACGAACTGGCAGTACTACGGCGGCGAGACGACGCTGACCTACCTCAGCCAGATGCTCGGGCTGACCGTGCAGAACTTCGTCTCCGCGGCGGTCGGCATCTGCGTGGCGATCGCGCTGATCCGCGGCATCGCGGGCCGCAGCGGCAAGAGCCTCGGCAACTTCTACTCGGACCTCGTCAAGACGATCCTCTACGTGCTGCTCCCGATCTCCTTCATCAGCGCGTTGGTCCTCGTTTCCCAGGGCTCGCTGCAGAACCTCTCGCACTACGTCTCCGCGCACGGCATCAGCGGCCTCGCGCAGACCATCGCGATGGGGCCGGTCGCCTCGCAGGAGGCGATCAAGATGCTCGGCACCAACGGAGGCGGCTTCTTCAACGTCAACTCGGCGCACCCGTTCGAGAACCCGAACGGCTTCACGAACTTCTTCGAGATGCTGCTGGTGCTGATCATCCCCGCGAGCCTCGTGTTCACCTACGGGCGCATGGTCGCCTCGCGGCGCCAGAGCCTGGCGATCTTCGCGACGATGTTCGTGATGTTCCTGGGCGGCGTCACCGTCGCCTACGCCGCCGAGGCCCACGGGTCGCCGGCGCAGCGCGCCGCCGGCCTGGTCACGGGGGTTCGCGCCAATTCCACCGGCGGCAACCTCGAGGGCAAGGAGCAGCGGTTCGGCATCGCGGGGTCGGCCATCTTCGACGTGGTCACCACGGTGACCTCCTGCGGCGCGGTGAACAGCTCGATCGAGTCCTACACCGGACTCGGCGGCGCCGTCCCCTTCGCGAACCTGTCGGCCAGCGAGGTCATCTTCGGCGGCGTCGGGACCGGTCTGTACTCGATCCTCCTCTACGTCCTGCTCGCGGTGTTCATCGGCGGCCTGATGGTCGGACGCACACCCGAGTACCTCGGCAAGAAGATCGAGGCGAAGGAGATCAAGCTGGTCGCGTTGGGGCTGCTGATCACGCCGCTCACGGCGCTGTTCTCGACATCGCTTGCAACGGCCAGCGCCGCCGGACGGGCGTCGATAGTCGCGACCGGCCCGCAGGGGTTCTCGGAAACCTTCTACGCCTATCTCTCGCAGGCCAACAACAACGGCTCGGCGTTCGCCGGCTACACAGGCTTCATCCAGCCCGCCGCCGGCAACGTGGGGTCGCACGGCGTGACCTTCACCGACCTGCTCGGCGGCTTCACGATGCTGTTCGCGCGCTACGCCCCGATCCTCTTCGCCCTCGCCGTGGCCGGTGCGCTCGCCGGTAAGCGCGTCAGCCCGGTGGGGCTCGGAACGATGCGCACCGACAACGCCACGTTCGTCGTACTGCTGATCGGCGTGATCGTGCTCGTCGGCGCCCTGACCTTCTTCCCCGCTCTCCTGTTGGGTCCGATCGTCCAAGCACTGACGGGACACCTCTACTGATGCGCCGCGACATCCTCACCGGCTTCCTCTCGATGATCATCCTTACGATCCTCCTCGGCTTCGCCTACCCGATGCTCGTCACCGGCGTGAGCCAGGGGATCTTCCCCGGCAAGGCCGACGGCTCGCTGATCAAGCGCAACGGCGTCGTGGTGGGCTCCGCGCTGATCGGCCAGCAGTTCTACGAGCCGGTGATCGGCACGAACGGCAAGGCCGAGACGGTCAAGGGCGTTGCCGTCATCCAGCCAGACCCGCGCTACTTCCAGACCCGACCGTCCGGGACCGGCCAGCCGTACGTGACCGGCGGCACCGCAGACAACGCTGCGGGATCGGCCTTCTCGAACGCCGGCCCCAACAGTGTCGCGACCAGGGCCGACGATCTCGCCAACATCCAGACCTACCTCAAGCTGGAGCAGCCATATGACCCCGGGCTCAGCGCCGCCACGATCCCGGTCGATGCGGTCAACAGCTCGGCGTCAAGCGTCGACCCCGACATCTCGGTTGCCAACGCGCGCATCCAGGCGCACCGCGTTGCCGCCGTCCGCCACCTGCCGCTGAGCACGGTCGACGCCCTCGTCGCCCGCTACACGACGGCGCGCAGCCTCGGCTTCCTCGGCGAGCCCGGCGTCAATGTGCTCGAACTCAACCTCGCCCTCGACCGTGGACCAGGAGCAAACAGCTAGATGTCAACGCAACCCGCAACCTCAGAGCGGCGTGCAATCTCGCTGTTCCGGCGTGACATCGTCGCGCGCGCGCTGCTCGACAGCCTGACCAAGCTCGACCCGCGCGTGCAGATCCGCAACCCGGTGATGTTCGTCGTCGAGATCGGCGCCGTGATCACCACGATCACGTGGTTCATCCAGCTCGGCGGTGGCCAGGCGCTCGGCGGCCATGACCCGGCCTGGTACACGTTCACGATCGCGATCTGGTTGTGGCTGACCGTCGTGTTCGCGAACATGGCGGAGGCGTTTGCCGAGGGCCGCGGGCGCGCTCAGGCCGACACGCTGCGGGCCATGCGCAAGGAAACCATGGCGACGATGCAGGATGGCACGATCCGCCCGGCCGCCGAGCTCCGGCGCGGCGACATCGTGGTCGTCGTCGCCGGCGAGGTGATCCCCGGGGATGGCACGGTGATCGAGGGCATCGCGACGGTCGACGAGTCGGCGATCACCGGCGAGTCCGCGCCGGTGATCAGGGAATCCGGCGGCGATCGCAGCGCCGTCACCGGCGGGACACGTGTGACCTCGGACCAGATTCTCGTCGAGATCACCCAGGAGCCGGGCAGGTCGTTCCTCGACCGGATGATCGCGCTTGTCGAGGGAGCACAGCGCCGCAAGACGCCGAACGAGATCGCGCTGAACATCCTGCTCGCCAGCTTGACGCTGATCTTCATGATCGTCGTGGCGACGCTGCGCCCGTTCGGCTTGTTCGCGCACACCCCGGTCTCCGAGACGACGCTGATCGCGCTGCTCGTGGCGCTGATCCCGACGACGATCGGCGCGCTACTGTCCGCGATCGGGATCGCCGGAATGGACCGTCTGGTCCGTCGCAACGTGCTCGCGCTCTCCGGGCGCGCCGTCGAGGCCTCCGGCGACGTTGACGTGCTGCTCCTGGACAAGACCGGGACAATCACCCTCGGCAACCGCCAGGCGTCGGAGTTCATCCCGATGCCCGGCGTCACCGAAGCCGAACTGGCGGAGGTCGCCCAACTTGCCTCGCTGGCCGACGAGACCCCCGAAGGCCGCTCGATCGTCGTCCTGGCCAAGCAGTACGGGATCCGCGAGCACGACATGACCGGAACCGACGTGACCTTCGTCCCGTTCACCGCGCAGACCCGGATGAGCGGCGTCGACTGGCACGGCCAGCAGCTGCGCAAGGGCGCCGGCGACTCGGTGATCGAGTTCGCCCGCAAGGAGGGCGGGGAGGCGCCGCCCCAACTACAGGTGCAGCTCGACCGCATCGGACGCGAGGGCGGCACACCGCTGGCCGTCTCGCGCGACAGCCAGGTGCTTGGCGTCGTCTACCTCAAGGACACGATCAAGGAGGGCATGCGCGAGCGCTTTGACCAGCTGCGCGCGATGGGCATCCGCACCGTCATGGTGACCGGTGACAACCGCCTCACCGCCGCCAAGATCGCCGAGGAGTCAGGCGTCGACGACTTCCTCGCCGAAGCCACCCCCGAGGCCAAGCTCGCCCTGATCAAGGAGCAGCAGGCCAGTGGTCGCCTCGTCGCGATGACCGGCGACGGCACCAACGACGCCCCGGCACTGGCGCAGGCCGATGTCGGCGTGGCGATGAACACCGGCACCCAGGCGGCCCGCGAAGCCGGGAACATGGTCGACCTCGACTCCAACCCGACGAAGCTGATCGAGATCGTCGAGGTCGGCAAGCAGCTGCTGATCACCCGCGGCGCGCTGACCACCTTCTCGATCGCCAACGACGTCGCAAAGTACTTCGCGATCCTCCCGGCGATCTTCTTCGGCACCTACGCCGCCACCGCCGGCGCCAAGAGCCCGCTGCACGTCCTGAACGTCATGGGCCTCGGCACGCCGCGCTCCGCGATCGTGTCGGCGATCATCTTCAACGCGATCGTCATCCCGCTGCTGATCCCGCTATCGCTGCGCGGCGTGCGCTACCGGCCGATCGGGGCGAGCGCGCTGCTCCGGCGCAACCTCTGGATCTACGGCCTCGGCGGGATCATCGCGCCGTTCATCGGCATCAAGCTGATCGACCTGATCGTCCACAACCTTCTCGGCGGATAGCGCCGGGCTGCGTGTGATAGCCGCACCCCGCCGAGGATCGCACCGAGTGTTCCTCGGCATGGCCGCCGGCGTCGGGAAGACCTACCGGATGCTGCAGGAGGGTCACAGCGAAGCGGAGAACGGGCGCGACGTCGTGATCGGCTACCTCGAGCCGCACGGCCGCCGCGAGACCGAGGAGCTGGCCCGCGACCTCGAGTTCGTGCCACGCCGCCGGGTCACCTACCGCGACACACCCGCCGAGGAGATGGACCTGCAGGCCGTCCTCGCGCGGTCTCCCGAGCTGTGCCTGATCGACGAGTTGGCCCACACCAACGTTGCCGGCGTGGAGCACCCGAAGCGCTGGCAGGACGTCGAGACGGTGCTCGATGCCGGGATCGACGTGTTCTCGACGGTCAACGTCCAGCACCTGGAGAGTCTCAACGACCAGGTCGCCGAGCTGACCGGGACCCGCGTGCGCGAGACGATCCCCGACTCGGTGCTCGGCCAGGCCGACGAGGTCGTGCTGATCGACATCACACCCGAGGCGCTGATCGAGCGCGTCCGTGCCGGCAAGATCTACCGGCCCGACCGGATCGAAACGGCGCTCAACAACTTCTTCCGGGTCGAGAACCTCGCGGCGCTCCGCGAGGTGTCGCTGCGCCAGGTCGCCGAGGAGGTCGAGGCCAAGCGCCTGGTCAACAGCGGCCCGCAGCGTGAGGACCGGCTGGCCCAGACCGCAGCCCCGCAGGCCGTCGGCGAGCGGCTGCTGGCGCTGATCACGCTCTCACCGCAATCCCAGCGGGTCGTGCGGCGCGCCTGGCGCTCGGCGCAGCGGCTCGGCGCCGAGCTCGACCTCCTGTGGATCGTCGAGCCCGGCACGCTGGCCCGTGAGGAGGCGAGCAGCGAGCTCGGCGCGGTGCGCCGTCTGGCGTCGGTGCTCGGCGCGCATGTCCTCGTCGAGGAGGGTGAGGTGATGATCGACGTGATCACGCGGGTGGCCCACGAGCGCGGCACCACCTACATCCTGATGGGGACGCCGCCAGCCCGCAGCGCCTGGCAACGGCTGACCAAGCCGGCGCTGCTCTTCCAGATCCTGCGTGCACTGCCCGGCGTCGACGTGCGGATCGTCGCCGACCGCACCCAGCGACCGAACGGAGACACATGACCGTGCTCGTCGTCGCTCTCGCCGCGGCCCTGGTGGCCCTCGGCATCGTGCTGGTCACCCGCGAGCGCAGCGCCCGCGCGCCACGGCTTTCGACGCCCTCCCCCGCGCGAATCCTCTTTCCGTTCATCGGCACGGTGCTGTCCCAGCGCGGCCTGGACGCCGCGCTGCGCCTGGCGCGCATCGACGGCGCGACGCTGGTGCCGGTGTTCCTCGCGCGCGTCCCGATGCATCTGCCGCTCGACGCCGCCCTGCCGCGCCAGTGCGACAGCGCGCTGCCGCTGCTCGAAGCGATCGAGCACCGCGCCGTGCGCTCCGGCGTCGCGGTCGACGCGCGGATCGAGCGCGGCCGCAGCTACCACCATGCGCTGCGCCAGCTCGTCGAGCACGAGCCGTTCGACACCGTCGTCGTGACCGCGGGTGACGCCGGCTCGCCGGGCCTGTTGCCCGACGACATCAGCTGGCTGCTCGAGCACGTCCCCGGCGAGATCATCGTGATCCGCCCGGGCGCCGGCGAGCTGCTGGACGAGATGGTCCTGCGCGACCGGGCGCGCGAGATGCGACGGCGCCGGCCCCCGCGCTATCTCGCGTCGCGCCGGTAGCGCTAGCGCTAGCGGGCGAGGCTCCCGAGGTCCACGCCGGCGCGCTCACATGACGCGACGAGCACCTGGTGCGCGGTGACCAGCGGGCTCTCGGACACCGACTCCTCCCGGGTGAACAGCTCCGGCCGCAGCACATCGGCCAC
>DATLQS010000059.1:0-47589 GCA_035535075.1 Solirubrobacteraceae bacterium
TTCCTGTTGGCCGACGCCGGCGCGGCCTATTACGGGTTCCGCCCGGGACCGGCCCGCCAGGTGATGGCGGTCCTCGCCGGCGTCGCCGCGCTGGTCCTGGCCGTCGAGCTCTGCGCTGGCGCACTGTGGCTCGCAGCGCGCCTGTTCACGCGGTTGGACCACTCGTGGCGCACCTGGCGCCAAGCCCATCCTGCCTACCCAGGGCGACTCCTGCGCCCGATCCGCCTGGCGCTGCTCGCGCTGCTCATCGCCTTCATCATTCGGCCGCCGAGTTCAACCGGGATCAAGCTCCGAGCGGCCGCGCGGCGCCAGCGGCGCTGGCGGTTGCCGCTCGAAGTCGGGAATCTCGACTTCGGCCAGAACTAGGACCGGGACCGGCCGCGAAGCGGCAGCGCCAGCACCGTCCTCGAAGCGCACCGCTCGGTAGCATGCGGGCGCGCCTGCGACACTAGGCGGCTGGCAAGCTCCGGGAGCGAGTTCTTGGCACGCACGGCCCGCATCGCCATCATCGGCGGCGGCATTGGCGGTTTGACAGCGGCGCAGGCGCTCCGTCTGCGCCGATTCGACGTGCGCGTCTACGAGGCGGCGCCGGAGCTCAAGGAGATCGGCGCCGGCGTGTGGCTGGGCCCGAACGCGATGAAGGCCCTGCGCTCGCTCGAGCTGGAATCGGCGGTCCGGGAGGTCGCCTGGGAACCGGCGTACGACGTGTTGCGCAACTGGAGAACCGGGCGGGTCATATCGAAGGCGGCACGGGAGGGTCAGGCCGAGCGCTACGGCGCCAGCGGCTGCGCCGCCCATCGGGCCGACCTGCTCAACGTGCTCGCTGCCGCCGTACCGGCCGAGATCGTCACGCTCGGCGCCCGCTGCGTCGCGGTCGAGACCAGCGGCGATGTGGCCTGCGCTCGTTTCGACGACGGCGGTGAGATCGAGGCCGACGTCATCATCGGTGCCGATGGGATCCACTCGGCGGTTCGTGCCAGCCTGTTTGGCCCCGACGCCCCGCGTTTCACCGGCAAGATCTGCTACCGCAGCGTGATCCCGATCGACGCGGTGCCCGATGACGTGCTGCGACTGCGACAGGAGAACACCACGTGGCTGGGGCCGCATGGCGCGGTCGTGGTCTACGGAATGCGGCGCGGCGAGCTGGTCAACGTGGTGGCCCACTACGACGACGAGGACTACACCCACGAGTCGTGGATCGCCGAGTGCGACCGCGACGAGGTTCTCGAGCGCTTTCGCGGCTGGAACGCGGCGCTGGACCGCCTCTTCTCGGCCGGCGAGGCGTGGTACAAGTGGGCGCTCTACGACCGCGACCCGATCCCCCACTGGACGGTTGGCCGCGCCACGGTGCTGGGCGACGCCGCACATCCGATGCTTCCCTACCTCGGGCAGGGGGCCTGCCAGGCGATCGAGGACGGCTGCGTGCTCGCTGCTGCGCTCGACTCGAATCTCGACGACCCGGCCGCCGCGCTTCAGCGCTATGAGCGATCGCGGTGGCCGCGGGCCAGCCAGGTGGTCCTCGCAGCGCGGGCGCGCGGCGTGGACAACCACCTGGTCTCTCCGCTGGCGGCCTGGAGGCGGGACATCCGCATCGCCCTGCGCAAGCGCCTGCGCTCAGACCGGGAGGGCCGCGGCGCCGCCTGGATCGCGGACTACGACGCGGGCTCGCCGGGCGCGCTGGCCGCCTGACCGCCCCAGGTCGGCGCGCGGCCCGTCGCGAATGCTGCGCGGTGAGTGCGTAGAGGTCTCACAGCGAGAAAAGGCAGGTATTGGACGTACCACTGAGCGCTCGCTATCTTGACTTTGAGGACGAGGGACACCACTCGATCAAGGAGTCGCTGTGCCCAAGCCCCTCGCCCGCGTTTACCGCGGACTCTCCGATCTCCCGATCGTTCGCGAGCACCGCAACCGGATCAGCCACCAACTCGAGCTGAGCGACCCGCGGAGCGCCGCCGAGCATCGCATCGCCCACCAGCGATCGCTGGACCAGGGCGGCCAGGGTTGCCCGTACTGTCGCTAGGGCGCGGACCGAAACGGTCGTCCGCGGGCTCGCGCACCCAGGGTCGAACGGGCCGCAGCACGCGCCGAAACGCAGGTTGACAGGCAACGTTTCGGTGCCTAACGTTTAGGGACCGGATTGGTTGTTGCGTCGCTCGCCTGCCGAGGATCCGCTGGACGCGTGCGACGCCCGTCAGGAGGCGCCCGTGGCCGAACCTTCCGAGCGCATCGACCCGTACGTCTGGCGCGTGGCGGTCGTTGTCGTGCTGGGATCGATCATGTCGATCCTCGACACGACGATCGTCAACGTCGCCCTGAACACGCTCCACGACAAGCTGCACAGTCCGATCTCGGACATCCAGTGGGTGATCACGGGCTACCTGCTGTCGCTCGCGACGGTCATCCCGCTGACCGGTTGGGCGTCGCGACGGTTCGGCGCGAAGAATGTCTACCTGGCGTCGCTGCTGCTGTTCACGGTCGGCTCGGCGCTCTGCGGCATCGCCGCGTCGACCACCGGTCTGATCGTGTTTCGCGTGCTGCAGGGCGTCGGCGGCGGCATGATCATGCCCGTCGGGCAACTGATCCTCGCCGACACCGCCGGACCGCAGCGGATGGGCCGCGTGATGAGCGTCACCGGCGTGCCCACGATGCTCGGGCCGATCCTCGGTCCGACCATCGGCGGACTGATTCTCGAGAGCGCGAGCTGGCGCTGGATCTTTTACGTGAACGTGCCGATCGGGATCCTTGCGATCGTGCTCGCGCTGCGCATCCTGCCCGCCGCCGGCCGCCAGGAGCATCCGCCGCGGCTCGACGTGCGCGGCCTGATCCTGATGGCGACCGGGATGCCGCTGTTGACCTACGGCCTGGCCGAGATCGGCGTCACCGGCGGATTCTCCTCGGCGAAGGTCGTCGCTCCGCTGATCGCCGGGGTCGTGCTGATCGCCGCGTTCGCGTGGCATGCCTGGCGCGCCGACGCGCCGCTGCTCGATCTGCGGCTCTATCGCCGCAGCACCTACGCGTCCGCCTCGCTGGTGATGTTCTTCCTCGGCGCCGCGCTCTTCGGAGCGCTGATCCTGCTCCCCCTGTACTACCAGCAGCTCCGCCACGAGAGCGTCATCGACACCGGACTGCTGCTCGGGCCGCAGGGGATCGGCATGGCGTTCGTCATGCCGTTCGTCGGGCGGCTGGTCGACCGGCTCGGCGGCGGAGCGCTCGCCTTCGGCGGCGTTGCCCTGACCGCGCTCGCCGGCGTCCCGCTCGGGCTGATCGGTGCCCACACCTCGATCGTCTGGCTGAGCGCGGTGATGCTCGTGCGCGGGATCGGCATCGGCTTCGCCTTCATGCCCGCGTTCGTCGCGGCGTTCGCCGCGCTCGAGCGTCATGAGCTGCCCGACGCGGCGCCGCAGCTGAACGTCCTGATGCGGGTCGGTGGGTCGATCGGGACCGCGGTGCTCGCCGTGGTGCTCGAGCGGGCGATCCTCGCAGCCGGCCATGCGCCGAGCGCAGCGGCTTCCGCCGGCGCGTTCGGCTCGGCGTTCTGGTGGTCGCTGGGCATCTCGGCGGCTGCGCTGGCGCCCTGTGTCGCGCTGATGCGCGCGGAGCGCGCAGTGCGACGGGCCCGTCGGGCGCCACCGCCCGGTGGCCCACTGCCCGCCGAGCCCCCGCTGGCCGAGGTATCGGGGTGAGTGCCACCGTGCCACGCGACGCGGCCGGCACCGCGCACGCCAGCCTCGAAGCCGGCGCGCATCGCGCGGCGGTGACGAGGTTTGCCGCGACGTTCAAGGGCGCGATGGCAGCCGTGCGGCGTCTTCGCGGACGCGACACGCACCGTCCGGAGGAGCTGAGCTACGCGCAGTACTGCCTGCTGTTCGGGCTCGCCGACCGCGGCGAGTTGTCGGCGAGCGAACTCGCGGGCCTGGCCGACGTCGCGCCGGCGACGGCCACCCAGATGCTCGACAGCCTCGTGGCGGGAGGCTTCGTGTCGCGCTCGCGCAGCGAGCTTGACCGGCGCATGGTGCTCGTCTCGCTGACGTCAGGGGGCCGCGAGCTGGTCGCGGCGCGCCGCGCGCGCTACGAAGCGCTCTGGGCGCGCGCGCTGGCCCGCTTCAGCGAGCAGGAGCTGGAAACGGCAACGGCCGTCCTCGACTGCGCCCGCGCCATCTTCGACGAGATCGCGAGCGCATCGGACGGAAGCTGACGCCAGCCCACGCCGGCCGTGTCGTTGGAGCCGATGCAGCGGTTGACGCTACTCGCCGAGCTGGGCCCAGCTCGGCGGCAGCTTCGCCAGCTGGTTGATCGCGAGCCAGATGCGGTCGCGCAGCGATGTCCGGCGCCAGCCGCCAACGGCGCGCGCACACAACGGGTCATCCTGGCGGTTTGAGTCCATGTTCAGGATCGGGACCGACGCGGTGTCGGCCAGCCCCAGCGTGTGGCCATATTCGTGCGCGAACATCGTGCACGCCGCGCGCTGGTCGGCGCGATCGCCGGCCTGCACGGCACGCCACATCGAGCGCGAGATGTCGATCACGCACGACGACAGGTCGGTTTCAGCCCAGACCGTCGCGGCGGGCAGCGTCACGCCGTCGTTGCCCGTCGCCGACGCCATCGGCGCCACGACCACCTGCTCCGGCGTGCACGGCGCGGCGAGCGTCGGCTCCTCGATCGCCCAATAGCTGACGGCAAGCGCGAGATCGCGCTGCACGAGCGGAGCGGCCGTCACGTCCAGCGGCAGCTGGTCGGCGCTGGCCGTCGACGCCGTGACGAGCAGCGTGGCGCAGAGAGCCCCCAGCAGCACCCCGATCTTCATCGGTCGACCCGTCCGTCCGAACGGCTCCGGGCACCACCGGCCACCATCGCAGCCGGAGCGAGCGAGCCGATCGTGAACCTCGACGTGCCTGGCGCGTGCTGCCACACGTCTACGTCATCGACAGATCGCGCCCAATGCTCGACCGCTGGGCCGTCGTGCCCAGACGCCGCGAACCGCTCTTGCTCCCCGCCGCCACTGCGGCTTCCCGCAATCCCGCCGCGCTGTGCACCGATGCCGGCGTGCGCTAGTCTCGGCGAAGCTCCGACGAAAGGTGCCGCTGACCGAGAGCGAGACAGCCGTGCTCGAACCCGACGCGCTCGAGGCGCTCGTGTCGGCGTTGCGCGCCCGGGGCTACCGCGTCCTCGGCCCGATGCTGCGTGACGGCGCCATCGTCTACGACGATCTGAGCTCGGCGGCGGATCTGCCGATCGGTTGGACCGACGTGCAGCAGCCGGGGCGCTATCGCGTCGAACGGCGGGAGGACGCCGCGCGCTTCGGTTACGCCGTCGGACCGCACTCCTGGAAGCGGTTTCTGCTGCCGGCACGACTGCGCGTCTGGCGAGCCCGGCGCGACGGCGACGGCTTCGAGATCGACGGCGAGGAGGCCGAGAGCGCGCCGCTGGCGTTTGTCGGGGTCCGGGGGTGCGAGATCAGTGCGATCGCGATCCAGGACCGGGTCCTGCTCGGCGGGCGCCACGTCGACGCGGACTACGCGGCGCGGCGTGACGGCGCGTTCGTCGTGGCGGTGGACTGCTTCGAGCCGGCCGACACCTGCTTCTGCGTGTCGATGGGCGGCGGACCCGGGATCACCGCCGGCCACGACCTCGCGCTGAGCGAGATTCTCGACGGCGAGCACCGGTTTCTGGCCCGCGCGGGATCGCAGCGCGGCGCCGAGCTGCTGCGCGCGCTGCCGACGCGACGCGCGGCGACCGACGACGTGGCTGCGGCGGCGGCGGCGGTCGAGGCGGCCGCCGGCCGGATGACGCGCACTGTCGAGGCCGGCGATCTGCGGGACCTGCTCGCACGCAACCTCGAGCACCCACGCTGGGAGCAGGTCGCGCAACGGTGCCTGACGTGCGGCAACTGCACGATGGTCTGCCCGACCTGCTTCTGCACGAACGTCGAGGACGTCAGCGATCTCACCGGCATGGAGGTCGAGCGCGTGCGTATCTGGGAGTCGTGCTTCGCGGTCGACCACTCGTTCCTGCACGGCGGCAGCGTGCGCCAGTCGGGACGCTCGCGCTACCGGCAGTGGCTGACCCACAAGTTCGGCACCTGGCACGACCAGTTCGACAGCTCCGGGTGCGTCGGCTGTGGGCGCTGCATCGCGTGGTGCCCGGTCGGCATCGACGTCACCGAGGAGCTCGCCGCGATCCGCGAGAGCGACGGGGCGAGGGGATGAGAGCCGTCCCGGAGCTCCTCGGCGAGGCACGGTTCTTCGACGGCCTGCGCCCGGAGACGATCGAACTCGTCGCCGGCTGTGCGTCCAACGTGCACTTCGATGCCGGGACGACGATCTTCCGCGAGGGCGAGCACGCCGATTTCTTCTACCTGTTGCGACACGGCAGCGTCGCCCTCGAGACCTACGTCCCGTCGCGCGGTGCGGTGATGATCGAGACGATCGAGGACGGGGACGTGCTCGGCTGGTCGTGGCTGTTCCCGCCCTATCGCTGGCACTTCGACGCGCGGGCTCTGACGGCGGTCCGCGCCACCGCGTTCGACGGCGAATGCCTGCGCGGCAAATGCGCCGCCGATCCCGCCCTCGGATACGAACTGGTCTCGCGCTTCGCGCAGACGCTGATCCAGCGCCTGCAGTGGACCCGGCTGCGGCTCCTTGATGTCTACGGCCATGCCGGCGAGCACTGAGCTGGACTGGCCGCCGGCCGGCGCGATGGTGCCCCGGCCCTTTCGCGTGCACCGCCGGCGCCGCGAGACCTCCGACACCTGGACGCTGACCCTCGAACCGCTGGCCGGCGATGGGATCGATCCGCTCCCCGGCCAGTTCACGATGCTCTACGCGTTCGGCATCGGCGAGATCCCGGTCTCGGTCTCGGGCGCCACCAACGGCCTGCTCACGCACACCGTTCGCTCAGTCGGGGCAGTGAGCGGAGCGATCTGCGCCGCGAAGGCCGGAGCGGTGCTCGGCGTTCGCGGACCGTTCGGCACCACGTGGCCACTCGCCGAGGCCAGTGGCGGCGACGTCGTGGTGGTGGCCGGCGGTGTCGGTCTCGCACCCCTGCGGACCGCCGTCCAGTCCTTGGAGCGCACCCGCACGGCCTACGGCGAGGTGACCCTGCTCTACGGCGGCCGTACGCCCGGTGACCTGCTCTTTCGTCGCGAACTCGAGCAGTTGCGCCGGCGCGGCAAGCTCGACCTCGACGTCACCGTGGACACCGCGCAGCACGGCTGGGCGGGCCGCGTCGGCGTCGTGCCCAAGCTCATCTCCACAGCGCGATTCGATCCCGGATCCGCGGTCGCGCTCGTCTGCGGCCCGGAGGTGATGATGCGCTTCGCGGTGGCGGCGCTGTTGCAGCGGGGCGTCGCGCCGGAGCACATCCACCTCTCGATGGAGCGCAACATGCAGTGCGCGGTGGGCCACTGCGGCCACTGCCAACTCGGGCCGACGCTGGTGTGCCGAGACGGACCGATCTATCGCTACGACGAGCTTGCGCCGCTGCTCGAGGTGCGCGAGCTATGAGCGTCGCGACCCGCCGCAGGCCAAAGCTCGCCGTCTGGAAGTTCGCCTCATGCGACGGCTGCCAGCTGTCGCTGCTCGACTGCGAGGACGAACTGCTGGCGCTGGCCGGCGAGGTCGAGATCGCCTACTTCCCCGAGGCCAGCAGCGCGACGGTGCGCGGGCCCTACGACCTCTCCCTCGTCGAGGGCTCGATCACCACGGCGGACGACCGCGAGCGAATCCTGCGCGTCCGCAGCAGCTCGCGCCGCCTGGTCACGATCGGTGCCTGCGCGACCGCCGGCGGCATTCAGGCGCTGCGCAACTTCGCCGACGTCGAGGACTTCGTCAGGCTCGTCTATGCACGGCCGGACTACATCTCGACGCTCGCCACCTCGACGCCGATCTCCGCGCACGTTCCGGTCGACTTCGAGCTGCACGGCTGCCCGATCGACAAGCGCCAGCTCCTCGAGGTGATCAGCGCCCACCTGATCGGCCGCCGCCCGACGATCGCCACCACCAGCGTATGCACCGAATGCAAGCGCCGGGGAACGGTCTGCGTGATGGTGGCACACGGCACGCCGTGCCTCGGTCCGGTCACCCACGCCGGATGCGGAGCGATCTGCCCGTCCTACGACCGGGGCTGCTATGGCTGCTTCGGCCCGATGGAGACCCCGAACGTCGTCGCGTTGACGCGCCAGTTGCGCGCGCTCGACGCGACCGAAACCGCCATCGACCGCGTGTTTCACACGTTCAACGCGGCGGCCCCGCCGTTTGCCGGCGCGGGGTCCGACCGTGCCTGAGCGTCGCACCAAGACGATCAAGACCGACGTGCTGGCGCGCGTCGAGGGCGAGGGCGCGATGCGCGTGCGGATCGAGTCCGGCCGCGTCACCGAGGTACAGCTGAGGATCTACGAGCCGCCCCGCTTCTTCGAGGCGTTCCTGCGCGGCCGCGACTTCACCGAGGCGCTCGACATCACCTCGCGAATCTGCGGGATCTGCCCGATCGCGTACCAGATGAGCGCCGTGACGGCGATGGAGAGCCTGTGTGGCGTGGAGGTTGGCGGTCAGCTGCGGGCGCTGCGCCGTCTGCTCTACTGCGGTGAGTGGATCGAGAGCCACGCACTGCACGTGTTCATGCTCCACGCGCCGGATTTCCTCGGCTTCGAGAGCGCCGTGGCCATGGCGCGCGAGCATCCGACGATCGTCACCGACGCGCTGGCACTGAAGAAGGCCGGCAACGAGGTGATGCGGGTCGTCGGCGGACGCGAGGTGCACCCGATCAACGTGCGCGTCGGCGGCGTTCACCGTGCGCCGCGCAAGGCTGAGCTTGCCACGCTCGTCGCGGGACTCGAACGAGCACGCGAGATCGCGCTCGGCGCGGTGCGGCTGACGGCGTCCTTCGACTTTCCCGACTACGACCAGGACATCGAGCTCGTGGCACTCGCGCAGCCCGGCGAGTACCCGATCGACCGCGGCCGCATCATCTCGAGCACCGGCCTCGACATCGCGCCGGAGGAATACGAGTCCCGGTTCGTCGAGCAGCACGTGCCGTGGTCGCACGCGCTGCACTCGCAGCGCACGGGCGGTGGCAACTACCTCGTCGGTCCACTCGCGCGGTTCGCGACGAGCTTCGCGGCGCTGACGCCGCTGGCCCGCGAGGCCGCCGCCGACGTCGGCCTCCGGGCACCGGAGCGCAACCCGTTTCGCAGCATCGTCGTGCGGGCGGTGGAGCTCGTCCACGCCGTCGACGAGGCACTCGAGCTGATCGCGGCCTACGAGGAGCCCGACGCGCCGGCCATCGAGGTCGAGCCGCGAGCCGGCGTGGGCCACGGCGCCACGGAGGCTCCGCGCGGACTGCTCTACCACCGCTACGAAATCGACGCGGACGGCACGATCCTCGCCGCCAATATCGTCCCGCCGACCTCGCAGAACCAGATCGCGATCGAGGCCGACCTGCGCGGCGTGGTCGAGCGATCGCTCGAGCTGCCCGACGAGCAGCTGAGCCGGTTGTGCGAGCAGACGATCCGCAACTACGACCCGTGCATCTCGTGCGCGACGCATTTCCTCACCCTCGAGGTCGAGCGGTGCTGAGGCTGATCGGCGTCGGCAACCGGTGGCGCGGCGACGACGCGGCCGGGCTCGTCGTGGCCGCGGGCGTCCGGGCCCGTCTTCGCGGTGGGATCGCCGTGATCGAGGATCGGTGTGAGCCGCTCGAGCTGATCGAGGCGTGCGAGGGTGCGCAGGCGGCGTGGCTCGTGGACGCCGTCTGCTCGGGGGCGCCGCCCGGGACCCTGCACCGCTTCGACGCGGCTGAGCGGGCGTTGCCGGCAGGGTTGTTTCGCGTCTCCACGCACCGGCTCGGCGTCGCCGACGCGCTCGAGCTGGCACGGGCGCTCGGCCGCCTGCCGCCACGCGTGGTCGTCTACGGAATCGAGGGGTCGCGCTTCGCCCCGGGCCGGCCGCTCTCGCCCGCCGTCGCTGCGGCCGCCGAGCGGCTCGCCGGCGCACTCAGCACCGAGCTGGCAGCCTGCGCGGCCGGCCGCTGACGGCGATCGCGCCGCCGCTGCAACCAATATCTGACTAGATGTTCATGTTATGCTGTGTGCATGGGGCACGGCCGCGACCCGGAGCCGATCTATCTCGACGTCGAGACCGCCCGCGTGGTCGCCGCGACGATGCAGGCGCTGTCCACGCCAAGCCGAGTGCGGATCCTCAGCCGCCTCGGTGTCGGGCCGTGCTCGGTGAACACGCTCGCGCGGGAGGTCGACATGGAGCAATCCGCGGTGTCGCAGCAGCTGCGCGTGCTGCGTCATCTGGGGCTCGTCGTCGGCGAGCGCGAGGGCAAGCGCATCGTCTATGCCCTCCACGACGATCACGTCGGAGTCCTGCTCGCCGAGGCCGTCTCCCACGCCGAGCACCTCCGCCTGGGTCTCGCTGCACGCCCCTCCGAGCGCGCGCTGACGGCATGAGTGCCACCACCCCGGCGCTGCTCGCGGCCGCCGCCGGCGTCGGGTTCGGCCACGCCATCCTGCCCGACCATTGGGTCCCGTTGGCCGTGCTCGGTCGCACCCGCCGCTACCCGCTCGCGCGCGTCGCGCGCCTCTCGGGCCTCGCCGGCGTGGCGCACGTGCTCGTCTCGATCGTGCTGGGAGCCGTGATCATCGCCGTGGGTCTCCAGTTTCGCGCGGCCGTCCAGGGGGCGCAGAACACGATCATCGGCTGCCTGCTGATCGCGACCGGCGTGGGGTTCGCGATCGTGGAGCTCAGCGGACGCGGACACCATCACGCACCGCGCCACGACCATGGGCACGGTCACGCTCATCGCCACGGACCCGCGGGCGCTGCGAACGAACTCGACGAGCCGGTCGGCGCTCGGGACGGCCGGCTCCGCGGCCTCGCGGCGGTGATGGTTCCCTTCGGAGCCGCGGCATCGCCGGACCTGACGATCCTGCCGGTGTTTCTCGCGGCCACGACGGCCGGCGTGACGGCGGCCGTCGGCTCGCTGGTGATCTTCGCCGCGGTGACGATCGCAACGATCGTCGGGCTCACGCTGGCGGCGTGCTTCGGCGGCTACCAGATCCGCGGTCAATGGCTCGAGCGGTGGGGCAACGCCTGCACGGCGCTGGTTCTGATCGTGATCGGCTCCCTGGTCTTCAGCGCCGTCATCTGAGAGCGACCGCCGCGTTCGGTCGTGTTCGGGCACGCGGGGGCGCCGTCAGCCCCGGCAGGGAAGGCGGGCCACGCGGGCTCGCACGACGTTCATGTCGGTGCGATTGAAATCGAGGTGGGTCTGGCCGCGAAACGCCGGCACGAGTTCGCGGTAGTACGGGCTCGAGAGGCTCTCGTTGTGCCCGATCACGTTGGACGCCGGGATCTGCTCGCGGCAGCGAAGCCAGCGGGTCAGCTCAAGCCCGGCACGGAACTGGGCGGCATCGCCCATCACCTGCTGATCGGAGAAGCCGACGTTCTCGATCCCGATCGCGGTGTAGTTGAGACCGACCACGTGACGGCACATGAGCTCGAGCGGCACGAGCTCGTGGATCGTGCCGTTGCGGTCGATCACGAAATGGGCGCAGACCTGCGGTAGCTCGTGAAAGGAGACGTCCGGGACGTCGTTGGCGAAGGTGTTGAAGACGCTCTGGAACGTCGAGCTCTCGGTGTAGTGCCAGACGATCAGGTGTGGATCGGTGAGGCGATAGGAGTCGATTCCGTAGTGCTCGAGCGCGTAGCGGCGCATCTCCTGCCGGCGCTTGGGGCCAAAGGGAATGAAGTCCTTGACAATTGGGGGCGCCGGGAGCAGCGCGTGTCCGGGACGGCTCGCCCCACGCGACACGGCGATCAGCCGCGTCCCGTGCCTACCTGTGCCGGCGGCGCGAGCGATGCGGGCCACGCCGGGCCCCAACGCGCCGACCACGAGCGATGCCAGGAGGAGTCCGAGCGCGGACCTCCCCCCGGCGCTCCGGCGGCGCGGCGCCGGCGTTGACGATCTCGAAGTCACGACGACCCGGGGCTACCCCGGTTTGCCGACCAGGCCGGCGGGCCCGAGGCGGCCGGCTCGGGTGGCGCCACCGCCAGTCGCTCCATGGCTTCGGCCCGCAGCAGATCCAGCACCTCCTGATCGGAGACCGGCGCGAAGTCCCGGTACCAGCGGCCGACGCCGAGCAGCTCGTCCGGGATCGTGTGGCAGACGACCTCGTCGGCCTCGGCGCCGAGCAGGGCAACCGCCTGGCGGGCCCCAACGGGGACGGCGACGACGATCCGCCTGGCCCCCTGCGCTCGCAGCGATCGCACCGCGGCGAGATCGGTCAGGCCCGTGGCCAGGCCATCGTCGACGACGATGACCGTGCGCCCGCAGACATCCGCCGCCGCACGGCCGTCGCGGTAGTGCAGGACACGGCGCTGGAGTTCCGCCACCTCGCGCTCGACGGTCTCATCGAGCGCCTCCTGCGTCATCCCGACGCGGCGGGCGGTCACCGCGTCGAGCACCGCGGTGCCGTGTTCTGCGATGGCGCCCACCCCCAGCTCGGGATTGGCGGGCGCCCCGAGCTTGCGAACGGCCAGGACCTCGAGCGGCGCGCCGAGCCGCCGTGCCACCTCGAAGCCAACCGGCACCCCGCCGCGCGGCAGCGCGATGACCAGCGGGTCCGCCCCGGCCAGCCCGGTGAGTCTCGAGGCGAGTTGACGGCCGGCGTCGCGGCGGTCGATGAACACGCTGCCCTTGCCGGTGGGGGCCACGCTCCGGCGCCTAGCGGGCCTGCTCGGACCTGCGGTGGAACGTTTCGCGAAGGCGCACTAGTGGGCCTTCGCGAAGCGTTGTGCTGGAAACGGCGAGTGGCTGGCGTCGTCTGGCCAGGACGCAGGGAGCGGGCAAGGCTGGTTGCCTTGCCGCGACCGAGGACGCCGCCAGGCGGCGTCCAGACGCCGACGTTTACGGTGGAACGTTTCGCGAAGGCTCACTGGCCGGCGGGATCCGCGTCAACTTCCGGCATGCCCTCGCCGGTCGCCAGCGTCTCCATCTCCTCCTCGGCAAGGTGACGATCCGGAGGATCTGGTGTGGCCGGGCGCCGGTCGGGCGCGCGGCGCCGACCGAGGGCCTTCGTCGCGACCAGCCCGGCGCAGCCGGCGGCGGCCAGCGGCGCGATTCTTCGGAGCGACCACCTCGCCATCAGCGTCTCCCGTTGCGTGTCCCGTCACGCTAGCAAGTCGATCGACCGCATACGGGCCCGCGTCGCCGCCGCGCGATCGCCGGCCTGCGATAGGTTTCGCCGATGGAGCTCCGCACCCTCGGCCGAACCGGCGTGAAGGTCAGCCCGCTGTGCCTGGGCGCCATGATGTTCGGCAGCTGGGGCAACCCGGACCACGACGACTCGGTCCGGATCATCCACCGCGCCCTCGACGCCGGGATCAACTTCATCGACACCGCCGATGTGTACTCGGGCGGCGAGTCCGAGGAGATCGTCGCCAAGGCGCTCGCCGGCGGGCGTCGCGACGACGTGATCCTCGCCACGAAGGTCCACGGCGTCATGGGCGACGATCCAAACCAGCGGGGCAACTCCCGTCGCTGGATCATCCGCGAGGTCGAGGACTCGTTGCGGCGCCTGAAGACCGACTGGATCGACCTCTACCAGATCCACCGTCCCGCGGACGACACCGATATCGAGGACACGCTCTCCGCGCTCAGCGACCTGGTCCACGCCGGAAAGGTCCGTTACATCGGCTCCTCGACGTTCCCGGCCTCGCAGATCATCGAGGCGCAATGGGCATCGCGCGAACGCGGCCTGGAGCGGTTTGTCAGCGAGCAGCCGCCGTACTCGATCCTCGTGCGCGGCGTCGAGACGGACGTGCTGCCCAGCGCGCGCCGCCACGGCATCGCCGTCATTCCCTGGAGCCCGCTGGCGGGCGGCTGGCTATCCGGCCGCTACCGCAAGAACGCCGAGCTGCCGACGTCGAGCCGTTCCGGGCGCCTCCCGCACCGCTTCGACCTGTCGATTCCGGCGAACCAGCGCAAGCTCGACGCCGCCGATGCGCTCGGCGCGCTCGCCGACGAAGCAGGCCTGTCGCTCGTCGAGCTCGCCATCGCCTGGGTGATCAACCATCCGGCGGTCACCGCGGCGATCATCGGCCCGCGGACGATGGAGCACCTCGAGTCCCAGCTTCCGGCGGCGGAGCGCTCGCTGGACGACGCGCTGCTCGACCGCATCGACGAGATCGTGGCGCCGGGTGTCAACGTGAGCCCGGGAGACGACGGGTTCGCGAACCCGGCGCTCGAGCCGGCTGCGCGCCGGCGCTGAGCGGCTCGCGGTCCTACATCCGAAACACCCCGTAGCCGACCTCGGCCAGGGGTGCGTTGGCCGCGGCCGCGAGGCCCAGGCCGAGCACGTCGCGGGTCTGCAGTGGATCGATGATGCCGTCGTCCCAGAGCCGCGCCGTGGCGTGGTAGGGGTGCCCCTCGCGTTCGTATTGCTCGCGCAGCGCCATCTCGAAGGCCGCCCGCTCGCCCGGCGGCCAGTCCTCACCGCGGGCTGCCAGCTGGTCGGAGCGGATCGTCGAGAGCACGGTCGCCGCCTGCTCGCCGCCCATCACGCTGATCCGTGCGTTCGGCCACATCCACAGAAAGCGCGGCTCGAAGGCCCGCCCACACATCCCGTAGTTGCCGGCGCCGAAGGAGCCGCCGATGATCACCGTGAGCTTGGGCACGCGCGCACAGCTGACTGCCGTGACGAGCTTTGCGCCGTCCTTGGCGATGCCGCCGCGCTCGTAGTCACGCCCGACCATGAACCCGCTTACGTTCTGCAGGAACACGAGCGGCACGGCGCGGCGGTCGCACAGCTCGATGAAGTGCGCGCCCTTCAAGGCGCTCTGCGAGAACAGGACGCCGTTGTTGGCGAGGATCCCGACCGCGTGCCCATGGATCCGCGCGAAGCCGCAGACGAGCGTTTCGCCGTAGCGCTCCTTGAACTCGTGGATCCGGCTCCCGTCGACGATCCGGGCGATCACCTCGCGGACGTCGTAGGACGAGCGCACATCGGGCGGCACGACACCGTAGAGCTCAGCCGGATCGACGACCGGAGGCTCGGCCGGCCCGACCGACCACGGCGCCTCGCGCGGCGGTGGGAGGGTGGCGACGATCGAGCGCACGAGCTCGATCGCGTGCTCGTCGTCCTGCGCGAGATGGTCGGCCACACCGGACAGCCGCGTGTGAACGTCGCCGCCGCCGAGCTCCTCGGCGGTGACGATCTCTCCGGTGGCGGCCTTGAGGAGCGGCGGTCCGGCGAGGAAGATCGTCCCCTGGTCGCGGACGATCACCGTCTCGTCGCTCATCGCCGGGACGTACGCCCCGCCGGCCGTGCACGACCCCATCACCGCGGCGATCTGCGCGACTCCGGCCTTTGAGAGCTGAGCCTGGTTGTAGAAGATCCGTCCAAAGTGATCGCGGTCGGCAAACACCTCGTCCTGCAGCGGGAGGAACGCGCCGCCGGAGTCGACCAGGTACACGCACGGCAGCCGGTTGGCGAGCGCGATCTCCTGCGCGCGCAGGTGCTTCTTGACGGTCATCGGCGCATAGGTCCCCCCCTTCACCGTCGCGTCGTTGGCCACCACGACAACGTGGCGACCACAGACACGGGCGATGCCGGTGAGGATTCCGGCGCCGGGCAGCGGGTCGTCGTAGAGGCCCTCGGCGGCGAGCGGCGAGAGCTCGAGGAACGCCGTGTGCGGGTCGCAGAGCCGGTCGACACGCTCGCGGACAGGGAGCTTGCCGCGCTCACGCAGGCGCCGCTGTGCCTCCTCCCCACCGCCGCCCGACGCGCGCGCGAGGCGGGCGCGGAGATCCGCGGCGAGCGCCTCGTGGGCGGCGACGTTGGCCGCGAACTCGGGGCTCGACCGCCGCGCCGCGCTCTCCAGGACGCGGCTCACGACACGCCCTCCGCGGTGCTCGTTGGTGCAATCGAAGCGAGCGTCGTGCCGAGCGCGACCTGGTCGCCCGCGCCGACGCACAGGGCGACGATCGTGCCGTCGAGCGGTGCGGTGATCTGCAGCTCCATCTTCATCGACTCCATCACGAGGACCACGTCACCGCGCGCGACGAGTGCGCCCTCGGCGGCGTGCACGGCCACCACAGACCCGGGCATCGGGGCACGCAATTCGCCGCCGGCGTCGCGTTCGGCGATCCGCAGGCGGTCGCTCGCCGCGATCTGCCAGGCACAACCCCGACGCCCGACCCACCAGCCGTCGCCGTCCTTGACCGCCGACCAGGCCTCGGCGACGCCGTCGAAGGCCAGGAGCAGCCGCTGGGTCCCGTCGATGTCCTGCGCGGCGGTCAGGGCCACCACCAGCTCATCGCCGTCCACCAGCGCGCGAGTCGGCTCCTCGCTCAGCGCACCAAGCGCCAGCTCGAGCTCGAGCTCGCCGTCGATCGTGACGCGCCGGCGCGTCAGCCCGCTGGTCCCCGAGAGGCGCCAGCCCGCCAACCGCGTGAATGGGTCCGCGCCCCCTGCCACCGCCTGATCGTGGCGTCCCTGCGCGACCATTGCCGCGACGGCAGCATGCCGCGCATCTGCCGCGGGGCCGCTCGCGTCGAGCCGCTCGACCAGCTCGGTGTCGACCCGTCCGGCGAGCACGTCCTGGTCGGCGAGCAGTTCAAGGAGGAAGCCGACGTTGCTACGGACACCGAGGACGAGAGTGTCCTCGAGCGCGGCGCGAAGTCGCGCGAGGGCAGCCTCGCGCGTCGGGGCATGGGCCACGACCTTCGCGATCATCGGGTCGTAGCGCGGACTGACGAAATCGCCCTGCGCCACGCCGGCGTCGACCCGCACGCCGGGGGCGCTCGGCAGCGCGAGCGCCAGCAGCTGCCCGCTCGCGGGGAGAAAGCCACGCCGCGGGTCCTCGGCGTAGATGCGCGCTTCGACTGCGTGGCCGCGCGCTGTCACCGGTGCGAGCTCGAGTCGCTCGCCCGCCGCGATGCGCAACTGCCACTCGACGAGGTCGATGCCGAGCACCGACTCGGTCACGGCGTGCTCGACCTGCAGGCGCGTGTTCATCTCGAGGAAGTAGTGGCGCGTCGGGGCGTCAACCTCGACGATGAACTCGACGGTCCCGGCGCCGACGTAGCCGCAGCTCCGCGCGAGTGCGACCGCACCCTCGCCAAGGCGCGCCCGCAGCGCGTGCCCGACGGCCGGCGAGGGCGTCTCCTCGATGACCTTCTGGTGGCGGCGCTGCAGCGAGCACTCGCGCTCGCCGAGATCGAGGATCGCGCCGTGCGAATCGGCGAGCAGCTGCACCTCGATGTGGCGCGCCGGGCTGACGAGGCGCTCGACCAGCAGCCCGTCGTCGCCGAACGCCGCGCGAGCCTCTCGGCGCGCCGCGATCAACGCCGGCTCGAGCTCGCCCAGCGAGCGCACCACGCGCATCCCCTTTCCCCCGCCCCCGACCGCGGCCTTGACCAGCAGCGGCAGACCGTCGCGTTCGGCGAACTCGGCGATCTCACCGTCGAGCAGGCCCGCGCTGTGCAGACCCGGGAGGACCGGCAGGCCGGCCTGTTGCGCCGCCCGCTTCGCCGCCGTCTTCTCGCCCATCAGCTCGATCACCGCCGGCGGTGGCCCGATCCACGTCAATCCGGCGCTCTCGCACGCGCGAGCGAGCTCGGCGCGCTCGGAGAGGAAGCCGTATCCGGGATGCAGCGCCTCGGCTCCGGCGCGACGCGCCGCGTCGACGATCTCCTCGGCGTCGAGATACGAGCCGATCTCGACGGCAACATCGCCGCAGCGGACGTGGCGCTCGGCGCCGTCCTCGCGGACGTACACCGTCGCCGGCGAGCAGCCCAGGCGACGCAGCGTTCGCGCGATGCGGATCACGATCTCGCCGCGGTTCGCGATCAGCACGCGCGCGAACATCACGACGCCCGATGCCAGTCGATCGGCCCGGCGATGAGCGTGTGGGAGCCCAGCGGCCGCCCGAGCACTTCGCGCACGGCCCTCGCAGCAGCGAGCACTCCCGCCAGGGACACACCGGTGGCGATGCCCATCTCCTCCAGCATCGAGACGAGATCCTCGGTGGCGATGTTGCCGGTCGCGCCGGGCGGCACCGGACAGCCGCCGAGTTCGCCGAAGCTCGACTCGAACGACCGACAGCCCGCACCGAGCGCCGCGAGCACGTTCGCAAGCCCCTGACCGCGCGTGTTGTGGAAATGCGCGGTCAGCTCGACCTGGCCGCCGAGCGTCTCGCGCGCCTGCTCGAAGAAACGAGCCACCTGCACGGGGTTCGCCATTCCGGTCGTGTCGCCGAAACCGATCTCCGCGGCGCCCGCCTCGACCAGGCGACTCGCGATCTCGAACACGCGCTGCGGCGACACCTCGCCCTCGTACGGGCACCCGAACGCCACGCTGATCACCGCGTGCGCCCGCAGCCCTCCGGCGGCGGCGCGTGGAATCAAGCGCTCCAGCTCGCCCAGCGACTGCTCGATCGTGCGCCGGACGTTGTGGCGGTTGTGGGTCTGCGAAGCGGAGAGAATGCAGCTGACCTCGTGAAAGCGCGCAGCCAGCTCGAGCGCGCGGTCCAGGCCATGCTCGTTCGGCACGAGCACGCTCAGCGCGACGCCGTCCGGGACATCGATTGCCGCGAGCACCGCCTCGGCGTCGGCGAGCTGGGGGATCACGTCGGGGCGGACGAACGAGGTGACCTCGAGGCGCCGCAGCCCGCTCCGCGCGAGCATCCCGATCAGTCGCACCTTGTCCTCGGTCGAGATGATCTCGCGCTCGTTCTGGAACCCGTCACGCGGTCCGACCTCGCGGATCGACACCGCACGCGGCAGCGTCGCCGGGCTCACGCCCCGAGGCCCCTGGCGATCACCATCTGCTGCACCTCGTCGGTGCCCTCGCCGATCGTCAGGATCTTCGCGTCTCGGTAGAAGCGTGCGATCGGGAAGTCCTCGATGAAGCCGTAGCCACCGTGGATCTGGAGCGCCTCCTCGGCGCAGCGCACCGCGAGGCGCCCGGTCTTGAGCTTGGCCTGCGCGGCGGTGAGGCTGAAGTCGCGGTCCAGGTCCTTCTCGCGCGCCGCGCGGTAGACGAGCAGGCGCGAGGCCTCGATCTCGCACGACATGTCGGCCAGCTTGCCGGCGATCGCCTGGAACTTCGAGATCGGCTGCCCGAACGCGTGCCGTTGCCTGGCGTAGGCGAGCGCCTGATCGAGCGCGCCCTGGGCCAGGCCGACACCCATCGCCGCCACGCCGATCCGGCCGCCGTCGAGCACCTTGAGGAACTGTCGCACCCCCGCGCCGCGCTGGCCGAGCAGGTTCTCGGCTGGCACGCGACAGTCGCTGAAGCGCAGCGCTCGCGTGTCGGAGGCGTTCCACCCCATCTTCCGGTAGGGCTCATCCTGCTCGTAGCCGGGCGTGCCGTTGGGCACGATCAGGTTCGAGACCTCGCGCTCGCCGGTGCGGGCCGTGATGCACACCAGCCCCGAGATGTCGGTGCCGGCGTTGGTGATGAACTGCTTCGCGCCGTCGATGACCCACTCTCCACCGTCCAGGCGCGCGCGCGTCGCGACGTTGCCGGCGTCCGAGCCGGCCTGCGGCTCGGTCAGGCCGAATGCCCCGAGGCGCTCCCCGGAGCACAGCAGCGGGAGCCACTCGCGCTTCTGGTCCTCGCTGCCGAACATGTAGATCGGCGCGGTGCCGAGCGAGATGTGCGCGCACAGCGTGATCGCCACCGAGGAGTCGATTCGCGCGAGCTCCTCGACCACCAGCGCGTAGGCGAGCGTGTCGGCCCCGCCGCCACCGTACTCCTGCGGGAAGGGTATCCCCATCAACCCCAGCTCGCCGAGCTCCCGGACGATTTCGTACGGGAACGACTTCGTGCGGTCCAGCTCGCCGGCGACGGGCGCGATCTTGGCGAGCGCGAACTCCCGCACCGTGCGTTGGAGCAGCGCGTGGTCGTCGGAGAGATCGAAGTCCACGACGTGCAATTATACCGAGCGATCGCTCGGAATTCGAGCGATCCTTCTGAAGTTCCACGCGACCCTCGACCGCCGCAATGCCCTCACCCCCCTCCCGCCCGGCTCTGCGCGCGCGCTACGACCAGCGCCGGCGCCGGGTGATCGACGCCGCGGCCCACGCCTTCGCGCAACGCGGCTACCACGCCACGTCGGTGGCGGCGCTGCTCCAGGCGACCGGGCTGACGGCCGGCGGCCTCTACCACTACATCGCGACCAAGGACGACCTGCTGATGCTGATCTGCGACGAGTTGATCGACCCGCTGCTCGATCGTGCGCGGGCGATCAGCGCCGCGCAGGACCCGCCGCAGGACCAGCTGCGCGAGATCCTCCACGCGTGGCTCGAGCACATCGAGGCGCACCTCGATCACATGCGCGTGTTCCAGCAGGAGCGTCACGTCATCGAGGGGGAACCGCACTGGCACGAGATCCGCGCTAAGCGCCGCGAGTTCGAGCGCATGCTCGACGAGATCCTGGCGCGAGCGCAGGAGCGCGGCGTGATGCGGATCCCCGACCGCCGACTCGCGTTGCTCGCGTTGCTCGGAATGGTCAACTACACGCCACAGTGGTTTCACCCGGGGGGGCGCCTCGACGCCGCCCAGATCGCCGACGGCTACTGCGACCTGATGCTCGAGGCCTACGCCGCCAACTCACTCAGAGGGAGCGAATCCGCATGAACAGCGAGGTGCTGATCTACGAAGTGAACGACGGGCTCGCCTGGATCACGCTCAACCGGCCGGACGCCCGAAACGCGCTCAACGCCGAACTGCGTGCCGCCCTGTGGGATGCCTTCAGGCGCTTTGCCGGCGACGACGACGCGCGCGTGGCGATCCTACGCGGTAGCGGCCCGGTCTTCTGCGCGGGCGGAGATCTGAAGGAGATGGCCGAGTGCTCCCTGACGGTGCCGCCGCCGGACTACATGCCCCACCTGCAGCGAAACCTCGAGCTGGACAAGCCGGTGATCGCCGCCGTGCACGGGGGCGCGTTCGGCGGAGGCTTCCTGCTCGCGCAGATGGCCGATCTGTGCATCGCCGCGCATGACGCTCAGTTCGCGATCGCCGAGGCCCGCTGGGGCCGGGGAGCACCCTGGGCTGCTTCGCTGCCCTGGCTGATCCCCCCGCGAGCGGCGCTCGAGCTGCTGCTGCTGGCTCGCCCGATCTCTGCGGGACGAGCGTATGAGCTGGGTCTCGTGAACCGGCTCGCGCCGGCTGCCGAGCTCGACACACTCGCGCAGGAGATCGGCGCCACGATCGCGGCCAACGCGCCGCTGTCGGTCGCCGCAGCCAAGCGGATGGTCTATGCCGGCGCCGGCGCCCCGCTCGAGGCGGCCTTCGCGGCCGCCGACGCGCTGTTCGAGCCGGCCTACCTCAGCGAGGACGCTCAGGAGGGCCCGCGGGCGTTTCGCGAAGGTCGCCCGCCGAAGTGGCTCGGCCGCTGACTACGCGGCCTGCACGTCGCGCGCGTCGTCGAGCCGGTCCACGAGCGTCTGTGCCTCTGCACGGAACCGCTGCACGCCGGCGAGCTTGATCGACTCGTAGCCGCGGATCAGCTCAGGGAGCTCGGCGATCTCGAGCGCCGTCCCGAGGGTCGCCGGTGAGAGCCGCTCGAGCGCCAGCGCGATGAGTGCGAGGTACTCGCCGGGGAGCGCCCGCTCGAGCCGGCGCATCCGCGAGAAGCGGTTGGGGTCCAGCGGCGTGCCGCGCAGGCGCCGTCCGTGGCGAAGCAGCCGCAGCACGGGAACGAACCAGCCGCCGAGCGCGAGCTTGCGCTGCATGCCGAGCGCGCGCAGCATCGGAGGATGCAGGCGGAAGGTGACACGCGAGCCCGGCGGCAGCGCAGCCACGGCCTCGAGATGCAGTCGAGCGACCTCGTATTCGTCCTTGTAGGCGATCAGCTTGTGCAGCCCGCGTGCCACCGCTTCGGTGACGGCGCTGCTGTCGGGAAGCCGCGCGCGCTCGGCGGCGCACACGCGTTCCAGCTCGGCCGCGTAGCGCGTCGCGACCGCCTCCCCGCCCCAGCCGACGAGATCCGCGACGCGAATCTCGAGCAGGCGGCGCAGCTCGCCGTCGGTGGTCGTGACGCGCTCGACGAGGGCGCGCTCGCGAGCGCCCAGCTCGGGGCGGGCCGGCGGGCCGGGGTCGATCGCGGCGACCAGCTCCTCGGGTGCGCCGACGCAGGCGCGACCCCACTCGAAGGCGGCGAGGTTCTGCTCCGCGCCGGCGCCGTTGAGACGGATCGCGCCGTGCATCGCCTCACGCGAGAGCGGCAGCACCCCGCGCTGCCAGGCGGCCCCGAGCACGATCACGTTGGCCGACACCTCGTCACCGAACAGTGCCGTGGCGAGGCCGCGGCCATCGAGGTAGAAGTTCGCGTCGCTGCGCGTGACCTGCTCGATCGCGACCATCGCGGCGGGGGCGTCGGGTGCTTCGTGTTCGCGCTCCACGACCATCCGTCCGGTCGGCACGATGCTCGTCGAGACGATCGCGACAGTGCGTTCGGGGTCGGCGACGCGGAGGTTCCGCGGCGCCGCGACGCCGAGCAGGTCGAACCCCAGCAGCGCATCGGCACACGCCGCCGAGGCGACAGCACCACCCGCCGGCGGGGCCGACGCGATGCGGAGGTCGGAGATCACGGGGCCGCCCTTCTGGCTCAGACCGGTCTGATCGAGTCCGCTCGCGTGGCGACCGTCGAGCAGCGCCGCGACGCCAAGGATCTGGCTCACCGTGACGACGCCGGTGCCGCCGATGCCGACCAGGCGAACCGTGACGTCCTCGAGCGGGACGACCAGCGCCGGCTCGGGCAGCTCGGCCGCGGGCCAGTCCACCGCGGTCGTGCGCCGGACCGGCTGCCCCCCGGTCACGGTCAAGAACGATGGGCAGTCGCCCTCCAGACATGAGAGGTCCTTGTTGCACGAGCTCTGATTGATCCGGGTCTTGCGACCGAACTCGGTCGCGACCGGCTCGACCGACAGGCAGTTGGACTTCTCGCCGCAGTCGCCGCAGCCCTCGCACACTCGCTCGTTGATGATCACGCGCTGCGGCGGCTCGGGTGCCTTCCCACGCTTGCGCGCGCGCCGCAGCTCCGCCGCGCACTCCTGGTCGTGGATCAGCACGGTCACGCCCGCCACGTCGGCAAGCTCGCGCTGCACGGCCGCCAGCTCGCGCCGGTCGCGCACGGTGGCGCGCGGGCCCAGGCGCAGGTCCCGGTAGCGCTCCGGCTCGTCGGTCGTGACCACGATGCGCTGCACCCCCTCGGCCTCGAGGCTGCTGACCAGCGCGGGAAGCGACAGCTCACCCTCGATCTGCTGGCCGCCGGTCATCGCGACCGCGCTGTTGCGGAGCAGCTTGAAGGTGACGTCGACGCCGGCGGCGACGGCCGCCCGAATCGCGAGTGACCCGGAGTGATGGAAGGTTCCGTCACCCAGGTTCTGGACATAGTGGTGGGGCTCCATGAACGGCGCCAGACCGATCCATTGCGCTCCCTCGCCGCCCATCTGGGTGACGCCGGCAACGATTCCCCGGCCGGCGCTGTTGAGCATCACCATCGTGTGGCAGCCGATGCCGGCGCCGACGAGCGTGCCGTCGGGCACCACGGTGCTGCTGTTGTGTGGGCAGCCCGAGCAGAAGAACGGCGTGCGCTGCTCGACCTCGGCCCTCGCGCGGGCGTCCACCACGTCGAGCAGCGCAAGGCGCCGGCGGACCTCGGCCAGCTCCGAGCGGACGAGCAGACGGCGGGCGACCACGCGCGCGACCGAGTCGGAGTCCAGGGCACCGACGGCCGGAACGAGCGGCACGCCGCGGTCATCGTGAGTTCCGGTGACCAGGGGTGCGGCCGCACCGCCGTACAGCGCCTCCTTGACCAGTCGCTCGAGAAACGGGCCCTTCTCCTCGATCACCAGGATCTCGTCGAGGCCGCGGGCGAAGCCGCGCACGCACGCCTCGTCCAGCGGGAACAACATCCCCATCCGCAGGACACGCAGCGGCGCGCCCGACGCGAGGCCGAGGTCCTCGAGCGCGCGCCAGAGGGTCTGGTGAACGGTCCCGGCGACCACGATCCCGAGCCGCGCGTCCGGCGAGTCGCAGGTCAGCGCATTGAGCGCGTTGAGCGCCGCGTAGCGCCTGGCGAGCGGCAGGCGCACCTCGACCAGGGTTCGCTCCATCTCGAGCGAATCGGGCGCCAGCAGTCGAGCGGAGGGCGTGTGCATGTAGGGCGAGCCTGCCCACTCCAGCGACGGAAGCACCGGCGCCACGCGACCGGGGCCGACCTCGCAGACGGCGGTTGCGTCGGCGACCGCCGTGACCATCTTCAGCGCCGACCACAGGCCGGAGGCGCGCGAGCACGCGATCGCGTGACGCCCGAGATCGAGAACCTCCTGAACGCTCCCCGGTGCGAACACCGGTACGCGCAGCGAGGCCAGCAACGCCTCGGTTGCGCAGGGAATCGTCGAGGAGACGCAGCCCGGGTCATCGCCGCAGCATGCGAGCACCCCGCCCTGTGGGCTCGTGCCAACGAAGTTGCCGTGGCGGATCGCGTCGGAGGCGCGGTCGACGCCGGGGGCCTTGCCGTACCACACCCCGACGACGCCGTCGTAGCGGGCGCCCGGCATGGTGTCGAGCAGCTGCGAGCCCCACACCGCCGTCGCGCCGAGCTCCTCGTTGATCGCCGGGCGCACCACGATGTGGTGCTCAGCCGCCAGCGGTCCGAGCCGCTCGAGCTCCTTGTCGAAGCCCGCGAGCGGTGACCCCTGATACCCGGACACGAGCGTCCCGGTCCGCAGGCCGGCCCCGGCGTCCGTCCGCTGCTGGTCCAGCAGCACGCGGACGATCGCCTGCAACCCTGACAGGAACACTCGCCCCTCGGCGCGGCGATAGCGATCATCGAGCGCAAACGGCTCGGCGGGCGGGCGCACCGTCGGCGTGGCGGTGTTCATGCTGGCCCAATAGTAGACCACTGGTGGGCGCAATTCCTACCAGCTGCGCGCTACGCTGCACACATGGATCGCCGCTTTGCCCCCGTCGGCCCACGGCGCACGTTCGAGGGCGCCGTCGAGCAGATCGCCGAGCGCGTGCGCCTCGGCGAACTCGTCGACGGAGACCGCCTGCCATCCGAGCGCGAGCTCGCCGCGACGATGCAGATCAGCCGCCAGACGCTGCGCGAAGCGGTGCGAGTGCTCGCCGACGCCGGCGTGCTGGCGGTACGCACGGGCTCGGGAGGCGGCATCTTCGTGGCCAGCGGCTACGTTCCCATCGAGCTGCTGCGCTCGAAGTCCGAGCTGCGCCTCGAGGAGGTTGCCGGCGTGCTCGAGGCCCGCCGGTTGATCGAGCCGCGGGTCGCGCAGCTCGCCGCTGTCCACGCTCGCGAGGAGGACTTCGCCGGGCTTCGGGCGATCATCGAGCGCCAGCAGGTGCTACTCGAAGAAGGAGACGTGCTCGCCCACGAGGACCGCTTCCTCCAGCTGGACACCCAGTTTCACCTCCGGATCGCCCGCGCGACGGGCAACACGACGATCGTCTCCCTGATGCGGACGCTGCTGCGGCGGCTCGAGCTCGCGCGCGACCTCGCGCTGCACCAGCCGACCGTCGGAAGCTGGGTGATCGACATACACAACCGTACGCTGACGGCCATCTGCTCGGCCGATCACGAGCGGATCGACGCCGTGATGGACGAGCACCTCGCGGCGCTCGAGCAGGCCTGGGAGCAGCAGAGCGATCGCGTGCTCGTGCGCCCGGTCCCGCAGTTCCTGCGCTCCGTCGCGGCGCGCTCCAACGGGCAACCGCCCGGCGAGTAGCCGCGTCCGCAGCGTCCGCGGCGGCGAGGTAGCATCACGGTGTGCGGCGATCTCGGAATGGCAGCGGCGAGTGCGGGCGGTTTCGATGATGCCCCTCGCGGTCGGGACGGGCGTCGTGGTCATCGTCGTCGCCGCCGCCGTCGTGGCGGTGGTGCTGATCGTCGCCCTGTCGATCCGCGGTCGCCAGACGCGCGGTGCGCAGGCGCGCGACGCGGCCCGCCGTGACCTCGAACACGCCCGCGAGCGGGCCGAGGAGGCCGAACGCGATCGCGATGCCGCGCGGACCGTCGCGCCGCCGACCGACGAGACGGGCAGCTAGCGCCGCCCGGCGCGAGCCCACGCACGCCGTCGAGCATGACCGCCCAGCCCCCCGAACCGACCTACGCGCTGTATGCGAGCTTCGCGGCCGACCCGGCACGAGCGCTCCCCGAGGAGGAGCGGCCGCATGCCGCGGCCGAGGCGCAGGCGGCCCTGGAATCAACCGGAGCCACGCTTCGCGGCGCCTACACGGTGACCGGCTACCGGGCCGACGCCGACATCCTGCTGTGGCTCGTCGGCCAAACGGCTGACGAGGTGCAGGACGCCCTGATCGCCTTCCGGCGGACGGCTCTCGGGCGCTCTCTGCGACCCGCCTGGTCCGCCATCGGCGTGCATCGTGAAGCCGAGTTCGCCAAGTCGCACACGCCGGCCTTCATGCGCGGCGAGGCGCCCGGCCGCTACGTCTCTGTGTATCCCTACGTGCGCTCGCTCGAGTGGTACCTGCTGCCGGAGGACGAGCGCTCGGAGATGCTGCGCGAGCACGGCCTGATGGGACGCAGTCGCCCCGAGGTCCGCGCGAACACGGTGAGCGCGTTCGCCCTCGGCGACTACGAGTGGCTGCTCGCCTTCGAGTGCGACGAGCTCGAGCCGATCGTCGATTTGATGCGCCACCTGCGCGGAGCGCAGGCGCGCCGCCACACCCGCGAGGAGCTCCCGTTCCACGCCGGCCGGCGCCGCCCGTTGGCCGAGATCGTCGCCGAGTTGCCCTAGCCGGCACTCACCTCGTCGAGGCGGTCGCGCATCCAGTCCGCGATCGCCGGCCGCACCTGAGATGACAGGTTCGAGCAGCCATGGTTGCCGTCCTCGTAGATGACGAACTCGCCCTGCGGCGTCTCCCGGGCGATGCGCTCCGTCTGCTGCCACGGGATCAGCCCGTCACGCCGGCCGGTGACATACAGGGCGGGCACGGCGATGTCGCGGCACACGCCGGCCAGATCGAGCTCGCTGCTGCGCTCGCGTGCTTCGGCTTCGCTGCCGGCGCGGGCCTTCACCGTGAAGGTGAGCTTGGTCATCGGCGGCAGCTGATCCCAGCAATCGCCGAAGTTGAAGGGACCCGCCAGGCCGACGACGGCACGCGCACGCGGCTCGCGGGCCGCAACGCGCGGCGCATAGTAGCCGCCCAGGCTCACCCCGAAGATCCCGATCCGCTCGAGATCGAGGTCGTCCCGCCCGGCGATTGCATCGAGCATGGCGCCCACGCCGACCTCGTAATCGTGGCGAATCGGCAGCTCGAGCCCGACCTCTCCCTGTCCCGGGCCATCGATCGACAGCGTCGCCATCCCGCGCTGGAGAAACGCCTCTTCGAGGTGGAAGAACTCCTCCTTGGTGGAGTCAAGACCGGGTATCAGCACGACCAGCGGTGGGCGACCCTCGCCGCTCGGCCGGCGCAGGTTGGCGACCAGCTTCGCACCGGCGAACGGAACCTCGATGCGCTCAGCGTGCGTGTCGAGGCAGCGGTGCGCCGAGAGCAACTCCTGGACCGACCTCAGCGTGGCCTCGGCATGCAGATCGCGGTCCAGCAACCACACGAACTTGCCGAAGTGCCGGTTGACCGCGGCGCGGAGCCACGCATACCCCGCCGTGCGCCGGTGGTTGCCGGCCTCGGCCTCGAGCGCCAGCTCGGCCGCGCTGTCCGCGGTCCGATTCCACTCGGGCAGCCACTGCGCCCACGACGCGCAGCGTCCTGTGGTCGCGACGAAGTCGTTGTAGTCCACGCCGTTCTGGATGAACCGGGGCGCCCAGTGTGACATCGCGATCTGCACCTCTGCGTCAGCCACTGGCCGCTCCTCGCCTCGTCGTCATTGTCCGCCGCTGCCCCGGCCGATGCCGCGTGACGGCCACCCCGGCCAGGCACAGCGCGCCCCCGAGCAACGCGACGGCGACCGGCACCTCGCCGAGGGTCATCCAGCTGAGCATGATCACGAGCGGCGGCACGAGGTAGGTCGTGGCTCCCTGGCGCGCCATCGTCGAGTGCGAGAGTGCGTAGGCCCACGTTGTGAAGGCGATCGCCGTCGGCCCGACGCCGAGATAGACCACGACCAGCGTGCTCGACGCCGGCGCGCGGCCCAGCTCACCGACCAGCGCAGGCGCGAACGGCAGACACGCGACGACGCCGGCGATGCACGCCGCCCAGGTCACGGCCACCGGCGAGACACGGGCGAGGACGGGCTTCTCGATCACCACGGCAACGCTGTACACGGCCGCCGCCAGCACGCACAGCAGGACGCCGCCAAGCCCGCCGTGGTGGTGCGCCGAGCTCGCGACACCGATCACCGCCGCGCCGGCGAAGGCCACTGCGAGACCGGCCAGGAGCCGGCGCGAGAGGCGTTCACGCAGCACCACGGTGGCAAGCAGGGCGATCATGATCGGCGCCACGTTGACGACCATTGCCGCGGTGCCCGCATCGATCAGCCGCTCCCCCTCGTTGAGCGCGATGTTGTAGACACCGAACCACAGAACGCCGCAGGCCACGATCGCCGGCAGCTCCCGCCGCGGCGGGAGCGCCAGGCGTCGCGCGGCCATCATCGCGGTCAGCACGACGCAGCCCACCAGCAGCCGCCCGAGCGCCAGCGGTGCCGGCGCGAAATGCGTGCGCGCCGAGCGGATCGCGACGAACGCCGACGCCCACAGCAGCGTCGTGATCAAGATCGCGAACAGCACCCTGGGGCTGGCGCGCACCCAGCCATGGCTGATCGGTCCGCTGAGCGGAGTCTGGGCTGCGGCGGCCGAGGTCACCTCCGCCACGAGCACCGGCACGTCGGGGGACGAGCTCATGACCGTTTAACGGCGCAGCCGGCCAGCGTGTGAGGTCGCGCGCAGCCGCCGCCACGGACTCGCCGTGAGCCTCCCACCGCGGCCCGGGAAACGGGCCGCGGTGGGAGGGCCCTCAGCGGCGTCGGGCGGCGCGATCGGGCGGCGCGGCCATCCTCATCCAACCGCGGCCTTGGTGCGCCATCCCTCGGCGTAGGAGCTGCGCGCCACCTCCGAGTACGGACAGGGGCTGACGATCGCACGGATCTCCGTCTGCGCATGACGCTCAACGACGGGCTTGGCCGATCCGCCGCCTTCCTCGCCCCACACCAGCGTGACCTCGTTGCCGAGAGCGATGTCAGCGTCGACGATGGCCAGCGAGAGCATCGAGCGCTCGTTGTAGCTGTAGCCGGAGAACGTGGAGACGCCGACCATCTCGCCGTCGACAAGCAGCTTGTCGTTCGGCCACGTCGAGTAGTTCGACAGCGGGAGATCGATGTATTTCGCCGCATCTCCCTTCTTGAACAGCGTCCCCATCGCGCGGGCCACGTCGTCGCCGTTCCAGGCCAGCGTGACCTTCTTCCGCTCAGGATTGTCGGCCATCTTCTCAAGCGCCTCACGCCCCACGAAGTCGTGGTCGAACTTGACAAACGGCCAGTAACCGAGGTCGTGGGGCGTCAGATAATAATCGGAAATATCGTCGGAATAGAAGCTACCGCCGAGCGAGCCCGTGGCCTCGTAGCCGTTCGCCGGCAGCCATTCCCGGTACGCCTTCATGTCGTCCCCGCTGAACACGGCGGGGAGGGGACAGGGAATCCATCCCGACTCCAGCGTGTTGGTGGCATACACCCGCGAGCCGACCTGCCGAAGGCCGAAGTCGCCGCCGGCCTCGACGATCGCCGCCCTGACGTCCTCCGCCTCCTCCCACGGACCGAACAGCTCGAGTCCGGGCGCGCCCGACATGCCGTGGTGCATCGCGCGGACCTGTCGACCCGCGATCGTGAGATCGCCCATGTTGAAGAACTTGATCTCCGGCAATTCACCCCCGGTCGCCTTCTTCATCACCTCGAGGGCGGTGGGGCCCTGAACCTGGAAGCGGTAGACCTTCCGGCGTCCCGTGGGATTGACGGCGGTTCTCTCGTCCCGTTCCAGACTCACATCGTAGCTACCGGTCTCCGCGTGGTACTGCACCCAGTTGTGGGCGGACGGGCGCCCGACGAGCACGACCTTGGTCTCTTCAAGGTAGAACAGAATGCCGTCACCGATGACATAGCCGTCGGGATTACAGGCAACGAACTGCTTGGCCTTATTCACCGTAAAGTTGCCGAACGTATTCACCCCGAGGTCGGAGAACAGCTTGATCGTGTCGGGACCCTCGACGTACAGCTCTGTCATGTGGTGCGACTGATCGAAAAGAGCACATGTCTCCGCCCAGGCCACCTGCTCGTCACGCCAGTTCGTGAACTCGCCGGGCACCTTCGGGTACACATACGGTCCGATTTGCGAGTTGCGCGCCAGCTCAACCGCGCCTCCGGCCGCTTGCAGCAGTTCCTCCAGGTTTCGGTAGCTCATGGCTCCTAGTTGCCTCCTCAATAACAGGACAAGCGCCTCTCGGCGCGCTGGGCGTACTTTATCCGAGTGCCGCGCCCGCTGTGCTGCGTCGCGCCACCTCGCCGCGAACCGCGGGCGCCACGACGGTGCCGAACAGCTCGATGCAGCTCATCACCTTGGCGTGCTCGACCGGGCCGACGGTGACCTGCGCGAGGAACCGCTGGTGGCCGAAGATCTCGTGCTGGAAGAGGATCTTCTCGATCACCTCGGCCGGGCTTCCGACGGCGAGCGCACCGCGCAGCGACCGCGCGGTCGCGAACTGCTGTGGCGTCATCGCCGGCCAGCCCCGTTCGCGCCCGAGGCGCGTCATCGCATCGGCATACCCGGGGTAGAACGCGGACACGGCGTCCTGCGAGCGCTCGGCGACGAACGCGTGTGAGTTGATCCCGACCGGCAATCGCGTCGGATCGTGACCGCTGCGGCGTGCTGCGTCGCGATAGAGCTCGACCAGCGGCGCGAAGCGCTCCGGCATCCCGCCGATGATCGCCACCGCGAGCCCGAGTCCGAGCGTTCCCGCGCGCACGGCGGACGGTGCGTTGCCGCCGACCGCGATCCACACCGGCAGTCGATCCTGCAGCGGCCGTGGATACACGGCGGCGTCGCGCAGCGGCGCGCGAAGGCGGCCGGACCACGTCACGTGCTCGTGTTCGCGCAGCGCCAGCAGCAACTCGAGCTTCTCGGCGAACAGCTCGTCGTAGTCGTCGAGATCGAACCCGAACAGCGGGAATGATTCGATGAACGATCCACGGCCGGCCATGATCTCGGCGCGCCCCTCGGAGATCAGGTCGAGGGTCGCGAACTGCTCGAAGACACGCACCGGGTCATCCGAGCTGAGCACCGTGACGGCGCTCGAGAGCCGGATCCGGGAGGTGCGTGACGCGGCGGCGGCGAGCACGACCGCCGGTGCCGACACGGCGAAATCCGGGCGGTGATGCTCACCGACGCCGAACACGTCGAGCCCCACCTGGTCGGCCAGCTCGATCTCCTCGAGCAGATCGCGCAGACGCCGGCGCCAATCGGCGCCCGGGCCAACCTCCGCGAAACTGTAGATGCCCAGGTCCACGCCGCACAGCCTAATGACGCATCCGTCGCGCCCTGCGGGCCGCCAATGCTGCGAAACTTCGGCGATCGCATCATCGGCTTCTGACGCGGACGATCGCACCCCCACCACGGAGGACCCGGCGGCGACACCCCGGGACGCCGAATTGACCGCCGGTCGCGATGCCCCGCCAGCCCGGCCGGAGCGCTTCCTGACGCTCTCCGGAGAGGAGATCCGCGAGCTCTACACGGCAGCGGATCTTCCGTCGAGTGAGCAGATCGGCCTGCCCGGCGTCTACCCATTCACGCGCGGCGTCTACCGATCGATGTACCGAGGGCGGCTGTGGACCCTGCGCCAGTTCGCCGGCTTCGGCACCGCCGAGGAGACCAATGAGCGCTTCCGCTACCTGCTCGACCACGGCCAGAGCGCGCTCTCGACCGCGTTCGACATGCCGTCGCTGATGGGCCATGACTCCGACTCCCCGCTCAGCCGCGGCGAGGTCGGCAGAGAGGGCGTCGCGCTCGACACCCTCGACGACATGCAGGACCTGTTCGCCGGGATCGACCTGCGGGAGGTGAGCGTGTCGATGACGATCAACGGCCCGGCGGCGATCATGCTCGCGTTCTTCGTCGTCGCGGCCGAGGCGCAGGACGCCGCACCGGATCAGCTCGCCGGGACAATCCAGGCTGACATCCTCAAGGAGTACATCGCGCAGAAGGAGTGGTGCTTTCCAATCGACGCCGGCGTGCGACTCCAGGGCGACATGATCGAGTGGTGCACCCGCAACATGCCGCGCTGGCACCCGGTCTCGATCTCCGGCTACCACATCCGCGAGGCCGGCGCCACCGCCGCCCAGGAACTCGCCTTCACGCTGAAGAACGGCTTGACCTACGTCGAGGAACAGATCGCGCGCGGTCTCGACATCGACAGCTTCGCGCCACGGCTGTCGTTCTTCTTCAACGCCCAGATCGACTTCTTCGAGGAGATCGCCAAGTATCGTGCCGCCCGTCGGATCTGGGCGCGCGAGCTGCGCGAGAACTACGGCGCGCGCAATCCCCGATCGTGGCTGATGCGCTTCCATGCCCAGACCGCCGGCGTGTCGCTGACGGCGCAGCAGCCACTCAACAACATCACGCGCACGGCGATCGAAGCGCTGGCCGGCGTGCTCGGGGGAACCCAGTCGCTGCACACCAACAGCTACGACGAGGCCCTCGCGCTGCCCACCGAGGAGGCCGTTCAGATCGCGTTGCGCACGCAGCAGATCATCGCCCACGAGACCGGTGTGACGAACACGATCGACCCGCTCGGCGGGAGCTACTTCGTCGAGGCGCTGACCGACGAGATCGAAGCCAAGGCCTACCGGTATTTCGCCGAGATCGACCGTCTCGGTGGGATGGTCGAAGCGGTCAAGCGCAACTATCCCCAGCGCGAGATCGCCGATGCCGCGTTCGAGCTGCAGCGGCGCATCGACAGCGGTGAGCGGATCGTCGTCGGCGTGAACAGCTACACCGTCGAGGACGAGCAGCAGATCGCGACGCTGCGCATCGACCCCTCGCTCGAAGGCAAGCAGATCGCCCGGCTCGCGGCCGTCCGCGCCCGGCGTGACCCCAGCGCAGTGGAGAGGAGCCTGGTCGCGCTGCGCAGCGCGGCGGCCACGCCGCGCAACCTGATGGAGCTCCTGCTCGACGCCGCGCGGGCGCACGCCACCGAGGGTGAGATCGTCCACGCCCTCCAGGATGTGTGGGGCGGGTTCACCGAAACGCCGGTCTTCTAACGACTCTCCGGAGTCATCCAAAAAGCGAATCGAACCCACGCACGACGGACGATCAGGCGCCGCCCTATTCGACGATGTCTGCGTCGGCGCCGGCGTCCGTGCTGGCCTCGCCGCTCAGTCGCGCCTGCAGGTCGCGTATGTGGTCGACGCCGGCAGCCAGATCGCCGTGAGAGATCTCGCCGCGCTCGACGAGTCCGTAGGCCGTCTTGCCGAGATCGCCGTACGCCTGGCTCAACTCACGCTTGGCGGCAACGGTCTGCGCCTGCTTCTGGGCGGTATTGGCCGCCTGCTCAGCCCCAGCCTTGACCTTGTCGAGTAGGCCCATATGTCTTCGCCTCCATCGTGTCTGGTTTGGTCGAACGTAGAGCTTGTCACCAATGGCGTCAAGCCGGCGCGTCGGTGGCGCAGCGCTCGCAGGCGCCGCGCAGGATCACCTCGTGTTCGGCGACGCGGAGCGCCACGTGCTCGCTGACCCGACGCAGCTCGCGCTCGAGTCCCTCGTCAGCAAACGGATAGAGCCGCCCGCAGCGATCGCAGACCATGTGGTGGTGGTGGCCGAGGCCGTGTCGCACCGGCTCGTAGCGCACAACGCCCTGGCCGACCTCGATCCGGCTGACCAGCTCGGCCTGCTCGAGCTCCTCGAGAATCCGGTACACGCTCGCCCGCGACACAGCGCGGTCCTCGCGTTCGAGCGCGGCGCCGATCTCGACCGCCGATAGCGCGCAGCGCTGCTCGCCGAGCAGCCGGATCACCGCGCGCCGCGCGCCGCCGCGACGGAATCCCGCCGCCGCAAGGCGCTCGCTCGCTCGCTCAGCCCAGTCCTCGACGCCGCTCATCGCATCCATCGTAGAACGCCCGCCAACGGTCGCGACCCGGCCGCGAAGGCCAGCACATAGATGGCCCCCGCGACGAGCACGATGGCGCTGCTCGGCGGCAGCGCCGCACTGCGGTAGCTGATCGCGATCCCGATCCACACCGACGCCAGCGCAAATGCCGCCGAAAGCGCCATCCCCAGGTAGGGGTTCGCGGTCAGCCGGTGCGCCGCGCCCGCCGGCGCGGCCAGCAATCCGAGCAGCAGCAGCGCGCCGACGGCCTGCGTCGCCTCGGCTGCGTCCGCCCCGACGAGCACCAGGAACAGCGTGCCGAGCAGTCCCGCCGGAACTCCGCGCGCGATCGCCACGGCCGGGTCGAGCGTGACGAACAGCAGCGGCCTGGCGATCGCCAGCGTCATCGCGATCAGCACGACCGCGATGGCCGCGGCAAGCCAAGCCTGACCAACGGTCAACCCGAAGATCGAGCCGAACAGCGCGCGGGCGCCGACGATGCCGCTGCCCCCGCCCGCGCCGGCATTGAACAGATCGAGGAACAGCACGCCGAGACCGAGGATCCACGCGAAGGCAACTCCGACGGTCACGTCGTCGGCGCGCGCCCGCTCGCCCAGGGCGGCGAAGAGCAGCGCCATCAGCACCGTCGCCGCGAACAGCCCGACCCGCAGGTCGATGCCCGCGGCCGCGGCGGCCAGCGCACCGGTGAACGCGACGTGGCTGAGGGCGTCGCCGGCGAACACCTGCGCGCGCAGCACGATGAAATAGCCGAGCAGCCCGCTGGCCACCGCGATCAGCGAGCCGGCGAGCAGCGCGTTTTCCACGAACGGCAGGCTGAACATCAGCGGCGGAGCCCCCGCGCCCCGCGCGCGGCCGCGTAGAGCACCAGCGCGATCGTCGTGACGAAGAACCCGAGCGCGTCGTTGGTGAAGTACGAGAGCGTGAGCGCGGCCCAGGTCGTCAGCACGGCGAGCGCCACCGCGAGCGCCAGACTCCAGCCGATGCGAGCGGTCAGCTGCTGTGCCGTCGCCGCCGGAGCGACGAGCAGCGCGAAGACCAGCAGCACGCCGACGATCTGGGCGGTGGCCGCGACCGCGAGCCCGACGAGGACGAGAAAGACCACCGACAGGGCACGCACCGGGACCCCGTCGGCCTGCGCCGCCCGCTCGTCCACCGAGGCGTAGAACAGCGGACGCCCGGCGATCGCCAGGACCAGTCCGACGAGTGCCGCGACCACCGCCAGGAGCTCGACCGCTCCGCGGGTGACGCCGACGAACGAACCGAACAGCAGCGTCTCGACGCTCTCGAGCACGCCGCCATAGAGTGACAGGAACAGGTAGCCCAGCGCGAGCGCGACCGCCCCCACGGTGCCGACGACCGCGGACTCCTGGGCCAGGCTGCGGCGGCCGGCGACGCGCGAGCCGAAGGCGATCGCCAGCGCGCCGCCGACGCAGAACACGAAGTACCCGCTGGCCAGCGGCAACCCCGCGAGCGCCGCTCCGCTGGCGCCGGGGAACGACATCACCGACAGGGTGTGACCGACGAAGCTCTCCCGCCGCAACACCACGAACCAGCCGACGAGCGCCGCCACCACCGCGACCAGCGTTCCCGCCTCGAGGGCGTTGACCATGAACGGGTACTGCACGAGCTCGTGGAGATCCGTGACCGGGTTGAGCGAGAACGACGGGTTCATCAGTGCGCGTGCCCGTGATGGGCCGGCATGTCCGGCTGTCCGACGACGACCAGGCGGCCGTCGGACCGCCGCAGCACCTCGACGCCCGCGCCGTAGAGCGCGCTGAGGGTCTCGGTCGTGATCACCTCGTCGGGCACTCCCGCGACGGCCCGTCCGCCGGCGAAGTAGATCACCCGGTCGAGGTAGCCGAGCAGCGGGTTGGGGTCGTGGGCGACCAGGGCGACCGTGATGCCGTCCTCGCGGCAGAGCCGCTGGACGAGCGCGGACACCGCCGCCTGGTTCGGCAGATCGAGGCTTTCGAGCGGCTCGTCGAGCAGCAGCATGGCCGGTGAGCGCACGAGCGCCTGCGCGATCAGCAGCCGCTGTTGCTCTCCACCGGAGCATTCGCCGATCGGCCGGTCGGCGAACGCTCCGGCGCCGACCTCGGCGATGACGGCGTCGATCCGTGCGCGTGCCGCGGCGCGACGCCGGCCGAAGCCGCCCGGCAGCGGTGTGCCCCAGCGGGTCCCGTCGAGACCGAGCGCCACGAGATCGCGCCCGCGGACGCGGACGCTCTCATCGAAGCTGCGTCGCTGGGGCAGGTAGCCGATCCGGTCGCGGTGCGCGCCGGGGGCTGCGCCGAGCACCGTCGCGGTGCCGGCCCGCAGCGCCACCAGCCCGAGCAGGACCTCGAGGAACGTCGACTTGCCCGCGCCGTTGGGGCCGAGGATGCCGACGAACTCGCCGGCCTCCAGATCGAGGTCGGCACCGCTCCAAACGGTCGCGTCGCCGTGCGCGACCGCCGCCCCCCGCAGTTGCGCCACGGAGGTCATCTGCCGGTCCCGCGCGCCAGCGCACGCCTCAGGCGCTCCAGCTCGCCGACCTGCCACTGCTGGAAGCTGTCGCTCGCGGGCGACAGCGTCTCGGTGACCGTCGCGACCGGGATGCCGGCCGCACGCGCGAGCTGGTTGGCCCGCTGCACGTCCGCCGTCACGTTCTGGCTGTTGAACACCCAGACCTTGATCAGCCGCCGTTGGGCCTGGCGATCGACGGCCTGCTTGTCCGCCGCGGTCACGTCGATGCCATCGGCGATGGCCTTGGCGAAGCTGGTCGGGGTGAGCAGTCGCAGCCCGAGCGCTTCGCCGAGCGGCTCGAAGATGCTCTCGCTATAGCCGACCGGCACGCCGCGGTAGCGGGCACGGATCTCCGCGATCAGCGAGCGGTAGCGTGCGAGCGCGGTGGTCGTGAACGCCCGTTCGCGGGCGCGGAAGTACGCGGCGTCTGCGGGATCGAGGCGCGCCAGATCCGAGCTGATCGCGGCGATCACGCGCATCACGTTGCCCGGCGAGTACCACTGGTGGGGGTTGTCGCCGGCGCGCAGTCCGAGCAGCCCGCCGACGCTCAGCGTGATCCGCCCGGACAGCGGGCTGGCGGCGAGCAGCTTCGGTGCCCAGTCGTCGTACCCGATGCCGTTGACGATCGCGAGCCGTGCGGCGGCGAAGCTTCGGGCGTCGGCCGGGGTCGCGTCGTAGCTGTGGGGATCGGTGTTCGGGTTGACGATGATGCTCCTGACCGTGGCCTTGGACCCGGCCAGCTGTGCCGCGATGCTCCCCCAGAAGTTCTCGGCGGCCACGACCTGGAGCCCGGACCGGCCGGCACCGCTGCCGCCGCCGCAACCGGCGAGAGCGAGGGCACCGAGCACGGCGCCGCCACAGCGCAGCACACGGCGGTTGACGTCCATCCCGGGGTCCTTTCGGTCGATCCGACCGGAGCTCGGCCATCCCTGCCCGACAATATTGAGATTCGATCTTATATGAGAATTCGTCCCGCCGCGCTCCCGGGGTCTCCGGTCTGTCAACCTGCACGCCAGCGCGACGCCGCGAGACACCGATGTACGTGACCACACGCCCCGAACCGATCATGGCCCGAGCGGCCACCGAGAACTTTCCCGTGGCTTCGCGGCTGCTGCCGGCGCGGCTGCGCACCCACCTGCTCGCGATCTACGGTTTCGCGCGACTGGCCGACGAGCTGGGCGACGAGGCTCCGGGGGACCGGCTGGCTGCCCTCGACTGGCTTTCCGAGGAGCTCGACCGGGCGTTCATCGGCACGGCCACGCATCCCCTGCTTTGCGCGCTGGCCCCGACGATCGCCGCCTGCGGGCTCTCGCGCGAGCCGTTCGAGCGGCTGATCGAGGCCAACCGCGTCGACCAGCGCATCGGCAGCTACGACACCTGGGCGGCGCTGCTGGCCTACTGCCACCTGTCGGCCGACCCGGTCGGCGAGCTGGTCCTCAGCGTGTTCGGTGCAGCGAGCCCTGAGCGCATCGCCCACTCCAACGCGGTGTGCACGGCCCTGCAGCTGACCGAGCACTGGCAGGACATTCGCGAAGACCTCGCCCGCGCGCGCGTCTACGTCCCGCTCGAGGACCTGGCCCGGGGCGGCTGCACGATCGACGACCTCGCCGCCGAGCGCGTGAACGACCGCCTTCGCCGCGTGCTGAAGCTCGAAGCGGCGCGCACCGCAGCGCTGTTCCGTGAGGGCGACGCCCTGGCGGCGAGCCTGCGCGGTTGGCCGCGCCTGGCCGTCGCCGGCTACCTCGGCGGCGGGCGCGCCGCGCTCGAAGCGCTAGCGCTGGCCGATTACGAGGTGCTCGCGCAGTCGCCGCGACCGACACCCCGGCGCACGCTCGGCGCGATCGTCCGTGTGCTCGTACGCGCCGCCGGCGGATGAGCGAGGCCGCACGCCGGTACTGCGCGAAGGTCACCCGCCGCCAGGCCGCGAACTTCTACTACGGGATGCGCCTGCTGCCGGCGCCCAAGCGCTCCGGGTTGTTCGCGATCTACGCCTTCGCCCGGCGCGTCGACGACATCGGCGACGGCCCGCTGCCGGCGACCGAGAAGCGCGTCCTGCTCGAGCAGGCCGCCGAGTCGCTCGGCCGGCCGCCGGCCGGCGATCCGGTGCTCGTGGCGCTCTTTGACGCCGAGCGGCGCTTTCCGCTCGAGCGCCAATCGCTCCTCGACCTGATCGACGGCGTCAGCATGGACGTCGACGGCACCAGCTACGAGACCTTCGACGAGCTCGTCGTGTACTGCCGCCGCGTCGCCGGCTCGATCGGGCGCCTGTGCGTCTCGGTGTTCGGGAGCGACGACCCCCGCGCCGGGGATCTCGCCGACGACCTCGGTGTCGCGCTGCAGCTGACCAACATCCTGCGCGACATCCGCGAGGACGGCGAGCACGGGCGCACCTACCTGCCGGCGGAGGATCTGGCGCGGTTCGGCGTCCCGAGCCCCGAGTCGATCGCCGCCTTGGTCGCCTTCGAAGCCGCCCGCGCCCGAGAGTGGTACGACCGCGGCCTGGAGCTGACCGGCATGCTCGACCGCCGCAGCGCCGCGTGCGTGCTCGCGATGAGCGGCATCTACCGTCGCCTGCTCGAGCGCATCGAGTCCGATCCGGCGGCGATCCTGGAGCAGCGCGTCGCGCTGGGACCCTGGACCAAGGTCGGCGTGGCCGCGCGCAGCCTGCTCGGCGCCCGGCCGTGAACGTCGTCGTCGTCGGCGGCGGCGTCGCCGGAATCGTCGCGGCGCTCGACTGCGCCGCGGCCGGTGCCGCGGTGACGCTCGTCGAAGTCCGCCCGCGCCTCGGCGGCGCCGCCTATTCGGTGCCCCGGGGCGAGCTGTGGATCGACAACGGCCAGCACGTGTTCCTGCGCTGCTGCACGGCCTACCGGGAGCTGCTGGCGACCCTGGGCAGCGAGTCGCTCGTCGAGGTACAGCCGCGGCTCGAGATCCCCGTCCTGGCCCCCGGTCGCGACGTCGTGACGCTGCGCCGCAGCGGGGCGCGCCCGCCGCTGCATCTGGCGCGAGCGCTGCTCGGCTACTCCCACCTCTCGATGCGGGAGCGGATCTCGGCGGGGCGCGCGGCGCTCGCCCTCGGGCGCCTCGCTCCCGACGATTCGCGCACGCTCGGCGCATGGCTCACCGAACATGGCCAGAGCCCGCGCGCGATCGCCGCCCTGTGGGACCTGATCGCACTGCCGACGCTGAACCTGCCCGCGGCGGAGGCATCGCTCGAACTGGGGGCCTTCGTCTTCCAGCAGGGTCTGCTCGCGGACGCCACCGCCGGTGACATCGGCCTGCACCGCGCGCCGCTGCAGCAGATCATCGGCGATCCGGCCGCCCGCGCACTCGCGACCGCCGGCGTCACGGTCCACCTGCGCTGGCCGGTCCAGCGCATCACCACGATCGGCGAGCGCTTCGCGGTGGTGGGAGCCGACTCCTGGCTCGGCGCCGACGCGGTGATCGTCGCGGTCCCCCACGACCGCGCGGCGGCGCTGCTCCCCGAGCGGGCGCTCCGGGGAGCGCTGTGGCCAGGCGCGCTCGACTCTTCGCCGATCGTCAACCTGCACCTCGTCTATGACCGCCGCGTGCTCGAGCACCGTTTCGCCGCCGGCGTCGACACGCCGGTGCAGTACATCTTCGATCGCACCCCGCCCGGCTGGACGCGCCAGCAATACCTCGCCATATCGTTATCGGGCGCCCGCGACGAGATGACGATGAGTACCGACGCGCTCCGCGAGCGCTTCGTCGCCGCACTCGCCGAGCTCCTGCCGGCCACACGGGATGCGGGCCTCGAGCATTTCAGCGCGACCAAGGAGCACGCCGCGACCTTCCGTGCGGTGCCCGGCACGGCCGCGCTGCGCCCGGCGGCGGCGACCGCGGTCGCGGGGCTCGTGCTCGCCGGCGCGTGGACGGCGACGGGGTGGCCGGCCACCCTCGAGGGCGCTGCACGCAGCGGCCACGCGGCCGCCGAGGCCGCCCTGGCGCGCGGCTGAGGCGGGCGCGCCTACCCCGCGGCGCTCAGCGCGTCCAGGAGCTCGTGCGACTGGAGCCCCGACACGCGCACGAGCTTCACGCGCCCGCGGGTGCCGCGGATCACCTCGACGCGCGAGGGTGCGACGCCCGCGCGGTGCGCGATCAGCTGGCACAGCGCGCGGTTCGCCGCGCCGTGCACGGGAGCGGCGCAGACCCGGGCGTGCAGCACGCCGTCGCGGACGCCGAGCAGCTCATCGCGCGACGCCCGCGGCTGCAGGCGGACCTCGATGCGCGCCTCGCACATCGCTGCAATGTAGAGCGTGGGTGCGCCGGCGCCGCCGGAAACCGTCCGAACCGCGCGACGAACTACGCTGCGCAGCATGATCTCGCACGCCGCGGTCACGCTCCGCGACGGCCGCTCGGTGACCCTGGCGCCACTGAGCGCGCCGGACGAGGCGGACGTTGTGCGACTGCTCGACACGCTGGCCGACCCGCGCGCGGCGTTCTTCACCCGCGCTGCGGCCGAGCGCGGGCACGCGGGAGCGCGCGGGGAGCTCGTGGCCCGCACGCTGGACGGCGAGCTCGCCGGCTACGCGGCGTGGATCGCCGAGGACGGCGGGCGCGCGGGCGAGTGCGCCGGGGTGGTCGATCCGCGTTTCACCACGCTCGGGCTCGGCACGCTGCTGCTGCGTCGCGGTGCCCGGGACGCCCTCGACGCCGGGCTGAGCACGCTGTCCGTCGAGCTGCATCCAGGGTCGCGGGCGCTCGCGGCGATGCTCCGCGACTGCGGGTTGCACACGCAGTGGGATCTCGAGTACCCGGTGGTCCACGTCAATCTGTCGCTCGGAACGCGACGGCCGGGCTGGCAGACGCCGGTGGCGGCAGCTTGAGACGGGCGGCGCGGGCGCGCTCCGTTCGACCGATCCGTTAGGCTCGCGTCGTGCTGCACGTGCTTGCCGTCGCCGCCGTCTTCCACGACCGCAGCAAGACGCCGTTCTTCATCGCCGCCGGCGTGCTCGTCGCCTGGGCGATCCTCGTTTCCGCCGCCGGGATCCGCAGCGTCCATTTTCCAACCTCGGCGATCCAGGGGCGCCTGGTGATGGCGGTCAGCGCCGTGCTCGTCGTGTTCGCCACGGCGATGGCGGTCGTCACGGCGAAGACCCCGCCGGCCGTGCCCTCGTACAACACCGGCGCGATCGCCAACGGCGTCGCGCCGACGGTCACTCCGGTCGGCGCGGCACCGGTCAGCGGCCCGCTCCAGCTCGCGGCCAACCCCCAGGGCTCGCTGGCCTTCAACACCAAGACGCTCGCGGCGCGCTCGAGCAACGTGACGATCGAGTTCACCAACAAGTCGCCGCTCAGCCATAACTTCACGATCGCCAATGCGAAGGGCCAGGTGCTCGGCTCCACGCCGACGTTCGACGGCGGGACCAAGACGCTGACGCTCAAGCTGCCCCCGGGCAGCTACACCTTCTACTGCTCGGTCCCCGGCCACGAGCAGGCCGGCATGAAGGGGACACTCACCGTTCAGTAGCCGCTTCGAAGCCGGCGCACTCACGCACCGGCAGCCGCGGGTAGCGCGGATAGGACTCCGGCTCGCTGCGCGAGCGCTCGCACAGCGAGAAGACCGAGCCGCGGGTGTTGTGCACGAGGCGCTGATACGCGCAGCGCTCGCACAGTCCGGCGGGCAACGCTCCTCCTGGCACGACCGTCACTATACTTTATGAAGTGCCTACGTTCACGCGTCTATTGGGGTTTCTGCGGCCCTACCGCGCGAGCGTCATCTCCTCGGCGGCGCTCGCCGCGTCGGCAATGGTCGCAACGGTCGCGATACCGGATCTCAGCGGCCGCGCGATCGATGCGATTCGCGCCCACCAGCGCGGCCAGCTGCTGACCTTCGCGCTGCTGGTCGCCGGCGCCGGGCTGATCCGGCTCGGGCTCTCGGCCGGGCGGCGGCTGGTCGCCGGGCGTGTCTCGCTCGGCGTCGAGTACGACCTTCGCAACCTGCTCTTTCGCCAGCTCCAGTCCTTCGAGCTCGCCTTCTTCGACAGCCAGCAGACCGGGCAGCTGATGTCGCGCGTGACCGTCGATCTGCAGTCGATCCGCTTCTTCCTCGGCTACGGCCTGGTCTTCATGATGCAATCCGGTCTGGCCATCGTGCTCGCCGCGGTCGCGATGTTCGTGATCCAACCTGGCCTGGCGGCGATCGCGCTGATTCCGGTGCCGTTTGTCGTCTACGTCACCAACCGCTACAGCCGCCTCGCCCGGCCGGCGCTCCAGGAGGTCCAGCAGCGGATCGGCGAGCTGACCGCGGACGTCGAGGAGAACATCTCCGGCGTGCGCGTCGTCAAGGCGTTTGCCCGCGAAGGCCACCAGCGCCGGCGCTTCGAGGGCAGCGTCGGGCGGGTCTTCGACCAGGCGATGCTCGAGGCGCGTCTGCAGGCGCGCTACAACCCGCTGATCGGATTCCTGCCGCAGATCGGGCTCGCGGCGATCCTGCTTGTCGGCGGCAACGACGCGATCCACCACCGGCTGACGCCGGGTCAGTTCGCGGCCTTCTACATCTACCTGCTGATGTTGCTCAGCCCGATGCGCACGCTCGGCGTGTCGCTCGGCTTGGCCCAGCGGGCCGCGGCCTCCGGCGCCCGCGTGTTCGAGCTGCTCGACCGCTCACCCGAGCTCACCGCGCCGCCGGGCGCGCCGCCGCTGCCTCCGGGTCCGGGCAGCGTGCGCTTCGAGGGCGTCACGATGCGCTACGCGGGCACGCGGCGGCCGGCGCTGGCGGACGTCGATCTCGAGATCGCCGGCGGGCGCACCGTCGCCCTGGTCGGCGCCACGGGATCGGGCAAGACGACCCTCGCGGCGCTCGTCGCAAGGCTGTATGACCCGACCGGCGGGCGCGTGCTGATCGACGGGGCCGACCTGCGCGCGATCGACGTCGCCTCGCTGCGCGCGGCCGTCGCCGTGACCGGCGATGACCCGTTCCTGTTCAGCACCACGGTGCACGAGAACATCGCCTACGCGCGGCCGGCCGCGACCCGGGCCGCGGTGCAGGAGGCAGCGCGACGGGCCCAGGCCGACGAGTTCATCCAACGGCTGCCCGAGGGCTATGACACGCGGGTCGGCGAGCGCGGGTTGTCGCTGTCGGGCGGCCAGCGCCAGCGAATCGCGATCGCGCGCGCCATCCTCGCCGACCCGCGGATCCTGATTCTCGACGACGCGACCTCGTCGGTCGACGCGACGACCGAGCGCGAGATCAAGCGTGCCCTGGGCGAGGTGATGGCCGGGCGCACGACGCTGATCATCGCCCACCGCCTGTCGACGATCGCCTTGGCCGACGAGATCGTCGTGCTCGAGGACGGCCGGGTCGCCGCGCAGGGGACGCACGACGAGCTCCGCGAGCGCTCGCCGTTGTACCGCGAGATCGTCGAGAAGGGCCTGCCCGACAGCGTCTTCTTGACCCGCAAGCCGCCGGACCGCACGGTGGCGGGCCTATGAGCTCGCGCACCGCCGAGCTGCGCCGCCGTCTGCGCGGAACGAGCGGTCGCGGGCGACGCCTGCGCGGGCTCGCCGCGCTGCTCGCGCCCTACCGCCGCCGCGTCGCGCTGATGGTCCTCTCGCTGGTCCTCGGAACCGCTGCCTCGCTGGCGCCCGCGCCGCTCGTGACGCGGGCGATCGACGGCGGCATCCTCGAGCGCCGCTTCGGCTACCTCACGCTGATCGTCGCCGCGTTCGGCGTCGCCGCGCTGATCGTCTGGGTCGCGACGGCCGCCCAGACCTACTTCGTCGAGTGGGTCGGGCAGCGGGCCCTCGCCGACCTGCGCCTGGCGATCTTCACCCACCTGCAGCGCCTGCCGATGAGCTTCTACGAGCGGCGCCCGACCGGCGTGCTGATCTCGCGCATGACCAACGACGTCGAAGCGCTCGACACGCTGGTCACCGACAGCGTGGTGACGCTGTTCCAGGGCGGGCTGACGTTGATCGGAACGCTCGTGATTCTCGTCACCCTCGACCTGCGGCTGGCGCTGCTCACCTTCATCATGCTGCCGCTGATCGGCGTCGGCTCGCTGATCTTCCGGATCGCCTCCGCCGACGCCTACCGGCGCACGCGCGAGACGATCGGGCAGATCTCCGGCTACCTGCAGGAGTCGATCTCGGGCGTCCGAGTCGTCCGCGCGTTCGGCCAGGAGCCCCGCCATGCCGCGGAGTTCGCGGCGCTGAACGAGCTCAACCGCGGCACCAACATGACGACCGTCAACCTGAACGCAGCGTATTTCCCGCTCATCGAGTTCATCTCCTCGGTCGCCACCGTCACCGTCCTGCTCTACGGCGGCGATCAGGTCATCGGCGGCGCGATCAAGATCGGCGTGCTCGTCGGCTTCATGGCGGCGCTGAACAACTTCTTCGACCCGATCACGCAGCTCTCCCAGCTGTACACGACCTATCAGTCGGGGATGGCGGCGCTCGACAAGATCTTCGAGTTGCTGGACGAGCAGCCGGAGATGCTCGAGCGTGCCGACGCCGCGACGCTCGAGCGTATCCGCGGCGAGTTGCGCTTCGAGCACGTCAGCTTCGCCTACCGCCGCCCCGACGGCGAGCACGACCGCCTGGCCCTGGACGATGTCGACCTCACGATCGCGCCGGGGGAGACGGTCGCCCTCGTCGGCGCGACCGGCGCCGGCAAGTCGACCTTCGCCAAACTGGTCGCGCGGTTCTACGATCCGACGCTCGGCCGGGTCGTGATCGACGGCCACGACGTGCGCGACGTGACCTACGAGTCGCTGCGCTCGCAGCTGGGCATCGTTCCCCAGGAGGCGTTTCTGTTCTCGGGCACGGTGGGCTCGAACATCGCCTTCGGCGCGCCCGGCGCGAGCGACGCCGAGGTCGAGGCGGCGGCACGCGCGGTCGGCGCCCACGACTTCATCGCCTCGCTCGAGAACGGCTATGCGACGCAGGTCGGCGAGCGCGGCGGGCAGCTCTCGGCCGGGCAGCGCCAGCTCGTCGCGTTCGCCCGCGCGATGATCGCCGACCCGCGGATCCTCGTGCTCGACGAGGCGACCTCCAACGTCGACCTCCAGACCGAAGCCCGGATCGAGCACGGGCTGCGGCGCCTACTGGCGGGCCGCACGGCGATCGTGATCGCCCACCGCCTCTCGACGATCAAGGATGCGAGCCGGATCGTCGTGCTCGCCCACGGCCGGATCGTCGAGCAGGGCACCCACGAGCAGCTGCTGGCGGCGCGCGGCGCCTACGCCGAGCTCTACCGCGACTTCGCGCAGGGCGCGGCCGCCGCGTGAGCGGCGTCGTTGCGTCACCGGGCGCCCGCGGCACCGATCTATACTTCGGCTGGCTGGTTCCCGCGCGAGTCTCGCTCGCGGATCGGGAGCCCCGTGGTGTCCGCTCCATTGCGGGATGGTGTAATCGGCAACACGTCTGCCTCTGGAGCAGAAATTTGGGGTTCGAGTCCCTGTCCCGCAGTTTGTGTGAGAGGCCCGGATGCGTTCCGGGCCTTTCCTTTCAGCCCTCGACTCGCCGGCCACCCGGCGCAGCACGGAGTCACACCAAAGGTGTTGCACTCCCCTCCCTTTCTTGTGCGACGGCGGGGCCGCTGCTACGTTCGCGCGAAGGAACCCGAACGCCCAACCCAGCGCTCCTGGGCGGCCACCGACCAAAGGGAACACATGGGCCTTTTCAAACAGGTGAAGCAGATGAAGGGAGGCGCGACCGCCGCGCCTGCACACCAGCCCGGCGGCGCCCAGCACGCTCGCGGACCCGCCGTGTTCGCCGCCGCGCCGGCCGGCGCCCCGGCCGACTACGCGCCGATCGCCGAGGTGTCGATCGAGCTCTACGTCGATATCGCCAAGGGCCTCGCGACCGTCGGCTACGACCAGTCCAAGGGACCGGAGATCGCAGCCCGCCACGGCGTTTCGCCGGAACGCTGGGAGACCGCGGTCGCCGGCTGGAACGACCGGATCCGCACGAGCCCCGACGTGGCGAGCCGCTTCAACGCGCTGTACATCGAGCGGAGCTAGCGCGACGGCGACGACCGGACCTCGACCCCGCCCGCCCGGGGCGGGGCGGGCAGCGCGTCAGCGCGTCAGCATCCAGCAGTTGTTGGTCCAGTAGAAGTGGCTGTGGCCGTTGAGCAGCGGGTAGGGCAGCGCGATCGACCCGTGCTCGCCGCTGATCGCGATCGGCGCGCTCGCCGCGGCGTGCAGGTCGGCCCGCAGCCGGCCGGCGCCGCCCGAGGCGGCGAGCAGGCGAGCGCTGCGCGCCTGCCAGCGCTGCGCGCAGGTCTGGCCGCCGACGGTCGCGGTGAGCGGGGTGTTGAGCACACCGCACGCCGTCGCACCGTCGCGGTGCAGTTCCGCGGTGATCAGCCGGGCGGTCGCTGCCCGCAGCGTCGCCGCCGTCCCCGTCGTGTCGGCGACCGCCGCGGCGGGCACCAGCAGGGCAAGCACGCCGGCTCCGGCGGCCAGATGACGGGTGATCCTCACGTTGCCAGGATAGCCCGGCCAGGGAGCCCCACGGCGGCGGTCAACGCCGTTCTGGACGTCTGTTCGATCAGTCCGGCGCGAACACCGGCGTGATCTCGTCCTCGAGGCCCGAGTCGAGCACCAGCAGGACCTGGTCGCCGGCCTCGACGACCGTGTCGGCGGTCGGGACGAAGCCGCGGCCGTCGCGCAACACCGAGATGATCAGGCTGCCCTCCGGCAGCGCCACGTCCGCGACGCGCTTGGCCGCCGCGGGGGCCGACTCCTGAACCTCGAGCTCGATGATCTCGAGGCGCTCCTCCTCGAGCGCGAGCAGGTGCACGAGACCGTAGCGGGGCACCTCGTGCTCGATCAGCCGCAGGATCAGGTCCGTCGCCGAGACGACGGGCTGGATGCCGAGCAGCTTGAAGTGCTGGAGGTTGCGCGGGTTGTTCACGCGGGCCACGATCCGGCTCACGCCGTACTTCTCCTTGGCCACCTGGCAGATCAGGATGTTGTCCTCGTCGTCCCCGGTGACCGCGACGACCAGGTCGGCGC
>DATLQS010000060.1:0-32122 GCA_035535075.1 Solirubrobacteraceae bacterium
CGGCCATCCGGCCCACCTCTCGACGGACCGTCTCGGGTGCGGCGTCGAAGTCGCGCATGATGCGGGCGGCGACGCCCTCGTTCTCGCGCACGAGGCCGAGCAGGATGTCCTCGGTCTGGACATAGACGTGCTGGAGCGACAGCGCCTCACGCAGCGCGTGCTCCAAGACCGTCTTCGTACGGGGCGCGAAAGGGATCTGGCCAGAAACGACACCTCCGCCGGAGCCGACGATGCGAACGACCTCGCCACGCACCCGCTCGACGGTGAAGCCGAGGCTCTCAAGGACGCGGGCCGCAAGGCCCTCCTCCTGGCGCAAGAGTCCGAGCAGGATGTGCTCCGTGTCGATGTAGTCGTGCTTGAGCGCGCGCGCTTCCTCCTGGGCAAAGACCATCACCAGGCGGGCCCGTTCTGTGAACCGCTCGAACACGCACCGAAGCATCGCACGTAGCGACAGCCCCTCCGAAGTGCAGCTTGGCGCGAAACGCGACACTCGCGCCTACGGCACGCTCTCGATCATCCGCGCCAGCTCCGCGCGGGTTACGCCGCTCTGGCGGCCGAGCTGCACTAGCTCCGCGACCCTACCGAGCAGCGCGCTGCGCTCCGGTGTTCCAACCACCCGGATGCCGTGCCCTTGGCGCAACTCCAGGAGTCCTTCGTCGCGCAGCAGCCTGAGCGCGCGCAGGACCGTATTGGTGTTGACGTGCATCACCGCGGCGAGGTGGCGTGCGGGAGGGAGGCGGTCGCCGGGCTTCGCTTCGCCGTCGGCGATCGCGCGGCGAATCTGAGCGGCCACCTGCTCGTGCAGGAGGGCCGGGTCGTCGCGGTCGATCTTGACATCCAGCATTGTGCCAGTCATAGTAGCGCGGAGTATGGCCGTCTGGACCGACCGTATCCGCTGGAGTGATCGAGGACGCACGAGGGCGCCACGACCGCGAGCGTCGGCGAATCCTGACGGCGCTCGTGCTGGTGGTCGCCATTGCTGCGGCAGTCGCATTCGCGCTGTCTGACAGTGGCGCAGCGACCCGGTACGGCGTGCCTGCGCCCGGGCGCGTGACCGGGTCGCTGCGGTCGCTTGGCTCAGCGGACTACCAGTACTGGGTCACCCCCACCTTGAATCCCGGAGAGGTGTCGCTGGATATCAGCGCGCAGGACGCGCACAGCACCGGGTCTTGTGTCGGTGGCTGCGCCAACTACGTCGGTATGGGCGTGCCGATCAGCGAGATCAAGGGAGATGGAGGAGAAGGGCCACGAGGCCCCATCGTGCGCGCTCCACTTCCCCACGGCGCCGACCCGAACTACGTGCTCCTCTTCCCCGCCAACGTCGCAGCCGTGCGCATCGGGGACCTCGGGACGGTTGGTGCCGAGGCGACCCCCGGCCTTCCAGTCGGTGACAAGGTGGTCGCATTCCGGGCGCCGCAGAACACCACCAACGGCGAACTGGCCAGTGCTCCCGCACAGACCCTCACCACGCTTGACAGCCGCGGCCACGCGATCGCAACCCTGGCTCCCATGACGGTGCCCACCACCCGGGCGTGGGTCCTGCGTCAGCGCGCGCTCTACCAACGCGAACAGCGGCTGATAACCACTCACGGCGGTCGCTGCGGGGTGACCTCACAGCTCGCCGGACTGGCCGACGAAGCGCCGCTCTCCGTGACCTCGATCACAGCACTCGCGCCTACCGCGCCTGGCCTGTTCTTGTCGTGCATGGAGGACAAGTACGCCTATCAAGGCTCCAAGTTCAACGTCGCGATCCTCCTCAACGCCCACCACCCAGGAGCCCCGCCCCCCGGGCTGTGGAGCTCGACGCCCGTGCCCGGCCCCCCGGCATAGTCGAGATCGTCCAGCCTCAGCTTTTCGCAGACCAGGACAGCTCGGCCCCGCTGTACGCCCGGCGCGTCGGCGACGCCTGGCTCGTCGTGCAAGCGCGCCCCGGCTTCGCTCCGAACCCCAGCCCCGACGTGCGCATCCGAGTCCTCGACAGCCTCCACATCGCCCGCCTCGACCTCGGCCACAAGTAGGCCGCGGTGTCGCTTCGCGATCAGCAACAGCGCTGAGATCACGCGGGAACGACAGCCTTGGCGCGGGTTGAGCCACGACACCGAGTACTCAGGTCTTCTTGGTTATTGCGTTGCCGGCGGGCGAAACGAGCCACCATGCCGGGGGGAACTGCTTGCTCCCCTCGCCGCTGATGATCCCGGACTTAACGTCCGAGATGAACGTGTAGAGCGGATGCTTGTTGTAGGTGACCTCGTGCTCGGTTTTGCCGTTGACCGTGACTGTGATCGTGCCGAGCAGTTTCGCGTTCACGCCAGGCCCTGCGGTCGGTGTCCCCGAGACCAGCACGAACGGCCAGACCCCGAGACACGGGCCACTGCACGCGCTCTTGCTGGGCTTGTCCTTCGTCCACAGGTAGAGCGTGTAGCCCTTACCGTTGACGAGGATCTTGCCGTAGGAGCTCGTCGAGCGCACCAGGACTGTCGGTGCCGGCTTTGCCGCTGCGCTATGAGGTCTCGCGGCGGCCGCCGCCGCGCAACTGATGCCGACAAGAGCTACCACGATCGTCGTGGAGACCAGGCGCGTGCCTTGCATGAAGAACCTCCCGGAGTCGAACGTCCCTCGACGACAAGGGTACGCCTCCGCGACCCCCGCACGGGCCACACGACCGGACGCGAAGCTCAAGCGCTGCGCGGGATTCGCAGCGGCCAAAGCTGATCGAAAGCCTGGACATGGCCCAGGTCGAGCAGCGCATTCCGCAGTTGGGCTTCGGGATCAGTCATAAGGTGCCTCGCACCTTACGTCCCATCCGTGCCCGAGTGTCGCTCAGCGCGAGAAGCATCCTTAGTACCGCGGCAACTCCAGCAGGTTGTTCGCCGTCGTGTTTTTTGACGTCGTCGTGATGTAGTCCGTGGCCGGACACGTTGGGCATGTCCGGAGAACTACATCCGTCAACTCGCCGTTGGCGAAGGTGTCGTATCGGTCTCCCTGAGGGTCGTTCAGATCCGAGACCAGAGTCTCACGGCTGCGACCCGCGCTGGTATCGAGGCCGATGCGAACTCGCGCGATGTGCTCGTGTGGATCGTCCGCGGTCGTCTCGACGCGGACAGCGGTGATGCGGTAGGTGCTACTCATTGTCGAAACCCCCTGGGTCTCGCTTAGGTTCCCTGCCGTCTCGTCGCCCTGCCGCGGGTCCGAGAGTTTGGGGTGCTCGATCACGGTAGTCCTTTTGAGAGGGCACGTGTGGCCGCGAGGTTCGGGCGCCCGACGTAGCCGGTCGGGACCGCGAGCCAAATAACGGCGTGATCTACGAAATCAAGCCGGGCCGACGGGCTGCGGGTTGCGGCGCGCGCTCAACGCTGCGCATGAGTGTGTCGCATCGCTCAGAAGGATCAGCAGTGTGCGGCGCGGGCACGCTAAAGCACCACGTTTCCGATATCTCCGGGGGGTGGCGTTTTGGCTGCATCGCGACCGCGGACGAAACGGCTGGTTCAGGCAGGCAGCACGGCGGCGAGCTTGTCCAACACCTCGCCATAGATCCGCCGCAGGCCGAGCGGCGCGAAGAGCCCTTCGAAAATGCCAGCGATCCCGCCGGCGCCGTCCCACGAGCCCTCCAGCGTGACCGAACTGCCGGGACCGTCCGGCGCAATCGTCCACCGACTGGCGAACGACGACAGCTCGTCGCGTTCGACAAGCGCGCCATCGACCTCCTCGACGCGAAGCCGGTAGTCGCGCTCGCGTCCACCCGCTGCGAAGTGATAGCCGATCACCGTCCCGGCCCCCTCGCCGCCCGCCTCAACCCGATACGCGCTGTAGTTCCCCGTCAAGACGCGCGGGCGCGACTCGCGGTAGTCGCGAAGGAACTCGAGCACCCGCTCCGGAGCGGCGCCCACCTGCTTGGTCGCACGTGCGCTGACCTTGGCCACCGCGTCATTCTGACAGCTCGTCTAGTTGGGACCTCCCAAGACAGACCACAGATCGACGAGATGGCGCGGCGTCCCTACCACACGGCTGCTGCTTCTTCGCGCCACTCACGGTGCGTTGTCGCAGGCGCAGCCCGCGACAGCGACCCCTACACTGGCTCGCGGGGCCCCGGACACCGAGAGGGAGCGTCGAATGACTACGAAGGCCGACTTCACGCCGCAGGAATGGGAGCTGGTTCTGGAGGGCCCGCCGAGCGCCGGCATGATCGTGATTACAGCGCAGCGGGGCGGGATGCTGCGCGAGACGGTCTCGATGGCGAAGGCCTACGCCCAGGCGCGCCAGCACCATGGTCAAAGCGAGCTGCTCGACGAGATCGTCGCGGTGAAGCCCAAGCTCGATCACACGCGGTATCGCTCACTCGATGAGCTCAAGGAGCACTCTCTGGGGCATCTGCGCGACGCAGTCGCGCTGCTCCAAGGCAAGGTGACAGCGGAGGAGCTCGACGAGTACAAGCGCTTCATCATCAACCTCGCAGACGAGGTCGCCCATGCGCACCGGGAGCACGGCCGCGGCGGAGAGGCCGTCAGCGCCAGCGAGCAAGCGGCAACTGCCGCGATCGCGGAAGCGCTCGGGTAGGTCCAGGCCACATCACTGACCATTCGTCGCTGTCGGAATGCGCGAAACATTGGCAGAGAGGGGAGGAGCAGTTGACTTCACCTGCTGGCAATCCACCCAGAAGCCACGCAAGGCGTTCAAGGCGTCCTGGGAATGATGATCTGAACTGGTCAAGACGCGGCGACTACGGCGCCAGACGCTGGACTGCCCAGCGACCTTCGTGCCGGCGCGTGTAGCGCAGTCGGTCGTGAAGACGATCCTCGCGCCGCTGCCAGAACTCGAAGCTCTCGGGCACGACGCGGAAACCGCCCCACGCATCCGGTAGCGGCAGATCGGCGCGTTCGTGCAGGACCGCGAGTTGAGCCACGCGTCGGCTGCATACGTGCTCAGCCGGTCGCGCGCGAGCCAGCTGAGCGCTCTCGCGTGGCCCCAGAGCCGCACGATTGAGAGTCGCGACGTGCTCGAGCACCCTCCCAGCATCAGGTGCCGTTCCTGCCGCGAGCGGGGGTTTACCAGCCGTGGCCAGGGGAAGCCTCTTTCTCGTCCCGGCGGTTATCACGGATCGTGTCAGCCAGCTTTCGTGCGAACGTCTCTGGTTCGTTCTGGTAGGACGGTTCAGCCTGGTTGGGATTCGTCGGGACCGGCCAGTCGACACACACCTCGTGACCACCAATCTGGAACATCCATCGCCGTACCGCGCGCTTGACGCCTGGTCCGTGCGGGACCGAGTTGGCGGTGAAGGCCTCAGCGACTAGGTGGATCTTGAGCGTCGCATCGCAAGTGACTTTGGCGGCTTCGTGATCGCAGATCGACGTGTACGACGCGTTGGGCTCGTTCGTAGTTGGCGGCTGGTCCGTTGTCCCGGTGAAGATGTGCAGCCATCCGTCCGCAATGGCGTAGACAGCGACGTTCTGCTCGTCCCGGAGGTCGACCCAGCAGGTAGGCGTCTCACGGGCGATCAGAGTCGCGTAGTCCTCGAGCGCCGCGAGAATCGCCAGGTTCTTTCGTTCGAGCCTCGGGCGAAGCTGGTCGATCCACGCAGCGGTGTCGCCCATGCTCCGCGGGAGGCTACTCTCGCCGCTTGCGTTCCGCCTGCTCGAGACGCGCGTTCTGCGGGGGGAAGCGACGGTGTCGTTTGGCCGACACCGCCGAAGATGCGGTCTGGCGCCCGGGGGAGGGTGTGAACGAGTAGTCGAAATACGGACCGACGAACGGGATCAACGCCCCCGGGCCCCTAGCAGTACAAGCAGGAACCCGCTAGCGACACCCGTCGCGAGCCAGCCGCCGAACGCGCGAGCGCGGCGTGTCGCCGTGAGCAGCAACAACCTGCTACCTGGCGGGAGAGCAAAGGAGCTCCCGGCGATGGGCGGAGGGATCGCCGATCTCTGGAGCCTGGCCGAGATTGCCGCGCTGCGATTCAAGCTCACCCACTACCAGTTTGGTCCCGCGTAGTTGGTTGTGACCGGCCAGTCAGCGACGTGGGGAAGCGAAGGCGAAGTCGCGTGATCACGGCTTGCTGTCGTGAGCCGGACGACGCACGATCGCTCCCTCCTTCGGATAGATGCCGCGGAGGACTTGAGCGTGTAGTGGATCGCCTCCTAGCGAACGATGCCCGGATCCACGCTCATCGTTCGGTCGGGCCGCTTGCGGGGTGCGCGTCGGCCGCCCGCAGGATCGCTGAGGCGCTGCGAGCAACATCGTCCTCCTGCGTGGACCAGTTGACGATCGAGATGCGCATCGCCGCTCGCCCCTCCCAGGTGGTGCCGCCGACCCAGCAGGTGCCGTCGCGCTGCACCTGCTCGATCACCGCCCGGGTGCGCGCGTCCGAGGACTTCGTCGTGCTGTCAGGGAAGCGCAGCAGAACCTGGTTGAGGACGATCTCGTTGAGCAGCTCGACGCCGTCGGCGGCAGCGAGCAGCTCACCGAAGCGCACAGCGTGCGCGCAGCAGCGCTCGAGGAGCCGGGCCACGCCCTGGCGTCCGAGTGAGCGCAGCGTCGCGTAGAGGACGAAGCCGCGGGCTCGCCGCGAGGCCTCGGGCACATACTCCGTGCCGTCGCCACGACCGTCGTCGCTGCGCACGAGATACGGGGCGCGCACGGCCATCGCCGCGCGGTGCGCGTCGGCGTGGCGCACGATCGCGATCCCCGAGTCGTAGGGCACGTTCAGCCACTTGTGCGCATCCACGGCCCAGGAGTCGGCGCGCTCTGCCCCCGCGAGCAGGTGGCGGAGCCGTGGGCTCGCACCGGCCCACAAGCCGAACGCCCCGTCGATGTGCAGCCAGCATTCGCCGTGCGCGCTCGCCGCGTCCGCGATCGCCGCCAATGGATCGATGGCGCCGGTGTTCACGTTTCCGGCCGCGGCGCAGATCAGCGTTGGCGCATCGGACCGGGCGAGGGCTCGCGCCAATGCATCGGCGCGCATGCGGCCCTGATCGTCGCTGTCGATGAGCTCAGCGGCACCGCTGCCGATGCCGAGCATCCGCAAAGCCGCGAAGATCGTCGCGTGGGCCTGCGCGCCGACAAGAACGCGCAGCCGCGGCGCGTCCCACAAGCCATGCTCGTACACGTCCCAGCCGGCGCGGCGCAGGAGCTCGCCGCGTGCCGCGGCCAACCCGGTGAAGTTGGCCATCTGCCCGCCGGTGACGAACCCGACACTCGCCTCGCGGGGTAGGCCCAACAGCTCGAGCACCCAGCGCGCGACGACTTCCTCGACGATCGCCGCCGCCGGCGAGCCGATCGCCAGCCCCGCGTTCTGATCCCAAGCCGAAGTGAGCCAGTCGGCGGCCAACGCCACCGGCAGCGACCCGCCATCGACAAAGCCGAACCAGCGCGGACCCGCGGTGGCGCACAGGCCCGGCTCGACGGCGCGCACCAGCTCCTCGATCACCGTGGCCGGATCCACTCCCGCCTCGCTGAGCCCAACGCTGAACGCTGCCCGCAGCTGCGCCGGGCCCGCGCGCGCGCCGACGAATCGCTCGCCGACCCCGTCGCGATACTCCCGCCCAAGCGCCTCGGCGCGGCCGAGCAGCGCGTACTCATCTTTCACAAGCATCGCCGGCCGAACCGCTCGAGGACGCCAGCCGCCGAGCGCAATCCGCGTCCACGCCGCGGGACGCCGCGCACGTCGTGCTCCGCAGTCATCGCCTGAGCCTAACGTCTTGCTGCCCGCGCTCGAGCACACAGTCACGGCAGCTCACCGTCGCCGCGCGAACATCGCTAGTGCGTACCGGGTTGGCTCCAAGTAGCGGTCAGGCTGCGCGAGCTCATCCGTTCGCTCCTGCTCTCGCCCAGCAGCGGTAGCGCAGCGTGCGCGGCCAAGACGCCGCAGCTCGTCCAAGACGGGTGTGCGACGGCCAGTTGTGGCGACGCTCGCATGTCCGCAGGAGCAGGCAGCTGCGTTGCGGAACCCCGTCGAGCGAGGTTCGTTTCAGGCGATGTCTCGGTTAGGCAGGAGCTTGCCCGTTTGGCCGGGCATCGGGTCGGTGGTCGTAGGTGTTCCGGGCTGCGGCGATGGCGTGGCGGTGTCGTTCCGCCCAGGCCGTGAGGCTTGCGAATGATTCGGTGAGCTCGCAGGCGATCGGGGTGAGCTGGTATTCGACTTTGGGTGGAACCGTCGGATACACGGTTCTGATCAGCAGGCCATCGCGTTCTAGCTTGCGCAGGTTGAGGGTCAGCATTCGTCGGCTGATTCCGTCGATCGCGCGTTCCAGCTCGGTGAAGCGAATTGGGCCTGGGGCGGCAGCGACGATGATGCCGATGCTCCACTTGCCCGCGACGTGGTCGAGCACTTCGCCGATCGGGCAGGCAGCGTCCTGGGTCTCGATTGGTACAGCGATGTTCCTCTGGGACATTGAAGTGCCTCCTTCCGCTGCGATCCATGCTCACATACAGTGGGCTCTGTTACAACTCGTTACCTAAGGACGTGCAGAGATGGCCCAGACCGATCTACAGACACCCATTGCCCAGGATGTCGATGAGTTTCGTCTCGACGGGTACGTCGCGTTGGTCACCGGCGCGGGTAGAGGCATCGGCGCCGCGATCGCGCAGACGTATGCCAAGGCCGGCGCAGATCTAGTGCTCGTCGCTCGGACCGCCGCCGACCTCGAACAGACCGCCGACGCAGTACGCGCCACCGGGCGATCGGCGACGGTCATCCCGGTCGACGTCAGCGACGTGTCTCAGGCGACAATGATCGTCGAGCGCACGGTCGCAGAATACGACCGGCTTGATGTCTTGGTCAACAACGCCGGCGGAGCGATGCCCACCGCCTACCTTGACACCACCCCGGAAGCGCTCGACGAGGCGTTCCACTTCAACGTCGCCGCACCGTTCGAGCTGACCAAGCGGGCAACCCCGCATCTGCTCGACAGCGGCCGCGGCTCGGTGATCAACATCAGCTCGCGAATGGACCGCCTCGCCTCACACCAGATGGTGACCTACGCAACCGTCAAGGCAGCGCTGTCCCACATGACCCGCCTCCTCGCCGTTGAGCTCGCGCCGAACGTTCGCGTCAACGCTATCGCCCCCAGCGTCGTCGATACCGACGGCCTGAGCAGCGTGCTCAACGCTGAGCTTCGTCAACACATCGTGTCGGCCACACCACTACATCGGCTCGCCACCGTCGCCGACGTCGCAAACACCGCGCGATGGCTCGCCTCGCCCGCCGCGGGCTACATCACCGGCAAAGTCATCGAGATCGACGGCGGCGCCCAAGCCACCACCTTCCCCGACGACACACCAGACCTGCGCGCACCGAGCGAGCAACCGCCAACCTAAACCGACCCCGCTGCTGGCTCCGCTCGCCGCCTCCGACCGCGTCCCGTTCGCCCTCGCGTTCTACGCCGGCCTGCGCCGCAGCGAGATGGACCGTCTCCAATGGGAGGACCTGAACGTCGATCGGCTCTGGCTCGTCGTCCGAAGGTCAAAGAGCGCCGCTGGCACGGGCCGGCGCCTGCCGATCGCCGCGCCGCTCAAGCCGATCCTGCTGGCCGCAGCCGGGCTGCAGGGGAGCCCCGAGCGCGGCCGGGTCCTCGGCCGGGTCTCGCTGACCTCGGGCCGGCTCGTGCCACGGGCGACCAAGGCCTGGAGCGACGCGGTCGCCGCAGCGAAGCAACGTGACGAGGACCTGGTCCTCGAGCCAATCGGCCTGCACGAGTGCCGCCACACCTACGCGAGCTTCCTCATGGCGGCCGGCTACACGCTGCGCGAGCTCATGGAATACATGGGGCACAGCTCGCTCCAGGCGACCGAGCGCTATGTGAAGCTCCTGCCGCAGCCGGCCGGCCCAGACGGCGCGGCCGACCGTCTCAACACCTACCTGGCCACCCGCAACACCAGCAGCTGACCGGGATGTGCAAACAAAGTGCAAACAATTGTCAGCCCGGTGGCGGTCCGTAGCCGTCCGTTGCGGTCCGCCCATATGGGCGACTGACGCCGAAAGCCCTGTGAATCGCGGCTTTCATGGCGAACATACGACTGCCGGAGGAGGGACTCGAACCCCCGACACGCGGATTATGATTCCGCTGCTCTAACCGACTGAGCTACTCCGGCGGGGATCGGCACTTTACCTCGCCGCCGCTTCGGGGTCGGCTCGCCGCCGCCAGCGCGGCACCGACGCACGGCGGCCCCTATCGTCCCGGCGGTGTCGTTGCTGCTTTCCGTGCCCAACGTCTCCGAAGGTCGCAACCGCGCAGCGCTCGATGCCATCGGCGCAGCCTTCGCAACCGGCGCTCGCGTGCTCGACCGCCACGCCGACGAGGATCACCATCGGGCCGTCTTCTCGCTCGCCGGCGATCCGGGAACGCTCTCCGGAGCGCTCCTGGCCGGCGCTCGCGAGGCCATCGCTCGGATCGATCTTCGGGCGGACCGAGGCCAGCACCCGCACATCGGCGCAATCGACGTCGTCCCGCTCGTCCACGTCAGCGACGCCGAGCGGGGGGCGGCCTGCGCGGAGGCCCTGGTCACGGCCGATCTGCTGGCCAGCGAGCTCCACCTGCCGGTGTTTCTCTACGGCGTCCTCGCGGGCGGCCGCACGCGCGCCCAGATCCGTCGCGGCGGGATCGCCAACCTGGCTGCGCGCATCGCCGACGAGGAGTTGACGCCCGACTTCGGGCCGCGGCGGCTTCACCGGAGCGCCGGCGCGGTGCTCGTCGCGGCACGCCCGCCCCTGGTCGCCTTCAACCTCGAGCTCGCGCCGCCGGCGCACCTGGGCACGGCACGCGAGATCGCCGCGAGCATCCGTGAGGGCGGACCCGAGGGGCTGGCCGGCCTGCGCGCGATCGGGATCGAGCTCGAATCGCGTGGCCGCATCGCTCAGGTCTCGATGAACGTCGAGGATCCCGCCTCGCTGCCGCTTGCCGCGATCGTCGATGCCGTGTCGCGCCACGCCGATGTGGCCGCCGCAGAGATCGTCGGGCTCGCGCCGCGCGCCGCGCTGGTGGGCTTTCCCGCCGAACTCGAGATCCGCGGGTTCGACCCCGCCCGCCAGATCATCGAGAACCATTTAGATTGATAGTCGACAGATGGCGCGCCCGACGAAGAACCGACGCTCGACCAAGCACCGTGGCAACGCCGCCGGGATGATCGAGGCGCGCGGGCGCACCGGGCGCAAGCCGAGCGCCTCGGAGAAGGGCACGGCGGCGACCAAGGACGCCAGGCGCGGCGGATCCTCCGGCGGGCGCAAGAACCGCTTCGACGCCCCGCCGACGTGGAAGGGCGCCGGGATCCGCGCCGTGGTTGCCGCCGCGATCGTCTATGTCGTCTCGACGTTGCTGCTCAAGCACACCACCGCGACCACCAACCTGGCGCTCGTGCCGATCGTGCTGGCGTTCTACACGCCGATGATCTACTACACCGACCTGTACATGTACCGCCGCGCGCAGCGCAAGAAGTCCGCCCGCTGATGGACGCACTCGACGTCCGCACCTTCACGGTCGGCCAGCTTCAGGAGAACTGCTACCTCGTCCGCCTCAAGGGCGCCGCCGTCGCTGTGCTGATCGACCCCGGTGACGAGGCCGAACGGCTGCTCGAGGCGATCGACGCCCTTGACGTCGCGATCGCGGCGATCCTGCTGACCCACACCCATTTCGACCACGTCGGCGCGGTGGCGGCGCTCGCCCGCGCGACCGGCGCACCGGTGTACTGCCCGATACTCGAACGCGAGGTTCTCGCCGACATCGATGCGTCCGTGCGTCCGCTGGGCCTGAGCGGCTTCGAGAACTATGACGCCGACGAGCTGCTCGCCGGCGGTGAGCATCTCGAGCTCGCCGGACTGGCGATCGACGTGCACTTCACGCCCGGCCACAGCCCGGGTCATTTGACCTACGCGCTGCCGGCCCACGAGGCGCTGCTCGTCGGCGACGTCCTGTTCCGCGGCTCCGTCGGGCGCGTCGATCTGCCGGGCGGCGACTGGACGACCCTGCTGGACTCGATCGCGAGCCTGATCGACGCCTACCCACCGCAGACGCTCGTCTTCCCGGGTCACGGTCCGCACACGGCTCTCGGCGCCGAGCGCGAGACAAACCCGTTTCTGACCGAGCTCGCTGCCCGGTGAGCAAGCTCACAGCCCCGCGCGGGACGTTCGACATCCTCCCCGAGCAGGCGAGCATGCGCGCCGAGGTCGAGCGCGCGGCCCGCGAACTGCTCGAGGCGGCCGGCTACGGACGGATCGAGACGCCGACCTTCGAGGCCACCGAGCTGTTCGCCCGCGGCGTCGGTGAGGCGACCGACATCGTCCAGAAGGAGATGTACAGCTTCGACGACGGCGGCGGCCGGTCGCTGACGCTGCGCCCCGAGGGCACCGCACCGGTCTGCCGCGCCTACGTCGAATACGGCATGCACAAGCTTCCCTCGCCGGTCCGCCTGTACTACCTCTCGAGCTTCTTCCGCGCCGAGCGTCCCCAGGCCGGACGCTACCGCCAGTTCTGGCAGCTCGGGATCGAGGCGCTCGGCTCCGTCGACCCGGCCGTCGATGCCGAGACGATCGTGCTGCTCGCGACGATCCTCGAGCGCCTGGGTGTCGAGGGCGTTCGGCTGCGCCTGTCGAGCCTGGGCAGCCCCGACACGCGCGCCGCCTACCGCGAGGACCTCGGCGCCTACCTGCGCGCCCATGTCGCTTCGCTTGCGCCGGTCGTGCGCGAGCGGATCGAGCTGAATCCGCTTCGCGCGTTCGACTCCGACGATCCGGGCACGCGCGAGGTCATGGCGAGCGCGCCGCGCCTGCTCGACCGCCTCGACGCCGACGACGCCGCCCACTTCGCGGCGGTCCGCGAGCTGCTCGAGCGCGCCGGCGTCGCCTACGAGATCGACGCCACCCTGGTGCGCGGGCTCGACTACTACACGCGAACGCTGTTCGAGTTCACCAGCGACGCCCTCGGCGCGCAGTCGGGCGTCGCCGGCGGAGGACGCTACGACGGGCTGATCGAGCAGCTCGGTGGCCCGCCGACGCCGGGCATCGGCTGGGCGGCCGGCATCGAACGGATCCTGATGGCCTCGACGGCGCGTCCCGCGCCCGCGCCCGCGCTTGATCTGTATGTCGCATTCGAGCACGCCCGCGCCGACGCCTTCGCCACGCTGACCGACGCCCGCGCTGCCGGGCTCGCCGCGCAGATGGAGCTCGCCGGCCGGTCGCTGAAGGGCCAGCTCAAGCAGGCCGAGCGGCTCGGCGCGCGCTTCTTCGCCGTCGTCGAGGGCGACTCGGTGCGCCTGCGCGATCTGCGTGCCGGGACCGAGGAGACGATGCCCCGGGCTGCCGTCGTGGATCGTCTGGTGGCGGCGTGATGCGCGCGCCGCCATCGAACGGATTTCGGGATCGGTGGTGCGGAGACCTCCGCGCCGTGGACGCCGGCAGCGTCGTCCGTGTCGCGGGCTGGGTGCACCGGCGCCGCGACCACGGCGGGCTGATCTTCATCGACCTGCGCGACCGCTCGGGCCTGCTGCAGCTGGTCTTTCACCCCGACAGCGCACCCGCCGCCCACGCCGCCGCGCACGAGCTCCGCAGCGAGGCCGTGCTCAGCGTGTCGGGCGAGATCGTGCTGCGCGGGCCCGAGACGATCAACCCGCTGCTCGCGACCGGCGAGATCGAGCTCACGGTGCGCGACCTCGACGTGCTCGCGACCTCACCCACGCCACCGTTCCCGCTCGATGAGGACGTCCGCGTCGATGAGATGCTGCGTCTGCGCCACCGCCCGCTCGACCTGCGCCGGGAGCCGATGCGCGACGCGCTGATCCTGCGCCACCGCGTGGTGCGCGAGATTCGCGAGGTGCTCGAGCGCCACGACTTCCTCGAGATCGAGACGCCGATCCTGACCGGCGCGACGCCGGAGGGCGCCCGCGACTTCCTGGTGCCCTCGCGGCTCCAGCGCGGTTCGTTCTACGCGCTGCCGCAGTCGCCGCAGATCTTCAAGCAGCTGCTGATGGTCGGCGGCCTGGAGCGCTACTTCCAGATCGCGCGCTGCTTCCGCGACGAGGATCAGCGGGCGGATCGCCAGCCCGAGTTCACCCAGCTTGACGTCGAGCTGTCGTTCGTCGTCGAGGAGGACGTGCTCGGGCTGACCGAGGAGGTGATGGGTGCGGTCTTCGCCGTCGGCGAGTTCGCGGTGGCGGAACCGCCCTGGCCGCGGATCGGCTTTGGCGAGGCGATCGCCCGCTTCGGCTCCGATCGTCCGGACACGCGCTTTGGCCTGGAGCTCCACGACGTCGGGGAGCTGGTTCGCGGATCCGAGTTCAAGGTCTTCAACAGCGTGCTCGAGGCCGGGGGAGTGGTGCGTGCGATCAATGCCGGCGCGCGCGAGCTCTCACGCGCGGAACAGGACGGACTGAGCGAGTTCGTCCAGCGCTACGGCGCCAGGGCGGTGGCTCCGGTCACCGTCGGCGACGGCGGCTGGCGCGGCAACCTGGCGAAGTTCTTCAGCGAGCAGCAGATCGCCGCGGTCAACGCCGAGCTGGAGGCGAGCGACGGTGACCTGCTGCTGTTCGTCGCCGATCGCGCCGCCGTCGCCGCGCAGGCGCTCGGCGCCCTGCGACTCGAGCTTGCCGAGCGCTTCGGGCTGATTGACCCGGGCCGCCACGACGTGCTGTGGGTGGTGGATTTCCCGATGTTCGAACACGACGAGCAGGAGCAGCGCTGGACCGCCACCCACCACCCGTTCACCGCACCCGCCCCCGCCGCCGGCGCGCGCGAGCTCGACTTCTCGGACCCGGGCGTGCTGCGCTCGCGCGCCTATGACCTCGTCGTCGACGGCGCGGAGCTCGGCGGGGGCTCGATTCGCACGCACACGCCCGAGGTCCAGCGGCAGGTGTTCGAGACGATCGGACTGTCGCCGGCCGAGGCGGAGGAGCGCTTCGGCTTCCTGCTCGACGCGCTGCGCTACGGCGCCCCGCCGCATGGCGGCATCGCCCTGGGAATCGACCGGATCGTTGCGATGATCGCCGGCAGCGAGTCGATCCGTGAGGTGATCGCCTTCCCGAAGACCGCCAGCGGCGCCGATCCGCTGACCGGCGCCCCCTCGCCGGTCGACGCCCGGACGCTCCGCGATCTCGGCCTGCGCCTCGCCTAGCGCGCCGACCACGGGCCGATCTAGGCGCCGCTGAGCTGCGCGGCCTTGACCACGAGCAGAACGACCGACACCACGAGATAGCCGCGCAGCCCGAGCATTGCGGCCTTCGTACCGGTGGACCAGACCGCCGGCTCGAGGAACGTCAGCTGCGGCATCGTCCACTGCGACTTGGGGACCGTGCTCGGCGCCTCGTCGATCACCGTCACATCACCGCGTGCGCGGCCGCTGTGCAGCGCCCAGGCGCCAGAGGCGAGGAGCGTCGCCGCGAACACCGCGCCCCCGATCAGCGCGAAACTCGTCACGTCGATCGTCGGGAACACCGTGGTCGCCATCAGGATCAGCGAGAGCAGCACGAGCACCGCGACGATCACCGTGGCGAGGACGTTCAGCCACGGCGGGTTGCGCCACGGGCCAAGCACGGCACGGTCGTTGCACAGCAGCAGCAGGAACACCGTCGCGCTGGGCAGCAGCACGCCGGCGAGCGCCTGCACCGAGGTCGTGATCACGCTGAGCGGCGCTCCCGGGATCAGCACGATCGCCGCCGCGGCGGCGATCAAGCCGGCGAAGATCAGGTAGAAGCTCTTGGCGTCGCTGAAGCTGCGGTGCAACGAGGCCTTGGTGCCGAACATGTCGCCGAAGGCGTAGCTCGTCGACAAGGTCAGCGCGCCGGCGCCGATCAGCGAGGCGTTCAGCAGGACCACGGCGAAGAACGCTCCCGCGACCGACCCGAGCGTTGCCTTGAGCCCGTTCGCGCTGCCGAGGGCGCCGCTGAAGCGTCCGGAGAACGGTGTGCCCTTGAACGCGAACGCGGACACCGCGACCAGGGCGGCGGCACCGAGGACCACGACGAACGCGCCGATCCACGTGTCGAGGCGCTCGTAGTTGATCCAGCGCGGCGTGATCCGCTTGTCGATCACGTTGGACTGCTGGAAGAACAGCTGCCAGGGCGCGACCGTAGTGCCGACGATCGCGATGATCAACAGCACCGAGGTCGAGTTCGCGCCGCCGGCGATCCCGGGAACCACGAAGTCGTGGGCGATCGGGCCGATCTTTGGGTGCGACATGAAGAACAGCGGGATCACGAGCAGGTTCGCGAACACGAAGACGAACATCACGCGCTCCCAGCGGCGAAAGCTCCCGCTTGCGGTGATCGCGACGAGCAGCACCGCAGCGATCGGCACCGAGAGGTACTCCGACACCCCGAAGTAGGACAGCGCGAAGCTGACCCCGATGAACTCGGTGACGACGGTCAGGAAGTTCAGCAGGAACAGGTCGCCAACCGAGAACCAGCCCCAGAAGCGCCCGAAGCGCTCGTTGATCAACCGCGCATGGCCGACGCCGGTGACGGCACCGAGGCGAACGACCATCTCCTGGTTGACGATGAGCACCGGGATCAGCAGCACCAGTACCCAGAGCAGGCTCGTGCCGTAGTCCTGGCCGGCCTGCGAATAGGTCGCGACACCGCCGGCGTCGTTGTCGCCGACCATCACGATCAGCCCCGGCCCGATGATCGCCGCGAGCGTGAGTGCGCGGGCGCGCCAGCTGCGCCGCGCCGCCGTGTCGTGCTGGCTGATCGTCCCGAAGGCGCCCTGGATGTCGCCGACGTGGGCGCTGTCGAGCACCGCGCGCTCGCGCGGAGGCGTTGCGGCCATCCTGGTTCACCTCCTTTCGGGTCCGCACCAGCGTGTCGCGGGCGGGCACCGTGGAGGTCCTCAGCCGGATGTCAGGCTTCGACTCCAGCCGGGACGCCGCGGCGCGGCGCCTCGCGACCGCTACTTCGCGGGGGTTCGCCGTCTTCGTATCTGCTTGGGTCGTCCACGGTGTGAAGGTCCTGTCAAGCGCGGTGTGCGCTCGCGCCAAGTCTACTCGCGCGCCAGCCCGTAGCGGCGTCGCCACTGGTCGGGCAGCGTCAGTTCGAGGATGTCGTCGACGGAGACGACGCCGATCGGGCGGCCGTCGGCATCGACCACCGGGAGTGACACCAGGTTGTAGTCGGTCATCAGGCGCGCGACCTCGGGTATCTCGGCCTCGGCGCCTACCGGCGGGGCGCCGTTCTCGGCGATCGAGTCGAGCGTCTGCTCCGGCGCCGAGCTGATCAGCTGACCGGCGGTGACCACTCCGCTGAGCAGCCCGTCGGGGTCGGTCAGCAGGATCGCGTGCAGGCTCTCGGGCGCGACATCGTGGGCGCGGGCGGCGGCGATCGCCCGCCCCACCGTGGCATCGCGCGCCACGGCGACGAAGTCGGGGCTCATCACCCCCCCGGCGGTCGAGGGGTTGTAGCCCAGCAGGCCCTTGATCTTGCGCTGCTTGGCGAGCGGGAGCAGGTCGAGCACCGGGCGACGGCGCTCCTGCTTGATCTCCAACAGCAGGTCCGCGGCGTCGTCGCTGGCCATCCGCGAGAGCACGGCGGCGACCTCGCGGTCGGAGCGCTGATCGAGGAACTCGAGCTGGTGCTCGTCGTCGAGCTCCTCGAAGACGTCGGCCTCGAGCTCCTTGTCCTGCCCGACCGCTTCGAGGATCTCCTCGCCCTCCTCGTGGCTGGCCGCCTCGACGAGGTCGGCGATCTGCGCCGGGTGCAGTTGCGCGATGCGCCGATGGGCGAGACGCAGACGCGATGTCGGCACGTGTCCGACGAACGGCTCGAGCTCGGGCCACGGGACGAACCCCTCGTGCCCGTCGTCGTGACCGCGCAGGCGCCGCGGCATCAGCCGCCGCAACCGCGCGCCGAGGCTCGGGTCGATCCCGGCAACACGCCACGCGCTGTCCTGATGGACCAGCTCGACCTCGCCGGCACGCACCAGACGCGCGGTGTTGACGTTGATCAGGCTGTGTCCGAGCACGTCCGAACGCAGCAGCACCTCGCCGGGACGGCGCTCGAACTGGGCGAGGTTGAGCTTGGTCGTCGAGGCGTGGGCGCCGCCCGGCTCGAGCCGATCGATTCGGTTCGCGGGAACGAACAGCAGCCGGCCGCCGATCGCGGCGCGCAGGCCGATGACCGGCGGAAGCGGGTCGGCGAGGTCAAGGCGCGCGACGAGGTCATCGACCCGGCCGAGTCGTTCGCCGGCCGAATCGAGCAGCGGGCTCCCCGCGAGAGAGGAGAGGTGGAGGACGCCGTCGGGCATACCCGTCGAATCACAGACTAGTGGGTATCGGCGTCGAATTCGCGTCGATCAGGCTAATGCTCGCCCGCCGCATGCCGAAGACACAAGCGATGAGCCTGCCTCTCCTGCGCGGCGTGTCAAGGCGGCGATGCGCGCCGCTCGCGTTGGCGCTGGGCGCTGCGGTCCTCGGCGGCTGCGGCACCCCTGCCGTCGTCAAGCCGGTCGCCACGCCGCTTCCGGGCTTCAAGCGCGCCGTCCAGTCGGCTCAGAACCTCGTCACCCAGAGCGAGCAGCAGGCGTACGGCGCGACGTCGGTCGGCGGCCCGTAGGGCTCGCGACCACGAAGCGCAGCGATCGGATCCGCGATCGCTGACCGCCCACGCCGACCGCGCTGACGTGCACCGTGTAGGTGCCGGGCGCGAGGGCGCCGCGCGACGTCGTGCCGCTGAAGCTGAGCGTGTCGGTGCCCGCGTGCGCCTCGAGCGTCAGCGTGCCGGCCGTGCGCCCGCCGGCGGAGCTGACGAAGCGGAATGTCACGCGGGCCGCCTGGTCGAGGGAGAACGAGAACTTCGTGCCAACCCGGCCGCCGTTGCGCGCGCGGCGGTGCTCGAGCCAGACTGCCGCCGACTGGCGCAGGCCACTGATCGTCGGGCGCACGGCCACGACCGTGTAGCGAACCGTGCGCACGCTTGCGATGCCGTTGCTGTCGACCGCGGTGACCGTGACGCTGTGCGACCCCAGCGACGAGGTGGGGATCGTCGTGCCGTTGGCGATCGAACTCGTGCAGCGGGCGACGGCGAGCGGGGCACTGGCCACGCAGCCGAAGCTCGCCCGCGCGCGGCGGCCCCGCGCGTACGTCGCGCCGTTGGCGGGGGCGTGGATCGTGACGAGCGGCGGCGCGACGATCGTGTAGGTCGCGGTCGCCGTCGTGGCGACGCCGTTGGCGTCGGTGGCGGTCACGCTGAAGCTGTGGGCGCCGAGCGCCGTCGTATCGAGCGGGCTGCCGCTGGCGAGCGTGCCAGCGCAGCTCGGCGCGCCGGACGTCGACGCCGCGCAGCTGTAGGCGGCACGGAGCGCCTGGCTCGCGGTGTAGGTGGCGCCGTTGGCCGGTACCGCGATCGTCGCCGTCGGTGGCGCCACGACGGTGTAGCCCACGGTCTGGTGCGTGCTCGTCGCGTTGGCGTCGGTCGCCGTGACCGTGAAGCTGTGCGCGCCGACGGTCGAGGTGTCGACCGCGGCGCCGTTGGGCACCGGGCCGGCGCACGTCGGCGTGCCGCCGGTCGGGGATGCGCAGGAATATGCGGCAAGCACCGTCTGGGTCTGCGTGTAGATCGCCCCCGCCGCGGGAGTGCCGATCGTCGCCGTCGGATCACACAGCTGCGCCACGAGTCCGGGCAGCGCACCGTCAGTGGCGATCGGGGTGCCCAGCCCGGTCGCCATGTCGTAGCCCGCGGTGGCCGGGTAGTCGCCGGTGCCGGCGGGATTGTTGTTGCCGGTGACCACGTCGTTGAACGCACTGGCGTACCCCGGTCCCGCGGCGATCCGGTACAGCTGGGGGTTCAGGAAGCCAAGCGGCGTGGCGGCCGAGCAGCCACCGGTGCCGCTCGCGTCGGCGAGCGCCGTCAGGCCCGCCCAGACCGGTGCGGCCGCGCTGGTGCCCCCGACCGTGCCCCAGCTGCCGTAGAAGACCCGATAGCCGGTGGAGGGGCTGGCGTCGGCGGACACGTCGGGGAGCTCGCGGCAGTAACCGGAGGCGGCGCCGCACGGCGCACCGCTCGACAGGCTGTTGACACCGAGCGCCGTCTGGTAGCCCGGCATTGCCCAGTACTGCGAGATCCCACCGCCGGCCCCGCCACCGCCGCCGTCGTTCCAGACGGATTCTCCGGTCGGTGGACCGGGCGTGGTCAGCGCCGTCCCGCCGACGGCGGTCACGAACGGCTGGCTGGCCGCGTCGTCGACCGCGAGCAGCGAACTCCCATCGCAGCCCTCCGACCCCGAGTCGCCCGTTGCGACGAAGATGCTCTGTCCCTGCGTGGCGGCCTGCTCGAACAGCGTGTTCTCCGCAGTCAGCGCATTGCGATCGTTCATCAGCGTGGAGGCCTCGCACAACCCCCACGAGTCGCTGATCACCTTGGCGGTGTTGGCGTCGATGATGGTTTGAAAGGTGTCGTAGACGCCGGGCGCGGTATTGGGGCCCTGGTAGACGTCAACCGTGCTCGACGGCGCGGTGCCGATCACGTTGTCGATGTCCAGCACCGTCTCCAGGCCGGGGTTCGATCCTGACGGGGCGCCGGGCCCGCTGTCCACCGGGACGGGTGTGACCGTGGCGCTGGTCCCGAAACAGGATTGGAACTGCGCGACATCGCTCGCCGCATACGACTCGAGCTCGTACAGGGCGACCGTGACGCCGGCGCCGAAGTCGCCGTTCGCGTACAGGCCGTCCATTCCGTAGGCCGCGGCCACCTGGTTGATCGTGTAGGGGCCGGACGTTCCCGTGCCGGCGCTGGCGGGCCCGCACGCGCTCACCCCGCCGCTGCCAAAGAGCGGTGCGCTGGCGGCGTGGGCGGTGCGCGTCGCCGCGGCACGGCGCAGGCCGGCGGGTGCCGCGGCGGGCAGATTGTCAAGGCCGAGCACGCTCTGCACGACCCCGCCAAGGGCCGCCGGCACGCGTGGCGCGGCGGTGTTGGCAAAGACCTGGCGCCCGCCGCGCTCGCGGTAGCGACGCAGGCTCGTCCCGAATGCCTGGGACGCCTTCGCAGCGCTGCCCGATACGGCGATCGAGAGCCCGTTCGGGGCCACCGTCCCGGGCGTCAGGCCGGCGCTGCGCAGCGCCGCGCGGACGGCGGCGATCTGCGCGTCCGAGGCCCCGAAGCGGCTGGCGAACTCCGCGACGGTGAGATAGTCGTGGTACTGCGGCGAACCCGGCGTCGAGACCGCGCTGGCGAGGGCCTCGAGGCCCGCCGGATCGCGCGGCGCGAGCACGACGGTCATCCTCAGCGGCGTGGCCGCCGGGAGCGTCCCGAGCGAGGTCGTGCCCGCCGAGAGCGACGGGACGGCCCCGACGGTCACGCTCGCAGGAGCCACGGCGGCGCTCGCCGTGGCGGCCAGCCCGAGGATCGCCGACCCGATCGCGAGCGCGGCGCGGCGAAGATTTCGGCGTGTGCGATTCACGGCTGGATCACGTTTGATCGCCCCTCGGCCCCATCACGATAGACACCCGCCGCAACCGCGCCCCTGCCGCCGGGGCGCCATACTCGTCAAAATGCCGATGCGCGACCACCTCGAGCGCCCGCGCGGGCGCGGCGTGATGCCTGCGGATGCCCACACCGGGGCGGCTGGTGGCGGCGCGTGTGGCGATCTCGTGCGCGTGTCGCTCGCGCTCGACGGCGAACGCGTCGCCGCGGCCGGCTTCGACGCATGTGGCTGTGGCACCGCCATCGCCGCCGGCAGCGCCGCGGTGGCACTGGTGCGCGGGCGTCCGCTGCTCGAGGCCGCGCGCGTCGGGGCGGACTCGATCGCGGCGGAGCTCGGCGGGCTCTCGGCGGGCAAGCGCCACGCGGCCGAGCTGGCCGCCGACGCGCTGCACCGCGCGCTCGGCGCCGCGGCGCGCGCCCAGGCGGCGCTCGCCCCGGCGCCCGGGCGGCTGCTGGTGGCGATGAGCGGCGGCGTTGACAGCGCCGTCGCAGCGGTCCTGGCGGGAACGCGGGCCGTCGCGGTGACCCTCGAGCTGTGGGCCGACGCGGACAACGACGGCGAGCGCAGCTGCTGCTCGGCGCAGGCGGTGCGCGGGGCGCGCGCGCTGGCTCACCGGCTCGGCCTGCCGCACCTCTCGCTCGATTTGCGCGCCGAGTTCCGCGCCGGCGTCGTGGAACCGTGGCTGGCGGCACACGCCGCCGGCCTGACGCCGAACCCGTGTGTGCGCTGCAACGGCAGCGTGCGCCTGGACGCGATGCTCGAGCTGGCCGGGCGCCTTGGCGCCGACGGCCTGGCGACCGGTCACTACGCGCGGAGGAGCGACGGGCTGTTGCGGGTGGCCGCCGATGCGCACAAGGACCAGAGCTACATGCTCGCCGCGCTTGCTCCGGCGACGCTCCGCGGGCTTCGCTTCCCGCTCGGCGAGCTGCACAAGCCGGCCGTGCGCGAGCTGGCCCGGCGCGCGGGGCTGGCCGTTGCCGCCAAGCGCGACTCCCAGGACCTGTGCTTCCTCGCCGGGACCGCTCGCGAGACGTTCCTCGAGCGACACGGGGCGCTCGGCGAGCGCGCGGGAGATGTCCTCGACACGCGCGGCCGGCGGGTCGGCGAGCACCGTGGCGTCCACCGCTACACGGTCGGCCAGCGTCGCGGTCTCGGGATCGGCGGCGGCACGCCGCTGTACGTGCTGGCCACCGATGCCGACGCGAACACCGTCACGCTCGGGCCGCGCTCGGAGCTGGCGACGCGGACGGTGGCCCTGCGCGATGCCGTGCTGCACCGGCCGCGCTTCGACCGCGTGCGACTGCGCTACCGCCAGCGCCCGCTCGCCTGCACCGCGCTGCGCAGCGGCGGCCATCTGACGCTCGCGCTCGCGGCACCGGCCTACGGTGTCGCGCCGGGACAGCTCGCGTGCCTGATGGACGGCGAGGTGATCGTCGGACACGCGACGATTGCCCCGCCCGGGCAGCCGCGCTGAGCATCGATAATCTCGCGTTCATGACCTCTGACGAGATTCGCGAGCGATTCCTCGCGTACTTCGCCGATCACGGCCATCTGCGCCTGCCCAGCGCGTCGCTCGTGCCTGCGGCCAACGACCCGTCGGCGCTGCTGACGGTTGCCGGGATGCACCCGCTCAAGCCCTACTTCCTCGGCCAGGAGCAACCGCCGGCGCCGCGGCTGACGAGCTGCCAGAAGGTCTTTCGCACCGTCGATCTCGACGTCGTCGGCACGACCGCCCGCCATCTCACGTTCTTCGAGATGCTCGGCAACTTCTCGCTCGGCGACTACTTCAAGACCGAGGCCGTCCAGTTCGCCTGGGAGCTCTCGCGCGAGGGCTACGGCTTCCCCGCGGAGCGCATCTGGATCACGGTCTTCGAAGGCGACGACGCACTTGGCCTTGGACCCGACGACGAGGCGATCGAGGCCTGGCTGGCCGTCGGCGTGCCGCGCGAGCGGATCGTCGCCTGCCCGCGCAGCGAGAACTTCTGGCAGGCCGGACCGACCGGGCCGTGCGGTCCGTGCTCCGAGCTGTACCTCGATCGTGGACTCGAGTTCGGCACCGCCGACGATCTCCCGGGCGGCGAGAACGCGCGGTTCCTGGAGTACTGGAATCTCGTCTTCATGCAGTATGACCAGCAGCCGCCCGACACGCTCACCCCGCTGCCCGCGCGCAACATCGACACCGGCCTCGGGCTCAACCGCATGGCGGCGATCCTCCAGGACGTCCCCTCGGTGTTCGAGACCGACCAGTTCAAGCCGCTGATCGAGCTCGGCGAAACGCTGTCGGGCCGTCACTACGGAAGCGACGCCACCGTCGATCGCAGCCTGCGGATCCTCGCCGACCATGCTCGCGCGATGACCTTCCTGGTGGCCGATGGCGTGGTTCCCTCCAACGTCGATCGTGGCTACGTGCTGCGCCGCGTGATGCGACGCGCTGTCCAGCATGGTCGATCGCTGGGTTTCGAGCCCGGCTTCCTGGTTCGTTACGGCGACGTGGTGCGCGAGCTGATGGGGGCGGCCTATCCGGAGCTGTACGAGCAGCGCGAGCGGATCGACGTCTGGCTCGCCGCCGAGGAGGAGCACTTCGGGCACACCCTGGACCAGGGCCTCGTCGTGCTGCGCGAGCTGATCGAGCGTGCCCGCGAGGGTTCGGGCTCGGTGAGCGGCGAGGACGCCTTCCGCCTGCACGACACCTTCGGGTTCCCGATCGACCTGACCCGGGAACTGGTCGCCGAGGCGGGTCTGGCCGTCGATCAGGCCGAGTTCGACGAGCTGATGGAGAATCAGCGAACGCGCAGCCGGGCCGCCGAGGATGCCGGCGCCGACACCCTCGCCGGCCGCGAGCGTGCGAGCGCATTCGCCGGCGCCGCGGGCTTCACGACACGCTTCGTCGGCTACGAGACGACCGAGCAGGCGACCACCGTCGGCGCGGTCGAGCAGAGCAACGGCCGGGTTCTCGTCAAACTCGCCGACTCGCCGTTCTACGCCGCCGGCGGGGGTCAGATCTCCGACATCGGCGTGATCGAGTGCGCCGACGGGGACTGTCGCGCGCGGGTCGCCGAGGTCGTGCGGATCGGTGAGGACCAGGCGCTGTACGCCGTCCTCGAGCAGGGCGAGTTGCACGAGGGCGAGCGGGTGCTTGCCCGCGTCGACCGCGTGGCGCGCCACGCCGCCGAGTGCAACCACACCGCCACCCATCTGCTGCACGCGGCGCTGCGTCGGCGGCTCGGCGGCCACGTGCACCAGGCGGGGTCCTACGTCGGGCCCGACAAGCTGCGTTTCGACTTCAGCCACGGGCAGGCGATGTCGGCGCAGGAACTGCGCGACGTCGAGGACCAGATCAACGCGTGGATCGTCGAGAACCACCCGGTCCGCCCGATCAGCACCACGCTCGACGAGGCCAGGGCCCTCGGCGCGATGGCCCTGTTCGGCGAGAAGTACGGTGAGATCGTGCGCATGGTCGAGATCGGTGACGGCGAGTTCTCGCGCGAGCTGTGCGGCGGCACGCACGTGCGGTCGACCGCCGAGATCGGCGTCGTGCGGATCCTCAGCGAGACCTCGAGCGCAGCCAACGTGCGGCGCATCGAGGCGCTCAGCGGACCGGCGGCGATCGCCTCGCTTCGCCAGCGGGGCGTGGCCCTGGAGCAGATCGCGTCGATCCTGCGAACCGCGCCGGAGCAGGCCGTGTCCGCGGTGGCGACACGGGAGGCGGAGCGGCGGGAGCTCGAGAAGGCCGCGCGGGCCTCGGCGCGCCCCGCCGCGGTGGACGTGGCCGCGCTGGCCGAGTCGGCGCAGATGACCGGTGGGGTGCCCGTCGTGAGTGCGGTGATCGAGGTGGCCGACGCCAAGCTGCTGCTCGACGTGGTCGATCGCGTGAAGGGCAAGCTCGAGAAGGACGGCGTCATCGTTCTCGCCGGCGTCGTCGCCGATCGCGCCCACGTGGTCGTGAGCGTCGCCGCCACGCTCGTCGAGCGTGGCGTGCGAGCCGGCGAGATCGCCAAGGCCGCGGCCGCGGTGCTCGGCGGCGGCGGCGGCGGTCGCGACACCCTTGCGCAGGCGGGCGGCAGCGAGGTGGACAGGATCGGCGAGGCCCTCGATGCCGCGCGAGCGGCGCTCCAGGGCATCCTCGGCGGGTAGCGACCGCCGATGCGTATCCTCGCGCTGGACTATGGAAGTGCCCGCTGCGGCGCCGCGCTGTGCGACCCGAGCGAGACGGTGGTGACCCCGATCGAGCCGGTCGCGCGCGCCGCCACGAAGGCTGGCATCGGCGCGCTCGCCGCGCTCGTGGCCGCGCGCGAGGTCGAGTATGTCGTGGTCGGGCTGCCGCTCTCGCTCCGCGGGACCGACACCGCCCAGACGGCCGAGGCGCGGGCCTTCGCGGAGCGGCTCGCGCGGCGGCTCGGCGAGCGAATCCCGGTCGCCCTGCACGACGAGCGCCTGACGACACGGCTCGCCCAGCGCGATCCGTCACAGGCCGCCAGCGAGGACTCGCGGGCGGCGGCGCACCTGCTCGAGGACTGGCTCGCGCGCGGCGAGCGCGACCGGCCCTCCGCAGCCGAACGGGGCGGGCCGGCGTGACGGGTGAGCAGCACGACGAGCCCGAGTCCGGCTGGCATCAGCCGAATGGCGGAAGCCCGCCGCCGATGCGGCCGCGCGACGCGTTCCGGCGACCGCCGTCGCGCCGGCGCTACCGCCGCCGCCGCGCGCTCGCGTTGCTGGGACTGGTCGTCGTGGGGTTCGGAGCATGGTTTCTCATCGAGCTCTTCCAGCCGTTCACCGGCGCCGGCAGCGGAGGCGTCGAGGTCTCCATCCCGACGGGCTTCAGCGCGCGCCAGATCGGCGACCTGCTCGCGGCCCGCGGCGTGGTCTCGTCGGGGTTCTTCTTCGATCTGCGGGCATCGCTGGACGGCGACGGACCGAAGCTCCGCCACGGGATCGTCCAGCTGCGCCGCGGCATGAGCTACTCCGCGGCGCTCACCGCGCTGACCACGGCCCCGGCGCTCGTCACGACCAAGGTGACGATCCCCGAGGGCTTCACGCGCCGTCAGATCGCCGCGCTGGCCAAGGCCGACGGCCTGACCGGCGATTACCTCGTCGCGTCGCGGCCCTCGGCCGCCCTGGAGCCCCGCAGCTACGGCGCCTCGGCGGCGGTGCACACGCTCGAGGGGTTCCTCTTCCCGGCGACCTACTTCAACTTCCCGGGTGCGAGCGTCAGCAAGCTCGTCGGCCAGCAGTTGACGGCGTTCCACCAGAACTTCGACGGGCTCAGCTTCGCCAAGGCCCGCGCCGCTCACCTGAGCGAGTACGACGTGCTGATCATCGCGTCGATGGTCGAGCGCGAAGCACAGGTGCCCACGGACCGGGCCCTCGTCGCGGCGGTGATCTACAACCGCCTGCGCGCCGGGATGACGCTCGGCATCGACGCGACGCTGCGCTACGCGCTGAACGACTACACCCACCCGCTGACCGGCTCCGAACTGGCGCTCGACACCCCGTACAACACCCGCCTCCATGTGGGTCTCCCGCCGACTCCGATCAGCAACCCCGGGCTCGCGTCGATGGTCGCGGCCGCGGATCCCGCATCCGTTTCCTACCTCTACTACGTCAACAAGCCCGGCACCTGCGGCGAGCTCGCATTCGCCGCCAGCTACACGCAGTTCCAGGCTGACGTGGCGGCGTATGACGCGGCACGTAACGCGGCGGGCGGCCGTTCGCCGACGACGTGCCGGTGACCGGCCGCGGACCGCTCGCGCCCGGCCGGCTCGGTGTGCTGGGCTGGCCGGTCTTCCACAGCCGCTCACCAGCGATGCAGCGCGCGGCCTTCGCGGCGCTCGGGCTGCGCGGCTGGAGCTACCAGCACCTGCCGGTACCGCCCGAGCTGTTCGTGGAGACCGTCCGAGCGCTCGGTGCGGCCGGGTTCGTCGGCGCCAACGTGACGGTGCCCCACAAGCGCGTCGCGCTCGCGCTGGCCGACAGCGCGACACCCGCGGCGCGCGCGATCGGCGCCGCGAACACGCTGAGCTTTCTGCCCGACGGCTCGATCGACGTCGACAACACCGACGCGCCGGGGATGCTCGCGGCGATCGGGGCCCCGGTGGCCGGGCTCAGCGCCGTGGTGCTCGGCGCCGGCGGCACGGCGCGCGCGGCGGCGTGGGCGCTGCGCGAGGCCGGAGCGTCGGTCGCGGTATGGAACCGCAGCGCGGAGCGCGCCCAGGCGCTGGCCGCTGACCTGGGCGTGAGCGCGATCTCGCGCCCGCAGGCCGCAGATCTGCTCGTCAACACGACAACGGTGGGCATGGACGAATGTATGAGCCCAGCCGACGTGCTCACGACACTGGCGCTGGATTCCGATCTCCTATCCAGCTATGCGCAGGTCGTCGATTTCGTCTATGCCACGGCGCCGACGGTGCTTGTGAGCGCGGCGCGCGAGCGCGGCGTCGCGACCGTCGATGGGCTTGAGATCCTCGTCGCGCAGGGTGTGCTGAGCTTCGCGCGCTGGACCGGCCTCGTTGCACCGCTTGGGCCGATGCGCCGAGCTGCCGAAGGGGGTGACGATGTCTGAGTCCGCATCCCATCTGCGCGCCGTGTCGTCGAGCGAAGAGAAACCGAACCTCGTCGGAGCCAACGGCGTGCGGCCCCCGGGACCGCGGGACGGCCCGCCGCGGTCGCTGACCGAGGTGATCGTCGAACTCGGGCTGTGTTCTCGAGAGCGGGTCCTCGAGGCGATCGAGATCGCCGCCCAGACCGGAACCACCGCCGACCGCGTGCTGCTGGAACGTGGGGCGATCAGCTCGGACGGCGTCGCCGTGGCGCTCGCCGAGCGCTACGGGCTCGACTACGTCGACCTCAGCGTCTTCAACGTCGACATGGCGGCCGCGAACCTCGTCACCAGCCAGGTCGCCAAGCGCCATGACGCGCTGCCGATCGCCATGGTCGGCGAACGCGCGCTGCTCGTCGCGATGTCCGATCCCGCGAACGTGCACGCCGTGGACGACATCGCGATCCTCACCGGCTACGAGATCCGTGTCGCGGTCACGACCAGCGAGGACATCGCGAACGTGATCGCGCGGCTCTCGCGGGTCGGCGACGTGGTGCGCGACGGCGGTGAGGACGAGTCCGGCACCGAGGACCGCGAGGCCGCGATCGTCGAGCTTCACGAGACGGCCGACGACGCTCCCGTCGTCAGGCTCGTGCACCAGCTCGTCGGCCAGGCCGTCGAGCAGGGCGCGTCCGACCTGCACATCAGCCCCGACGCCCAGGACCTGCGCGTCCGCTTCCGCATCGACGGCGTCCTGCGCGACGTGACGACCGTTCCGCGCCGTCTCGCGGCCGGCGTCGTCTCGCGGATGAAGATCATGGCCGAGCTGGACATCGCCGAGCGCCGGGTGCCCCAGGACGGACGCGTCGGCCTGACCGTCGACGGGCACCGGGTCGACCTGCGCGTGGTCACCGTGCCCACCGTCCGCGGCGAGGGTGTCGTGATGCGAATCCTCGACAAGCAGGCGGTCGTGATGGACCTCGCCGAGCTCGGGATGGCCCAGTCCGAGTTGAGTCGCTTCTCCCGCGCCTACACGCAGTCGCACGGCGCCGTGCTGGTCACCGGTCCGACCGGCTCCGGCAAGTCGACGACGCTGTACGCCGCGCTGAGCATGGTCAATACGCCCGATCGCCACATCGTCACGATCGAGGATCCGGTCGAATACCAGCTCGACGGGATCACCCAGATCCAGGTTAATCCGCGGGCCGGTCTGACGTTTGGGACCGGCCTGCGCGCCGTCGTGCGCGCGGACCCCGACGTCATCATGGTCGGCGAGATCCGCGACCGCGAGACCGCCCAGATCGCGATCGAGGCGGCGCTCACCGGCCACCTCGTGCTCTCGACGCTGCACACCAATGATGCGGCGACGTCGATCACGCGGCTGATCGAGATGGGGATCGAGCCCTTCCTCGTGGCCTCGGCGATCGACTGCGTGGTCGCCCAGCGGCTCGTGCGGGTGCTCTGCCCGCAGTGCAAGCGCCGCGTGATCCTGCCGATGGCGACGCTGCGGGAGTACGGCTATGCGGCCAGTTTCGACGTCGAGGGCTATGAGCCGGTCGGCTGCAAGCACTGCTCCGGCTCGGGCTACCGCGGGCGAACCGGCATCTACGAGGTGATGACGATCAGCGCCGAGGTTCGCGCGCTCGCGCTCGAGCGGCGCTCGGCCGACGAGATCCTCGAACTGGCCGTGGTCCAGGGAATGCACATGCTCAAGGACGACGGACTCGACAAGGTCAAGCAGGGACGAACCTCGATCGCCGAGATCGCCCGCGTGGTCAATGCGGGTGCTGTCGCGGATCTTTAGCCGGCCGCCGTTGCTGCCGATATCAGCCTGAGAGCAAGCCCGTGGCGATCGAGTACTCAGAAATCCTGCTTGAGGTCGTGGCGCGCCATGCGTCCGACCTCCACCTGACGGCCGGCGTTCCGCCGACTCTGCGTCAGCGCGGGAAGCTGATCGCGCTCGACGGCTACCCGGTGCTGACGCCCGAGGACACCCGGGAGTTCATCTACTCGATTCTCACGACCGAGCAGCGCCGCCGGCTCGAGAACGACCTGCAGCTCGACTTCGCCTACGTCGTCCCGGGCCGCGCCCGCTTCCGTGTCAACGCCTACTTCCAGCGTGGCGCCGTGGCCGCCGCGTTCCGCCTGATTCCCTCGGAGATCACGCCGATCGACGAGCTCGGGCTCCCGGCAATCGTGCACGAGCTGGCCCGCCGGCCGCGCGGAATCGTGCTCGTGACCGGCCCGACCGGCTCCGGTAAGTCGACGTCGCTCGCCGCGATGATCGATGAGATCAACCAGACCCGCGACGAGCACATCGTGACGATCGAGGATCCGATCGAGTTCGTGCACTCACACAAGCGCTGCGTGATCAACCAGCGCGAGCTCGGCAGCGACGCGACCAGCTTCGCCTCCGCCCTCAAGGCCGCCCTGCGCCAGGATCCGGACGTGATCCTGGTCGGCGAAATGCGCGACCTCGAGACGATCAGCACGGCGTTGACGGCGGCCGAGACCGGGCACCTGGTGTTTGGCACGCTGCACACCCAGGACGCTCCGCAGACGATCGACCGCGTGATCGACGTGTTTCCGCCGGAGCAGCAGGCCCAGATCCGGGTGCAGCTCTCGGTGACCCTCCAGGGGGTCGTCACGCAGCAGCTGATCCCGACCGCGGACGGCGCCGGGCGCTGCGTCGCCTGCGAGGTCCTGATACCGACGCCGGCGGTGCGCAACCTGATCCGCGAGGGCAAGATCCACCAGATCCCCTCGATCATCCAAACGGGATCGGCGCAGGGCATGCAGTCGATGGATTCCGCGCTGGCCACGCTGGTGCGCGCGGGCCGCATCACCCAGGATGTCGCCGAGGGGCGTTCTTCGACACCCGATGAGCTGCGGCGCCTCCTCGGGGGAGTGGCGCTGGTCGCGTGAGCACATACGTCTTCAAGGCGATGGACCTCGCCGGAGCGCCGATGCGCGGCCAGGTCGACGCCGAGAGCAAGCAGGCGGTGTCGGACCAGCTGCGGGCACGCGGCCTGGTGATCCTCGAGATCGCCGAAAAGCATCACTCGCGCGAGATCAACGTCGACCTGTTCGAGCGGATCACGCTGAGCGACCTGTCGATCTTCTCGCGCCAGCTCGCGACGATGGTGTCCTCCGGCATGACGATCCTGCGGGCCCTGTTCGTCCTCGAGGAGCAGACCGAGGTCAAGAAGCTCAAGGCCGTGATCGTCACGGTTCGCAAGGACGTCGAGGCAGGACTCGCGTTCAGCGTGGCACTCGGTCGACACCCGAAGGTCTTCAGCCCGCTGTTCGTCGCGATGGTTCGCGCCGGCGAGATCGGCGGCGTGCTCGAGGACTCGCTGATGCGCATCGCCAGCCAGCTCGAGAAGGAGGACGCCCTGCGCCGGCAGGTCCGCTCGGCGATGGTCTATCCCTCGGTCGTCGTCTCGGTCGCGCTGCTCGTGATGATCGTCCTGGTCGTCTACATCGTTCCCGTCTTCGCCGGCGTGCTGAAGCAGTTCGCGACCAGCTCGGCCAGCGCCCAGCTGCCGGCGATGACCCAGATCACCGTCAACTTCTCCCACGCGATGACCAACTACTGGTACGCCTTCATCATCGGCGCCGGTGCCATCACCTACAGCTTCCGTCGCTGGAAGAACTCAAAGGGCGGGCGCCCGCAGTGGGACATGCTCCGCCTGAAGCTCCCGTTCAAGATCGGCGACATCGTGCAGAAGATCGCGATCGCCCGCTGGGCGCGGACCTTCTCCGCGCTGACCTCCGCCGGCGTGCCGCTGATCGAAGCGCTCGACATTACGGGCAAGAGCGCCGGCAACGAAGTCATCAACAGCGTGATGCTCGACGTGATCGACTCGGTCAAGCGCGGTGGCTCGATCGCCGATCCGCTCAAGCAGAGCCCCGTCTTCCCGCTGATGGTCAGCCAGATGGTGGCCGTCGGAGAGTCCACCGGTGAGCTCGACTACATGCTCACGAAGCTCGCCGACTTCTACGAGGATCGTGTCGCGGCCGCCGTCAAGGCGCTCACGTCGATCATCGAGCCGGTGATGATCGTCTTCATCGGCGGGATGGTCGGTTTCATCGTGATCGCGATGTACCTCCCGCTGTTCATGGTCTACAACTCGATTCACTGACGCCGTCGCCGCCCGCTGCGCGGGCTCGGACGGTGCGGGGCGACGGCGCGCGGCGTG
>DATLQS010000061.1:0-18069 GCA_035535075.1 Solirubrobacteraceae bacterium
GTCAGCGTCGCGCGTCGCCGTTGCAACGTGTCGGCGATGACGGCCTGCTCTTCGAGGCTCGGTTGCGTGAGCATACCCGCCTGAATATCGGCGGTTTCGGCGGCAACCTTTACGTTCGGACCGGCCGTGACGCAAAGCCCGGGCTGCCGCAGCACCACCGGTCGAGCCCGGTCAGCGATCGGATACGGCCGCCCTGGCGGGCCTCCGACGCGAGTGCCGTCGGCCCTACCTCGCCGTATCGACACCGACGCGGCGTGGCCCAAGCGCACGCCGCCCGCACCGCGCTGCGGGCCGGAGCGCCGTTTGTCGTGCCAGCGGCCGCAGCGACGGTTCGCGGGCCCGGCTGTCCGCCGCGTTCGGCCTCGCCACCGGGCCTGTGACGTTCCAGCGACGAGCTATCCTGCCTGCGACGTGATGAGCGGCGCTCTCGACTCAGCGCGCTTGGCCCGCCTCCTCGATGCGGGCCGTGCACTCGTGGCGGAACTCGATCCGCTCGCGGTGCTTGACGGGATTCTCGCGACCGCGCGCGAGGTCACGGGGGCGCGCTACGCGGCGCTTGGGATCCTCGATGAGCGGCGGACCTCGCTCGAGCAGTTCGTGACCGTCGGGGTCGATGAGCAGACGCGCGCGATGATCGGCGACCTGCCGCGCGGCCGAGGCGTTCTCGGGGTCCTGATCACCGAGCCAAAGCCGCTTCGCCTGACCAACGTCAGCGAGCATCCCCGCAGCTACGGGTTCCCCGACGGTCATCCACCGATGCGGGGATTCCTCGGCGTGCCGATCGTGATCCGGGGCGCGGCCTGGGGCAACCTGTATCTCACCGAGAAGCAGGCCGGCGACTTCACCGAGGCTGACGAGGAGGCCGCGATGATCCTGGCCGACTGGGCGGCGACGGCGATCGAGAACGCGCGCCTGTATCAGAGCAGCGAGCGTAGACGCGTCGAGCAGGAGCGCGCGGTGCGTGCGCTCGAGGCGACGCGAGACATCGCGATCGCGGTCGGCGGCGACACGAGCATCGAGCGTATTCTCGAGTTGATCGTCAAGCGTGGGCGCGCCCTGATCGACGCGCGTGCCGTCGTGATCATGCTGCGCGAGGGGCCCGACCTCGTCGTGCTGGCGGGCGCAGGAGGCGCGATCGACCTGCACGGCAGCCGCATACCGATCGCCGCATCGACCTCCGGCGAGGTGCTCGAGCGGCGGCGGCCGGAGCGGATCGCCGATGTCGGCGCCCGGCTGCGGATCGCGCCGAGCGAACTTGGGGTCCTCGACGCGCACGTCGCGCTGCTGGTTCCGATGATCTCGCGGGGCGAGGCGGTGGGCGTGCTCGCAGCGTTCGACCGCGCCACCGGCGGCGACGCGTTCACCGACGACGACGAACTGCTGCTGAGCATCTTCGCCGCGAGCGCCGCTAACGCGCTCGCGGTCGCGCGCAGCGTGGAGTCCGATCGGCTGCGCAGCTCGATGGCCGCGGCCGACGCCGAGCGAGGCCGCTGGGCGCGCGAGCTTCACGACGAGACCCTCCAGGGCCTTGGCGCGCTGCGCCTGATGCTCGCGGCCGCTCGGCGACGTGGCGACGTCGGACAGACCGAAGCGGCGGTCGATCAAGCGATCGAGCAGATCGAGCAGGAGATCGAGAACCTGCATGCGATCATCAGCGATCTGCGCCCCGCGACGCTCGACGAGCTCGGGCTGCGCCCGACGCTCGAGGCGCTGCTCGAACGCCGCAGCGACCACGGTTCGCTGACCATCGTCAGCGAACTCGCGCTCCCCGATCCGCGGGAGGCCGACAACCGCCTCCCGCCGGAGATCGAGTCGACCGTCTACCGCCTGGTGCAGGAGGCGCTGACCAACGTCGTCAAACACGCGAAGGCGCGCAACGTTCGCGTCGCCGTGGTCGCATCGGCGGGCGGGGTGACCATCGAGGTCCAGGATGACGGCGTCGGCTTTGCCGCCGACGCGCCGCAATCGGGCTTCGGCCTGGCGGGGCTGCATGAGCGCGCCTATCTCGTCGGCGGCACCGTGACGATCGAATCCGGTGACGCGGGCACGCTCGTCCGGGCCGAGCTGCCTCTGCGGGCCAGCGCCGCTGGGAGTCCGTCAGCTACCGCCGAGGCCGCGTCGTAGCGCGTACCGGGCGCGCGCGGCGCCGGCCACCCGACGCCCCCCGGTGAACCGGCCGGCGACCCGCGGGCTGATGTAGCGCTCGTGCCGAGCGGCTCGCCGCACGGCCTCGGCCAACTCGGTGTCCGCGGTGTCCTTGAGCACGTAGCCGATCGCGTCCGCGGCAAGCGCCTGTTGCGCAAACGCCGGGCTCGCCTCCATCGTGACGACGACGATCTCGGTGCTCGGCATCCGTTCGCGCAGGTCGCGGATCGCGCCGATGCTCGAACCGTCGGGCATCCGCAGATCGAGGACGAGCACCTGCGGCCGGTGGCCGCGGAGATGGCGCATGACCGTTGGGACATCGGCGGCCTCGGCGACCACCGTGACGCCGTCCTCCCGGTCGAGCAGCATCCGCAGGCTGCGGCGCATCTGCGCATGGTCGTCGGCGAGAACGACGCGGATCGCCCGCCCAGCCACGGCGGCTGATGGGGGATCGGCCGCGGGCTGCGCGAGGTGAAGGTGTACGGGCATGGCGTCACCGTAACCCGGGCGGCCCGCGCCGGCGACCGTGCAAGGGCGCCGATCGACCGCGGAAAAGCACCGATCACGAGTGCGTGCGGCCGAGGCGCGGCGCCGCGAGCCGGCGGCGCCCCTGTTCACCCGCGCAGCGACGAGGGCGGGCGACGCGGCGGCGGCGCCTCGAGCCGCACGCGAGCATCGACGACGACGATCCGATCGGACGACGCCACGAGCGGATTGAGGTCGAGCTCGGCAACCTCGGCGTGCGCCTCGACCAGCGCGCTGAGTCGCAGCAGGACATCCTGCAGGGCCCGGCGGTTGCGCCCCCCGAGAACCTCGGGCGGCGCGCTCGAACCCAGCGAGTGCACCATCTCCCCCGCGTCGACGTCGGTCAGCGGCGTGATTCGGACCGCAGCATCGCCGATCGGCTCGGCCGTCGACCCGCCGACGCCGCACACGATCACCGGACCGAAGCTCGGCTGCTGGGTGACGCCGACCAGCAGTTCCACGCCTCCTTCGGCCATCGCCTGCACCGCGAAGCCCTCGAGGAGACGGCCCGCGGCCGTGACCGCGGCGCGAATCTCGCGTGCCGCGCGGCGAACCTGGGCCCCACTGCGCAGGTCGAGTCGGACCGCGCCGACATCGCTCTTGTGGATCAGGTCGCTCGCGATGGCCTTGAGGGCGACCGGGCCGTCGAGCTCGGCGGCGGCGAGCGCCGCGGCGGCTGCCGAGCGAACGACGCGCGTGGGGAGCAGTGGCAGGCCGTAGCAGGCGAGCAGCGATGCGACCTCCCCCGGCCCGAGCCAGCCGCCGCCGGCCGCGAGCGCAGCGGCGATGATCGCGGCCGCCTCGTCGGGCCGGCAGCCCGGGGGCTCGCGCACGACGCCGGCGGGGCGGGCCCGCCAGCGACCGTAGCGGACGGCGTGGGCCAGCGCGCGGGCCGCGTCCTCGGGGAAGGCAAAGCGGGGCACGTGCGGCTCCCCGAGCCTCGGTGCCGGTGCCGGCGGGCCGATCACGACCGACGCGAGCGTGACCCGACGAGCGGGTTGCGCGACGGCGTCGATCGCGCGCGCCACCTCGCTCCCGGCGCTTCCCGGCGGCGGTAGGAAGATCGTGACAATCGCGTCGCAGACAGCTGCGTCGATCAGTACCTCGATCGCCTGGCGGAAGTGCTCGCTCGAGGCCGTGGCGGGCAGCGCGAGCGGGTTCGCCAGTGACACCTCGGCCGGGAGCAACTTGCCCAGCCGCCGCCTGACGCGCGCCGGCAGCGGGACCACATCGAGCCCGACCGCGTTGCAGGCGTCCGCGCAGAGAATGCCCGGCCCCCCGGCGTTGGAGACGATCGCGACGCGGCTGCCCGCCGGCGCCGGCTGCGCGCCGAGCAGGGTCGCGACATCGAACAGTTCGTGGACGGTGTCGACGCGGACGACGCCAGCCTGCTCGAACAGGGCATCGACCGTCACCTCGGAGGCCGACAGGAACGCGCCGGTGCGGGAGGCCGCGGCACGCGCGCCGGCCGCCGAACGACCACCCTTGACGGCGACTATCGGCTTGGTCCGGCTGACTCGCCGCGCGATGCGTGCGAAACGGCGGGGGTTCCCGAACGACTCGAGGTACAGCAGCACGACGTCGGTGTCGGGGTCCTCCTCCCAGTACTGCAGCAGGTCGTTGCCCGAGATATCGGCCTTGTTCCCGACCGAGACGAACGAGGACATTCCGATCCCGAGCCGACCTGCGGCCTCGATCATTGCCACGCCGAGGCCGCTGCTTTGCGAGAGGAACCCGACGCGGCCCGGCGGCGGCATCGCTCCGGCGTAGGTCGCATGAAGTCGCACGTCGCGCGCTGCGTTCAGGACACCCAGGCAGTTCGGGCCGACCAAGCGCATGCCGGCCTCGCGGCAGATCGCGAGCAGGTCGCGCTGGCGCCGCGCGCCCGCCGCGCCGGCATCGGCAAACCCGCTCGACAGCACGACGAGGGCACGGACGCCCGCCACGCCGCATTCGCGCGCGACCGCTGCGACGTCGGCCGCGGGAACCGCGACCACGGCGAGCTCAACCGGACCAGGAACATCTGCGATCGACGCGTGTGCGCGGCGCCCCTCGACGGTCTGCGCCCGGAGGTTGACCGGATGGACGGTGCCGCCGAAGCCGGCGCTCAAGAGGTTGTGCACAACCTCGCCGCCGAGCGTTCCGCGTCGCCGCGAGGCGCCGATCACGGCCACCGACGACGGCCGCAGGAAGCTGCGCATCGCGGCGACAGCCGCCGTGCGCTCTCGCTGTTCGAAGCGTTCCAGGGCCGCCTCGGAGAGCGATGTCGGGAACTCGACCCCGATCACGTCGCCGCGCGTGCGCAATTCGACCGGGAAGCCGCTGTCGCGGAACACGCCGATCATCCGGTGGTTGGCCGGGAGCACGTCGGCGCTGAACGAGGTGATGCCATGCGCCTGCGCCGCGGCGGCGAGCTGACCGAGCAGGATCGTCGCGATGCCGTGTCCCTGCCAGGCGTCGGCGACGACGAAGGCGACTTCCGCGCGCTCGTCGTCGATCCGCACGTACGCCCCGTGGGCGACGATCGCGTGAGCGGGCCCGGCGGTCGCCACGAGCGCGTAGCGCTCGGCATCGTCGGTCGCGACCGCCCATTTCGTGGCCCACTCGACGTTCGGCACACCGAAGAACCGCAGGCCGATCGACTCGAGCGAGAGCGCTTCGAAGAACGCGCGCATCGCGGGAGCGTCGTCGCCCACCACGGGACGGACGTGCAGCGTCGATCCGTCCCGCAGCGCAACGTCGACCGCGCCATCGGTCGGCTTGCGCGTCGCGGGCACGGGGCTCATCCAGCTCAATACTGTCGCAGTGGGCACGGCGTGTCATCGGCCGTCGCCCGCCGCCACGTTGCGGCCAGACCCACAGAGCCGTCCGCGCGGCGGGGCAAACTACGCAGCGGCCTCCCGTAGCGCTCCCCGATGGCGCGCCGCCTCGGCGGCCATAGCCTCGCCGACAATGTCGCTCGCCGCGATCATCAACCTGAACCACCCGGCCAGCTATGTGCACTGGGGCTTCTTCCAGATGTCGGTGTCGAACCTGGTCGTGATCGGGCTGATGATCGTCGTCTTCGCCGTCGCGATCGCGTTGCCGTTCCCGGGCAGCCGCCGGCGCCGGAGCCGTTCGTGAGCGCATCCGGCAAGCCGTCCTGGACGGCGCGCCTGCGCGAGGCGGGGGTGCAAGCGATGCCGCCGGAGCGGCTGTTGCCCGACACCCAGCCGGCCTACATGTCCTCCTGGATCTACATCTTCGGGGTGCTGACGATCGCCGCGCTCGTGATCATCATCTTCTCCGGTTCGGTGCTTGGCCTCAAGGGCCCGGCGTGGTGGCACTACACCGGCGTGGGGCACTTCTTCAACAGCATCCACCTGTGGTCGGTCGAGCTGTTCTTCTTCTTCATGGTCATCCACCTGTGGGGCAAGTTCTTCATGGCCGCGTGGCGCGGCGGGCGCAGCCGGACGTGGATGAGCGGCGCGATCACCTTCCTGATCTCCATCGCCGCCGCGTTCACCGGCTATGTCTCGCAGCAGAACTTCGACGCACAGTGGATCGCCACGCAGGCCAAGGACGGCCTGAACTCGACCGGGATCGGCGCGTTCTTCAACGTCCTGAACTTCGGCCAGATGTACACCTACCACGTGTTGCTGCTGCCGGTCGTCGTGGTCGCCCTGGTTTCGGCGCACATCCTGCTGGTCCGGCGGACCGGGATCGTCCCGCCGCTGCCGCTCGGAGAGCTTGCCATCCCCGCGCCGGCCGCCGACGCGCCCGGTGCCAGCGCGACCGGGTCGGCGGCATGAAGCGCCGGCGGCTGTCGAACGCCGAGCTCAACGAGGCGGCGCGCCACTACGACGGGCCCTACAAGCCCTACGACCTGATCAAGGAGCTATGCGTCGCGACCGCCGTCGTCGCCTCGCTGGTGCTGTTGCTGACGATCTTCCTGTCCTCGCCCGACGACCGGCCGAGCACGATTGCCCAATGGTCACGGCAGCTGCCGGTCGACTTCGTCACGACCGCCGTCAGCGAGCTCGACGGCTCGAGCGGCACGGCCGGCTACGGCCCCCCGTACACCCACAACGGCGACGGTCAGCAGATCGCGTTCATCCACCTGCAGAAGTGGCTCGGCGTGAGCCACCCGATCAACACCGCCCAGGACTTCGTGCTGACGCCGCTGGCGACGATCCCCTTTGACCCGGCGCTGCGCACGGCGACCGCCGCGTACGAGGCGGCGTCGGCGAAGACGCAGGCGGCCTGGACCACCGGCTACACGAACGCGCTCGCCAAGGCGACGGTGGGCGGCGGCGGCGTGCTCGTGCGCGGCAGCTACGGGCCCGTGCCGACGATGATGAACGCCCTGCTGGGCCTGGCGCAGAGCGGCGGCCTCGACGGCGACCTGCTGACCAGCAACCAGTTCTTCCAGACCGACTACACCAAGCCGCTGCTGTTCATGGCCGACGGCGGTCTGTTGGCCGCTCGCGCCCAGTCGCAGCACCTGCTCGGCGACCAGTGGGGCATGATGAACGAAACCGGATCGTATCCCGGCCAGGTCTGGCTCTGGCTGTACACGTTCTGGTACCAGATCGCCCCGTTCAACACCTCGGACAACGCGGATGCCCTGGTGATGGCGATCATGGGCGTGCTGAGCCTCGGCCTGATCCTGATCCCGTTCATCCCCGGTGTCCGCGACATCCCGCGCTGGGTACCGATCTACCGGCTCATCTGGCGCGACCATTACCGCGCGCAGGGCCGGGGCTAGCCGGCCCGCCCACCAGCCACGGCGCTCAGCGCGACGTCACGGTCGCCCGCACCTGTCGCGCGATCTCGAGGTCCTCGCGCGCGAGGACGACGAGCGTCGCGGCGGGCGTGCCGGCGCGTGACACGTCGGCGTCGCCGGATGCCCCGTCGTTGCGCTCCGTGTCGATCGCCAGTCCTAGGAAGCCGAGCCCGGCAACGGCGAGCTCGCGCACGGCGGCCGACCGCTCCCCCACCCCGCCGGTGAAGACCAGCGCGTCGATGCCGCCGAGGGCGGCGGTCATCGCGGCGATCGCCGCGCGCAGACGGTGCAGGTACACCTCGCGGGCAAGCAGCGCCGCGGCGTCGCCGGCGTCGGCGCGCGCGAGCACCTCGCGCATGTCCGGGGTGCCCGCGAGACCGGCGAGCCCGGACTCGTGCTCGAGCGCGTGCGCGAGCTCGCGCTCGGACAGCGGGCCGTGCTCGAGGAGCCACAGCAGCAAGCCGGGGTCGACGCTGCCCGAGCGGGTGGCCATCACGAGCCCCTCGAGCGGCGTGAAGCCCATCGTCGTGTCGATCGAGCGCCCGCCGGCGATCGCGCACAGCGACGCGCCGGCGCCGAGGTGGGCGCTGACCACACGCAGATCGCTGCCGTCACGGCCCAGCAGGGCCGGCGCGCGGCGGGCCACCCAGGCGTGGGACAGTCCGTGGAAGCCGTAGCGGCGGATTCCGAACCGCTCGCGCCAGGCGGACGGCAACGCGTAGGTGGCCGCGGCCGCCGGCAGCGTGGCATGGAAGGCGGTGTCGAAACAGGCCACCGCCGGCACGCCCGGCAGCGCCGAGGAGACCGCGTCGAGCGCGGCGAGCGACTTGGACTGGTGCAGCGGCGCGAGGTCGACGAGCCCGCGCAACGCCGTCTCGACGTCGGCGTCGATGGCGACCGCGGCGTGGAAGCGCTCGCCGCCGTGGACGATCCGGTGGCCGACCACGTCGGCCTCGCCGAGCCCGCCGTCGAGCGCGGCCCGCAACTCGCCCTGGTCGATTGCGGCACGCGGAGTGGCCAGTTCGTGCGCCATGATCGGCTGGTCGTCGCCGTCAAGCAGCACGAGCTTCAGGCTGCTCGAGCCGGCGTTGACGACCAGTACGCGCATCGGGCTCAGCGCGACGTCGGCGCAGGCCGGTCGCTGGGCCAGGTCCAGTCGCGCAGCTCGACCGGGTCCTCCCCGGTTTCGCGCGTGTGGGCACGGTGGCGCAACCGCTCGTCGACCATCGCCTGGCGCAGGTGCGCCGCCCGCTCCTCGAGCCCCTCGACGCGGTCGATCACGTCGATCACCAGGTGAAAGCGGTCAAGGTCGTTGAGCATCACCATGTCGAACGGGGTCGTCGTCGTGCCCTCCTCCTTGTAGCCGCGCACGTGGATGTTGTGGTGGTTGGCGCGGCGGTAGGTCAGCCGGTGGATCAGCCACGGGTAGCCGTGATAGGCGAAGATCACTGGCCGGCTGGTCGTGAACAGCGCGTCGAACTCGTGGTCGGAGAACCCGTGCGGGTGCTCGCTGTCCGGCTGCAGGCGCATCAGGTCGACGACATTGACGACGCGCAGCCGCAGCTCGGGCAAACGCTCGCGCAGGATCGCCGCCGCCGCCAGCGTCTCGAGCGTCGGCACGTCGCCGGCGCAGGCCAGCACGACGTCGGGTTCGACGCCGTCGTCGCTTGAAGCCCAGTCCCAGACCCCCACGCCGCGGGTGCAATGCAGCACCGCCTCGTCGATTGTCAGGTAGTCGAGTGCCGGCTGCTTGCCCGCGACGATCACGTTGACGTAGTCGCGCGAACGCAGGCAGTGGTCGGCGACCGATAGCAGGCAGTTGGCATCGGGCGGCAGGTACACGCGAACGATCTCGGCCTTCTTGTTGACGACGTGGTCGATGAACCCCGGGTCCTGGTGTGAGAAGCCGTTGTGGTCCTGACGCCAGACATGCGACGACAGCAGGTAGTTGAGCGAGGCGATCGGCCGCCGCCAGGGGATCTCGCGCGTGACCTTCAGCCACTTTGCGTGCTGGTTGAACATCGAGTCGACGATGTGGATGAACGCCTCGTAGCAGTTGAACAGGCCGTGACGGCCGGTCAGCAGATAGCCCTCAAGCCAACCCTGGCAGAGGTGCTCGCTCAAGACCTCCATCACGCGCCCATCGGCTGCGAGATGATCGTCGGTTGCGAGGATCTCGGCCTCCCAGCAGCGGTCGGTCGCCTCGAACACCGCACCCAGGCGGTTCGATGCCGTCTCGTCAGGCCCCATGATCCGGAAGTTCTCGGCGTTCGCGCGGATCACGTCGCGCAGGAAGCCGCCGAGGACACGAGTCGCTTCGCTCGTCGTTGTCGCCGGCGAGGGCACGGCGACCGCGTAGTCGCGAAAGTCGGGCAGCTCGAGGTCGTGGAGCAGCAGACCGCCGTTGGCGTGCGGGTTTGACCCCATTCGCCGGTCGCCGTCGGGCGCGAGCGCGGCGAGCTCCGGACGCAGCGCGCCACCCTCGTCAAACAGCTCGAGCGGCCGATACGACCGCAGCCACCCCTCCAGCTGGGTCCGGTGCTCAGGGTTGGTGCGAACCTCGGACAGCGGCACCTGGTGCGAGCGGAACGAGCCCTCGGCGGGGAGGCCGTCGACCTCCTTGGGGCCGGTCCAGCCTTTCGGCGTGCGCAGCACGATCAGCGGCCAGCGGGGACGCGAGCGGTCTCCGCCCTCCCGCGCCCGGCGTTGAATTGCGGCGATCTCGTCAAGCGCCTCGTCGAGGGTGGCCGCCATCAGCTGGTGCATCGCCGCCGGCTCATCGCCTTCGACGAAGCGCGGCGCGTAACCGTAGCCTTCGAGCAGCGCGGTCAGCTCCTCGCGGGGGATCCGCGCCAGCACCGTTGGCGCGGCGATCTTGTAGCCGTTGAGATGCAGCAGCGGCAGCACGGCGCCGTCGCGCGCGGCGTTGAGGAACTTGTTGGAGTGCCAGCTCGCCGCGAGCGGTCCGGTCTCAGCCTCGCCGTCGCCCACGACACACACCGCGAGCAGCTGCGGGTTGTCGAACACGGCCCCGAAGGCGTGGAGCAGGGCGTAGCCGAGCTCGCCGCCCTCGTGGATCGAGCCGGGCGTCTCCGGTGCGACATGGCTCGGGATGCCGCCCGGGAAGGAGAACTGGCGGAACAGTCGCTGGAGGCCCTGCTCGTCGCGGCCGATGTGCGGGTAGACCTCGCTGTAGGTGCCCTCGAGATAGGTGTTGGCGACCACGCCGGGGCCGCCGTGACCGGGACCGGTGACGAAGATGGCGTTGAGCTCGCGTGCCCTGATCGCACGGTTCATGTGCGCGTAGATGAAGTTCAGGCCCGGCGTCGTGCCCCAATGGCCAAGCAGGCGCGGCTTGACGTGCTCGACCACCAGCGGCTCGCGCAGCAGCGCGTTGTCAAGCAGGTAGATCTGGCCGACCGAGAGGTAGTTCGCCGCGCGCCAGTACGCGTGAAGCAGCTGGAGCTCGCGTTCGGAGAGCGGGCCCCGAGGCGCCCAGGTCGCGGTCGTCACGCTACTCATATACCCAGATCTTCGCGCTGTCGGCCTCCGTAGGTCTCCGCAGCGAGATGGGGCCGGCCACGGATGACCGCCAGACGGGTAGACCGTAGCGTCGTGGCTGCAACGAGCGCAAAGGAGAACGACATGTTCCGCAATGTCTTCATTGGCGTCGATGGCAAGCCTGCGGGCCGCGACGCGATCGCACTGGCGAGCAGGCTCGGCGAGCCCGGCGCGCGCTTCACGCTGGCGCACGTCTACGGCGGCGCGATGATGCCCGGTCGCTACGCCGGCGTCGCCGTCGACGCCGACGCGCACGCGGACTCCGAGCGGTTGCTGGCAACCGAGCGGGAGGCGACGGGGATCGATGCGGAGCTGATCAGTTTCTGTGCGCCCGCTGTCGGCCGCGGCCTGCACGCGCTCGCCGAGACGCACGCCGCCGACCTGCTGGTCGTCGGCTCCCACAGTCGCGGTCTCGCCGGGCGCGTCCTCGTCGGCGACGACACCCGCGCCGCGCTGAACGGCGCATCGTGCGCGGTTGCCGTCGCGCCGCGGGGCTACGCCGCCGTCGCTCCGGCCGGCGGGTTCGCCACCGTCGGCGTCGGCTACGACTTCTCCGCTGAGAGTCATGCGGCGCTGGCAGTGGCCCGCGGCCTGGCGACCCGCGACCATGCCACGATCAGCGTGCTCCATGTCGTGTCGCTGCCGACCTGGGGTTACATGGCACCAATGCCGGGCAACTGGGGTGAGATCATCGAGGAGGACCGCAAGGCGGCGCAGGAGCGCGTCGCCTCGATCGAGGACGTGGAGGCAACCTCGGTCTACGGACTTCCGGGCGAGGAGCTCGCCGCGTTCGGTGACCGGGTCGATCTGCTCGTCGTGGGTTCGCGCAGCTACGGTCCGATGCGGCGGCTGATCCTCGGCAGCACCTCCAACGGGCTCGCGCGCCACGCCCGCTGCCCGCTGCTCGTCCTGCCGCGCACGGCGGCGCTGGGCGAGCCGCGCGACGCCGACCCCGCCGACGCCGCCGCTGCGCCGATCGCCGCTTCCTGAACCGTCCGCTGCGGCCGCCGGCGCAGACGCCTCGGGCGGCCAGGCGGCGTCAGGTGTCCACGAGCTTGCGGTCGAGCGCGTAGCGGACGAGCTCGGCACGCGACGACAGCAGCAGCTTCTGCGAGATGTGCCCGCGGTGGGTTTCGACGGTGCGCACCGAAATGTAGAGCTGCTGGGCGATCTCGGTGTTGGTATGCCCGAGCGCGATCAGGCGCAGCACGTCGACCTCGCGTTCCGACAGGTTGTCCGGCGGGCCTGGCGGCGGCTCGGCCGCCAGGCGCGCCCCGAGCCGTGGGTTCAGGTAGCTCTCGCCGGCGGCGGCGAGCCGCACGGCCTGAACGAGTTCGCCGTCGGCCGCCTGCTTGAGGACGTAGCCGGTGGCGCCGGCGGCGATCGCCTCACGCGCGTAGACGGGCTCCTGCTGCATCGTCAGCACGACGATTCGCGTGTTCGGGAACTCGCCGCAGATCGTCGGGATCGCTTCGAGACTCGAGCCCCCCGGCATGTTGAGATCGAGGACCAGCACGTTCGGATGGTGGCCGCGCACATAGCGCCGCGCCTCCTCGACGTCGCCGGCCTCGGCGACGACCTCAAAGTCCGCCTGTTCGTCGAGCAGCAGGCGCAGCCCGCGACGCACGACCGGGTGATCGTCGGCCAGGACGATGCGGATCGTCTCCTCGCGAGCGGCGTCTGCCGCGTCGTCGAGGGCACCGGGGTCGGTCATGCTGCGAACGCTACCGGGTGGGTGTCGTGACCATGCACACCGATCGGGCTACGCGGGCGCCGGAACGACAAGCACCGGGCACGGCGCGAGATGCAGCAGACGCTGAGTCACGCTGCCGAGCAGCAGCCCGCTGAGCGCCGTATGGCCGCGGGTGCCGACGACGATCACATCCGCCCCGACCTCGCCGGCGACGTCGGCGATCATGTGCGCCGCGCCGGGCGAGGCGCCGCCGACCTCCCTGGAGCTGGCGTTGATGCCCGCCTGCTTCAGCTCGGCGACCTGCTGCTCGATCTTGCTCCGCAGCTGATCCTCGTCGACGTGCACCGGATAGCCGCCGGCGCGCGGACCGAGCGTGTGTTCGACGGCATGGGCCACGATCAGCGTGGCGCCGTCCGCGGCGGCCAGCGACTTGGCATAGGGCAGCGCGGCGTCGGCCGACGGGGAGCCGTCGGTGGCCCACACAACGGTCTTGAACATTGCAACCCCCTCGGTTGATCGTCACGATCTCGTTTCGGGCGCAATCATCCGCCCGGTCGGCCGTCGCTCCATCCGGGCCGCGCCGTGGGCGCGATCCGTAGGCACTACGGATCGGCGAGCCGCCTCACGCGCCCGGGATCCAGCTTGTGCCGGCCAGTGGCACGCGGGCCATGGCCGCCGCCTCGACGGTCAGCGCGACGAGGTCCTCGGGTTCGAGGTTGTGGACGTGCGACTTGCCGCAGGCGCGCGCCAGCGTCTGCAGTTCGAGCACCATGGTGCGCAGGTAGTTCGCGAGCCGCCGACCGCCGAGCACGGGATCGAGGCGTGCCGCGAGCTTGGGATCCTGGGTCGAGATTCCGGCCGGGTCGCGCCCCTCGTGCCAGTCGTCGTAGTAGCCGGCGGCGCTGCCAAGCGCCTCGTACTCGTCCTCGAGCCCCGGAGCATTGTCGCCGAGCGCGATCATCGCCGCGACGCCGATCGACACGGCGTCGGCGCCGAGCGCGAGCGCCTTGGCGGCGTCGGCGCCCGAGCGGATGCCGCCGGAGACGATCAGCCCGACCTTGCGGTGCATGCCGAGCTCCTGGAGCGCGCTGACCGCGGGCGGGATCGCGGCGAGGATCGGGATTCCGACATGTTCGATGAACACGTCCTGGGTGGCGGCGGTGCCGCCCTGCATACCGTCGAGCACGATCACGTCGGCGCCTGCCTTCACGGCGAGCGCCGCGTCGAAGTAGGCGCGCGTCGCGCCGACCTTGACGTAGATCGGCTTCTCCCAGTCGGTGATCTCGCGCAGCTCCTTGATCTTGATCTCGAGGTCGTCGGGCCCGGTCCAGTCCGGATGCCGGCAGGCGCTGCGCTGGTCGATGCCGACCGGGAGATCGCGCATCTCGGCGACCCGGTCGGAGATCTTCTGGCCCAGCAGCATGCCGCCGCCGCCCGGCTTGGCGCCCTGGCCGACGACGACCTCGATCGCGTCGGCGCGGCGCAGGTCGTCAGGGTTCATCCCGTAGCGTGACGGCAGCACCTGGTAGACGAGCGTCTTCGAGTGCAGCCGCTCCTCGTCGGTCATGCCGCCGTCGCCGGTCGTGGTGCTCGTGCCGACCTCGGTGGCGCCACGCCCGAGCGCCTCCTTGGCCTGCGCCGAGAGCGCGCCGAAGCTCATCCCGGCGATGGTGATCGGGATCGCCAGCTCGATCGGCTTGCTGGCGTGGCGGGTGCCGAGCACGACGTCGGTGGCGCAGCGCTCGCGATAGCCCTCCAGCGGGTAACGCGACATGCTGGCACCCAGGAACAGCAGGTCATCGAAGTGCGGGACTCGCCGCTTCGCCCCCCAGCCGCGGATGTCGTAGATGCCCTCCCGCGCGGCGCGCTGGATCTCCCAGATCGCGTTGCGGTCGAACGTCGCCGACTCGCGCAGGCCCGGTCGCCACCCGTTGTGCATCAATAGCTCCCGGCGTTGTCCTTGTGGAAGTTGTAGAGGCGACGGGCCGAGCCGTAGCGACGGAACCCCTCCAGCGGGCCGATGCCGGCGCGCTCGAGCAGTTCGCGCAGCTCGGTCACGTGCTCCGGGCCCATCTCCTTCTCAACGCAGTCGGCGCCGAGCGCGGCGACCTCGCCGCGCACGTAGAGGCGCGCCTCATAGAGCGAGTCCCCGAGGCCGTCGCCGGCGTCGCCGCAGACGACCAGGCGCCCGGTCTGCGCCATGAACGCGCTCATGTGCCCGACCGATCCGCGGACCACGATGTCGATCCCCTTCATCGAGATCCCGCAGCGCGCCGCGGCGTCGCCGCGGATCACCAGCAGGCCGCCGCGCCCGGTCGCGCCGGCGGCGGCGCTCGCGTTGCCCTCGACGATCACCGTGCCCGACATCATGTTCTCCGCGACGCCGACCCCGGCCATGCCGTGCACCCGGACCGTGGCGCGCTTGTTCATTCCCGCGCAGTAGTAGCCGGCGTGGCCGTCGATCTCGACCTCGACATCGGCGTCCAGCCCGGCGGCCAGCGCGTGCTCGCCACCCGGGTTGCGCACCCGCCAGTGGCTCGGTCCCGGTGTGTGCGCCAGCGCGTGCAGGCGCGAGTTCAGCTCGCGCAGGCTGACCTGTGCGAGGTCGACCTCCTCGATCTCGGCCGCGACCGCGCTCACGGCACGAGCACCGCTGCCCGCCGCCAGCTGTAGACCTCACCCGGGGCGGGCTCCCAGACGTTGGCATCGGCCGCGCCCGGAAGCACCGCGATCGCGCGGAACTCCGACGCCATCGCCACCCAGTCGTCGGTCTCGGCGAGGACCGCCGGCTTGCAGGCAAACGGGTCGCGCAGCACCGCGAAGCCATCGCGCGTCCCGACCGCGAAGGTGTAGAAGCCGTCGAGCGCGGACAGGCAGCTGTCGAGCGCGTCCTCGATGCTCGCGCCTTCGCGCAGCCGCCACGTCAGGTAGCCGGCCGCCACCTCGGTGTCGTTGTCGGTGCCGAAGCGGATGCCCTCGCGCCGCAGCTCCCGGCGCAGGCGATTGTGGTTCGAAAGCGACCCGTTGTGCACGAGGCAGAGATCGAGTCCCGGCGAGAACGGGTGCGAATGCTCGGTCGTGACGCGGCTCTCGGTCGCCATCCGCGTGTGCCCGAGGGCATGCGTGCCGGTCAGCTCGGCGAGACGGAAGCGCTCAACGAACTCCTCGGGACGGCCTTTCTCCTTGTAGATCTCGATCGCCTCGCCGGCGCTCATGATCCGCAACAGTGGATGGTGCTCCGCCAGCCAGGTCTGGACCGCCGCCGCGTCGCTGTCGACGACGATCAGCGCGTGGCTGAAGCGAACCTCCGGCTCACGGTCGCAGCCGAGCGCGTCGCGCAACTCGTCACACAGGGCACCCCAGCCGTAATGCGGATCGTCGGCGAACAGGCAGATCTTCGTCGAGCCGGGGGCAACCGGGTCGCGGTAGATCGCCACGCCGGCGCTGTCGGGACCGCGCTCCGCCATCTGGGCGACCATCGCGCCCAGGTGGCTGCCGAGGCCCGCTTCCATCGCGGGAGACTTGCTGAAAAGGCCAACGATGCCGCACACGATTCGCTCCTCTCAGGCGCGCGGCCCACGAGGGTAGCGAGCGCACGAGGCTGTTTATAGGTCGGTTTCCTACATTCCCCGGCCGTCACGGATGTGCGCATCGTCACCGAGCGCGCGCTGCAGCTTGAGCAGCTTGAGCGCCAGCTCCACCATCAGCCAGTCATCACGCGCGAGATCGATCCCGGTCAGCTCGGCGATCCGGCGCATGCGCTGGCGCAACGTGTTGGGGTGGATGTACAGGGCCTCGGAGGTGGCGCTGATGTTGCCGCGCCGCAGCAGGAACTGCTCGAGCGTCGCGAGCAGGGCGGTGCCGTGCTGCTCGTCGTAGACGAGCAACAGCGTCAGCGCGTCCCGCTGGGAGTCGCGCATGCCCGGGTCGATCGCCATGCGCAGCAGGTACTGATAGACGCCGAGGTCGTCGTAGCTGACGACGGTCGGTCGCTGTTGCAGCACCGTCGCCCCGACCAGCGCGTAGCGCGCCTCCTCGAACCCGCCCGGGTAGCTGGCCGCCCCCGAACACGCGTTCGAGAGACCGACCGCCGGCGCGTCGCCGATCGCGTCGTGCAGCTTGCGGAGCTCCGCGAGCTGACGCGCGCTGCCGCCGGAGCCGACCGGCAGCAGCGCTCGCAGAACGTCGGCGTGACGGTCGATCAACGCGCCGGGCACGACCGCCTTGAGCTTGCGCTCGAGGCGCTCGTCGGCGGCGGCCGCGATCAGCACGACGTGCGGGCGGTCGAGGTCGCAGCCGAGACGCTCGGCGCGTCCTGCGGCGCCGCCGCTCATGTGACGGCTCGCGAGCTGTTCGAAGAAGTCGCGGATCAGGTTCTTCTCGAGCAGTTCCTCGATCACCTCGATCTTCTTGATCGCCACGCCGATCTGGTTGGCGGCGGCGCGCGCGAGGTCGACGGCGTCGCTGCCGTCGGCGATCAGCACGCCGAGCAGATCGTCGTTGACGACCAGCGGCACCGCGACGGTCGAGTGGCGGCCGCTGCGCGCCAGCTCGGGTCCGAGCTCCGACATCCCGATCGTCTCGCGCGCGCCCGCGAACGCCTCGAGCGGCGCAGCGCAGCGCAGCCGCAGCGGGCCTTCCCCCGTCTCGGCCAGGTAGACGAGACACGCGCTCGCGCCGAGCAGCCCGCGGGTGCGCTCCGCCACCGCGGGCAGCAGCTGATCGAGCGTCGACGCGCTGGCCGCCGCCTCGCCCAGCTCGGCGAGGTGCTCCAGCTCGGCCACCCGGTGGCGCGCCTCGGCGTACAGGCGGGCATTCTCCACGGCACCGGCAACGAGCGCGCCGCTCGAGGCCAGGAACTCGACCTCGGACTCCGAGAACTCGCGTGGCGCCTCGGTGTGGAGGGTGATCGTCCCGATCGGCTCGCCGTCGCGATCGAGCATCGGGACCGAGACCAGCGACTGGAACAGCTCCTCGTCGATCTCCGGCACGTACTTGAACCGCGCGTCGCGGCTCGCGCCCTCGCGGATGAACGCCGCCTCGCGACGCTCGACGGCCGACCACGCGAGACCCTCGCCGCGCTCGAGCGAGACCTGGCCGGCGAGGTGGCTGTAGGGATCGGAAGCGGCCCGAAGCACGAGCCGCTCGCCATGGTCCTCCAGCAGGTACACGAAGCAGGCGTGGACGGCGCTCGCGTCGGAGAGCAGCCGAACGACCGCGGCGAGCACCTGCTCGAGCTCGAGCGACGAGCTGACCGTCGAGATGATCTCGTAGAGGAAGCGACGGTCGATCGTGTGGGCGGCGGTTGCGTTCACCGTGCCATGGATGCTAGAACGCATCCGATGCGAGCGCTTGTGCTTCAACACATCGCATGCGAGCC
>DATLQS010000062.1:0-52734 GCA_035535075.1 Solirubrobacteraceae bacterium
AGGTCAGCGTGACACGCGCGCTGAGGCCGCGTGAGGCGGCTGTGGCGTACGCGCTGTCACCGACGGTATGGATCGTGCGGGGCGTGATCCGGGCAGCGAGCAGATCGGTCATTTCCCGTGCCAGCTCTGGCCTTCCCGGCCGTTGCGGGTCGGGCTTGCGAGCGTTGGCGTACTCGGGGCGGCGGGGACGCCAGAGTCGGAACAGGACCGGCAGGCACACAGCCCGATCAAGCATCGGGAGCCGCACGACGATCCCGATCACGACGAAGTTGTTGTCCCATGCGCTGGTGTGCTTGTCGCTGTTGGCGGTCGCGTCGTGATGGGAGTGCGTGCCTCGCAGGGTGGTTGAGCAGGTCGGTGGGCTCTTTGGGCGCTCGCGCGACTCGGGGCGGTTTCGGCCTCAGGCGGGTAGAAACTTCACCGGTGCCGGGTGCGGGTTTCCCCCGTTGCGGGCACTCTGCGGGGCAGCTAGCTTCGGTGTGGGCCTATCCGGCATGGGTAGGCACGGAGCGAGAGTCGTCGCTGCGACTTGGCACAAGGGTACGGGCACGACTCGCGCTCGCGAATACAAATCGAAGGAGACGCCAATGCGTCGAATCCTCATTGCAACCGTCGTTGCCGCTGGCGCTCTCGCCATGCCGGCAGCGGCGCTCGCAGGACCCGCTGGTGTGCCCTTCAAGTCCGCTGGCTCTGGCACTGAGACGAGCCTGAGTTCCCCCGGCTGCCAGTTCACGCTCCAAGGTTGCACGGTTCAATCGAATGGGACGGCCACCAGCTCGCATATGGGAACTGGTCCCTATGTGTCGACTCTGACGGTCGACTGGGCAGCTGCGACATCAAATCGCGCCGGCGGCTTCTGCGCGCCCGCGACTGGGACCGGCACGATCACCGCAGCCAACGGCGACACCCTGGATCAGACCGAGCAGGGCACAGTCTGTGAGGTCGGGCCCACGGCCAGCAACGCGCCGCACAGCTTCAGCGGTACGTACACCAACACGGGCGGCACGGGTCGGTTTTCCACGGCCAGCGGCGGAGGGACCGTGACGGGTGGCGATGACGGCTCCGGCAACTCCAACTACCAGGAGACAGGCACCATCAGCTACTGAGCTGATCACGTAGCAATGCGCTCGACAGAGCCCGATCAGACTCACGTCTGGTCGGGCTGTGCGGGCCGGACACGACCGCGCTGTTCCGCATCGGCGGTGGCTCGGCGGGGGCGGGGGCACTTCACATTCCGGCGGCGACGGCTGCACGTATGGGCCGAAACGAGCCGTGCTGATGTGGCCCAGGAGAGAAGCTCAAGAAGAGCCACGGTGCTTAGACGCTCGCACCCGCTGCCGCTGTCGGTCCCGAGCAGGTCCTGAGCCAGCGTTTCCGGCAGCCAGCTCGCTCCCTTAGGTCCATTTGCAGCACGATGCGCCGCGCGCTCGACCATCGCAACACTCCCGGTTTCCCCCGGCAAAGCGAGCGTCCCAAGGGTCTTGGACGAGACGATCGCGTTGGACGAAGCGGAGGCGTAGACGACCCGGGGCCCTGCGCTGTCGCCAAGCGACAGCCCGTTCCGATCGACCTACGCGACTGGTCCCGCGTGAAAGGGGTCGCCGGCTGGACTCGAGCGGCATCTGGGCGAAGGCCGGGTTTCCGGTGAAGAAGTCCATGAAGCAGGCGGCGTCGTGTGAGAGGTGAACGCTGTCGCCGTAGCCTTCGTCGAGGAGCGCGAGCAGCGTGCGGATCCGCTCGGCGGTCGGGTTGAAATGGTCGATCCCGAAGCGGTCCAGCCCGAGCCACGCCGCAGGCGGCGATCTCCCGGAGGTATTCCATGTCGTTGCTGTCGCCCACGTGCGCGACGACGATCCGGGCCGGGGGGACCCCGGCGGCCGTCAGCGTCTCGAGAGCTGCAAAGACCGTGCGCGTGGCGGCGTTGGTGTGGACCATCACCGGCGCCCCGGTCTCGACGCTCGCGGCTGCCACCGCCGCCAGGATCCGCGGCACATCGTCGATGAGCCCGTGCGCCTCGCCGGCGCATTTGAGGAAGGCGGCCTTCACGCCGGTGTCGTTGATGCCCTCGCGGAGTTCGCGAACGAACAGTTGCGCGATCGGGTCGACGTCGCGGTAGCCGAGGAACTTCGGCAGCGCGAGGAACGCGTAGAGGCCGCTCGCGACGACGATGTTGAGGTCGACCGACTCGTTGATGCGCTGGATGCGCGAGATGTAGCGCCCGAGACCGGGTGCGGTCGGATCGATGATCGTGCGGATCCCCGTCGCGCGCACCTCGGTCAGCCGCGCGATCGCATCCGCGCCGCGACTCTCCTCATCCCAATAGCACCGGCCGTAGGCATGGCCCCAATTCTGGAGCGCCTCGGGCTCGAGGATCAGGATGTGCTCGTGCGCGAGCGTCCGGCCCAGCTCGCCGGCCTCGACCGGCCCCCGGACCGTCTCGACGGTGGTCATCGCGCCTCTCCTCCGTTGCTGTAGCCGCTTCCCGACCAGGCGCAGCTGGGGCTAGGCTATCGCCGCGTTGGCCGCCGCGGCGCTGCGGACAGCCGAAGAGCGGCGAGGCGCAGCCGTCCGTGGCTGGCCCCGCCTGGCTCTGTTATCGGCGCGCCGGCGCGAAGCCAAAGAATGGGAACGGCCCTGCCAGCCGCTCCTGCGCCTGAACACCCACCGTCGCGGTGGTTCAGATCGGCGTGGGGTCGGCGCTTCGCGGCGACATGATCGGCAGACGCTCGCAGGCGCCGGTGGTCTCCAGCGCCCGGGCGACGGGCCGCGAGCCGTTGATGACTCGCAGCCGGCCGGCGCCTTCTGCGCAGGCGTCGTTGATCCGCAGCAGGGTCTCGATACCGGCCGGCGTGAGCATGGTGAGCCGGCTGAGGTTGACGACGATCAGGGACGCGGTGCCGCGGGCGACCGCGTTGAACTCGTTCTCGAGCAGCGGGCCGCTGATGCGATCGAGTCTTCCGACCGGGGTCAGGAAGTGAACCCCGGCGGAGCGTCGGCTGACTATTGAGAACGAAGCCATGAGCACCGATTCGCGCGCTCGATCCCCGGCTGAACCCTCCCCGGGCCCGTCCGATGTTAGTCCCGGTTGCCGCATCGGGGTCGTCTGGGTGAGGGATTTTTCCGCATTTTGCGACACCCACGACCGGCGGTCGCGCGGCCGATTTTGGGGCGGGATCGGCCGCCGTGCCGATCCCGCCCATGCACTGCTCATCGGCGCGCGGCGGGGAAAGCCAGGCTGCGCGCCGCTCACGGTTTGTCCGCTCGAGGTCCGGCCCAAACGCTGGAACAGCCATCGTGGGCCCGGCGCGCGCCCGAGTCGCCGGTGGGGTCTGCGGGGCATCGCTGGCCGGTGATCTTTCTGCCGTACCGTCACACGCCGACCTCGGCGATCGACATACCCGTAGCGTCCGATGAGCGACCACGATCTCACCCGCGTCGACGCTCGTCGCTACTGGGCCAACCTCCGAGGCCAGATCGTCTCGGGCTGGGAGGTCGCCAATGAATGGGACGAGAACGGCAGGCCGACCCGGTGGCGAACGCTGAACCCGGAGAACCCCGAGGACCGGCAGCTCATCCACGCGCTCGGTCTGACAGGGGAAGATCCGCCGCCGGCGTGAGGTGATCGTCGCGCGCGAGCGCCGCTGGCTGGGAGCTTCAGCGGTCGCGGTGGTCGCGACCGCGCGGGGTCAGCAACTGCCGCTGGGGCAGGCCGGCGCGCTGGCGCAGCCTGTCCGACAGGGCAGCGCCGACCGCGATCCCGATCACGACGCCGACGACCCATATCCCCGAGAGCAAGCCGATCGCGAGCGCCAAGGCGACGCCGACACAGATCGCCGTGGTGTCAGCTCTGCTTTCGCCGCTCATCTCGCCAACGCTACAGGCATCGTCACGGGGGCCGCCCGCCGAGCGCCGGGCCGCACGGCAGGCGCCGCTCACTGCGGCGCTCGTAGGCGGCGCAGGAAGTCCTCGACGCGTCCGCCGTCGCCGCCGCGCTCTTCCAGTGCACGGGTTGCCGCGGCGTCGAGCGCGCTGCGCAACACCGCGGGATCGGCGTCGTCGAGCAGCGTCGGCGAGGCGAGGCTCAGCCATCCTGCCCAGATCTCCCGGCGCAGCCCCGCCAACGGATCCGTCGCCCACACGTGATCGCCGGCGAAGGTCGCGAGCGAGCCCTCGCTCAGATGCAGCGGCACGCGCAGCTCGAGCCCCTCGGGGCGCCAGAGCAGTCGTGCGCGCCGCCAGTCGAGCGGGGCACCATGAACGGTGTCGCTGAGCACGCGACCGCTCGGACCGGCGCGCGTGGCGAACAGCTCGGTTCGGATCCGGCCAGGTGGCGCGCCGAGTTCGCGCAACAGCCGTACCGCAAGGCCCTCGTTCTCGCGCAGCAGGCCGAGCAGAATGTGCTCGGTGTCGATGTAGTCGTCGCGCAGGCTCAACGCCTCGCGCAGTGCCAGTTCGAGGACCTTCTTGGCGCGCGGCGTGAAGGGGATCTGGCCGCTGGTGACCGACTCACCGGATCCGACGGTCGTCAAGACCTCCGCGCGAACGCGCTCGGCGGTGATCCCGAGCCGCGAGAGCACCCCAGCGGCGAGCCCCTGTTCCTCGCGGAGCACACCGAGCAGGATGTGCTCGGTACCGATGTAGTCGTGCTGGAACGCTCGCGCCTCATCCTGCGCGAGCTGGATCACGCGCCTGGCCGGTTCGGTGAATCGCTCGAACACCACGCAAGCATCGCACGCGACTCGCCGCCACCGCGGCCTCTGCCGCCACGCCGCCGATCGGCAGCCGGGCACGCGCCCGGTGACGATGTGGTGGTCTAGGCCCGGCGCGTGCTCGGCAGATCGGCGTCGGCGCGCGCGATCAGCTCGGTGGCGCTGTCCTGCGGTTCGAGGACGGCGAAACCGACCTTGATCCCAGCAGGGTGCGGGTCATTGGCGAGCGCGGCCGAGATCGCGTCGAAGCGCTGGCGCGCGAGCTCGATTGTCGCGCCGGACATCACGCAGAGGAACTCGTCGCCGCCGTGGCGAACGATCAGGTCGTAGGAGCGCAGATGGGATCGGATCGCGCGGACCGCGCGTTGCAGCAGTGCGTCGCCGGCGGAATGACCGTGTTCGTCGTTGACGACCTTCAGGCCGACGACGTCGACGTAGGCGACGGCGAGCAGGCTGGTCGTTCGGCGCGCGCGCTCGATCTCGCGATCGAGGTCCGCCAGCCCCGCTGCGCGCATGCGCGTGCCGGTCAGCTGGTCGGTCTCGGCGATCGCGAGCTGCTCGAGCAGCGCGTCGCGGTCGATTTGCGCCTGAACCCGGTCGCGGGCGGCCTGTTCGCGATCGCGCGCGGCCTGTTCGCGATCTGCCGCCGCGCGGGCTCGGCTCTCGATCGCCGCCGCCCGGTCGGCCGCGGCATCGTGGCGATTCTCGACGGCGCGATGCAGGAGCCCGGCCATCGTGTGTCCGTCGCGCGTGCGGCTGGCCTCGCGCTCCGCCAGGCGCTGATCGCGTAGCGCGGCGGCCTCATCGCGTGCGGCCGCGCTCAGATCACGCGTGTGCGCGACGGCGTCGCGATTCGCGGCCGTATCGACGCGTCCCTGGGCGACCTGCTGGCGGTGTTCGGCGCTGCGATCGCGAAGGTCACGGGTGATCTCGTGCTCGCCCGGGTCACCGCCGCTCGCGAGGTCGCGGTCGCTGGCCGCCTGGTCGCTGTCGGCCGCGGCCTGATCGGTGTCCGCGGCGGTCTGGTCACTGTCGGACGCCGTTTGATCGTTGTCCGAGTAGGTCTGATCGCGATCCTCGAGCGTCTGATCGTGCTCGAGCTCCCGCGAGGTCGGGGCGGTGCTCTGGGGCGTTCTGCCGCTCGCTCCGTTCGTGGAGTGGACGGGATGCTCGCCTGACGGTGGGCCGGCCACGAGGGCCTCCAGATGGCTGGGCGACGAGTCTCAACGATCCCCGACCCCATCCGATTGACCGGCCCAAGATAGCAGCCAATGCCACAATCTCCCCAGCGGGCAAGAATGCTTGCGCCGCCGGTGGGACGGCGGTCGCGGGTGCGGTCGGACGGGCGCGTGCCGCGCCCGCGTCGCGTTCCGACCCGCGGCGATCGCCTTGTTGCGCGCCGTCGGCGGGCATGGCCAGAGCCTCGAGCGGCCTGCGCGACGGCGCGTCCAGACGGCTGCCGGCGGTTCAAGCCTCGCACGCCATCGGGCGATAGGAAATGGGTGGACGTTGACTGACTCATGAAGGTCGCGCGGCTCTGGCCGCAACCCTGTTGTCACGCGTTCACAGCGGACGGGTTGGGGGTCTCACGGGCCGTGACACGGGTCGTGACCCATGGCGGCGTCGGCGATGCGGGCCGGCGGGCCGCGGCGTAGACATGCACCCGAACGAATCTTCAGGCGCGGTCCCCGAGGCCGGTTTTGCGCCCGACCTCCGCGCCGACGCGCAGGACGCTCCTGCCTCGGGAGCGCAACCCTCGCCGCGCCCACGCCGGCGACTCTCGGGACGCGCTCGCGGGATCCTGATCGGAGGGCTGATCATCGTGGCGGGACTCGCCTCATCGGGCGTGCTCGCCGCTGAATGGCGCTCCAAGCTGGTCAGCGACAACGAGAGATCGTTTCAGGCCACCGCCAGCGACCTGAGCAGCACGCTGCGCTCGAAGCTGGATACGACCATCGGGCTGACCCGCACGATGCGCGCGATCGCGACGATGGAGCCCAGCGCCGGCGACACGCGCTTCGTCGAGTGGTATCGGCAGCTGCAGCGTGGAGCGCCCGCTGCGCCTGACGTCGTCGCAGCCCTGATACAGCCGGTGCCGGCGTCTGGCCTGGCCGCGTTCCGCCGCCAGGCCGAGGCTGACCCGACGTTTCGCGCGCGGCTTGGTGGCAGCTTCTCGATCGTCCCCGGCGGCGCGCGCGCGGTCTACTGCCTGACTCGGGCCACCGTCGGCACGTCGGCAACCACGAGCTTGTTTCCGCCGCTGCTCGACTACTGCGCGCCGGTGCTCCCGGTCATCGGCCAGAACCCGTATGCCGCGCTGGTTCATACGGTGACGGACACCGGCTCGTTCATCGTGACCGCGCCGCCCGGGGTCGGCGGCGCGTTGGTGGCCATCGGTGCGGCGGTGTATCGGCACGGCGCGCCGCTGGCGACGATCTCCGAGCGCCGCGCGGCGGTGACCGGCTTCATCGCGACCTCGTTCGACGCGAAGACGCTGATCCAGTCCCTGCTCGCTGGACGTGGATCGCTGGCCGTGAGCCTCTACCACACCAACGTCGGCGGCTCGCCCGAGCCGATCGGCCACGCCGGGGCGAGCACCGCCGCCCGCTCGCCCGGCTACCACCAGCGACGCGACCTCGGAGGGGGGTGGCTGGTTGACGTGACAGGGAACGCCGCCGGCTCGGTCTCGGCGAACGCGCAGGGCCTCGTCGTGCTCGGTCTCGGCCTGCTGGTCACAGTGCTCGTCTTCTTGCTCTACCGCATCCCGTCGCGCTCGCGGGAGCGCGCCTGGGGCCTCGTCGGCGAGAAGACGCACGAACTCGAGTACCGGGCGCTCCACGATCCGCTGACCGGGCTGCCGAACCGCACCCTGGTCCTCGACCGCGCCGCCCAGATGCTGTCGCGTGCGCGCCGCTTCGACATTCCGGCGACGGCGCTGTTCATGGACATCGACGGTTTCAAGCAGATCAACGACCGCTTCGGCCATCAGGCCGGTGACGAGGTGCTGCGGCTGGTCGGCACGCGACTGAGGGCGGTGCTGCGCGAGGGCGACACCGTCGGACGCCTCGGCGGCGACGAGTTCGTGATGCTCGTGGACTCCGTCGAGATGGATGCCATCGGCCCCAAAATCGTTGCCGAGCGGGTCCTCGACGCGTTGCGCCAGCCGATGGACTTGCCGGGGCAGCGGGCGATCTCGGTGACGGCGAGCATCGGCATCGCGACGGGGATCCCCGCCTCCGCCGAGCACCTGCTGCAGGACGCGGATCTCGCGCTGTACAAGGCGAAGGCCATGGGCAAGGACGGCTACGCGCTGTTCGAGTCCGCGATGCACACGGTCTCGCAGGATCGCATCGAGCTGGACATGGACCTCGCGAACGCGCTCGCCGCCGAGCAGTTCTTCCTCGTCTATCAGCCGATGGTGAACCTCGAGACCGAGCGCGTGGTGGGCGTCGAGGCGCTGCTCCGCTGGCTGCACCCGACGCGCGGGGTAATCCCGCCTGACGTGTTCATCCCGATCGCCGAGGACAACGGATTGATCATTCCGATCGGCCGCTGGGTGCTCGAGCAGGCCTGCGCCCAGGCCGCCAGCTGGCACCGCAAGGGATACCGCTTGGACATCTCGGTCAACGTCTCGGCGCGACAGCTCGAGCGCCCGCAGTTCGTCGAGGAGGTGCGCGGCGCGCTGCAGAACAGCGGGCTTGACGCGACGACGCTGACCCTCGAGATCACCGAGACGGTGCTGATGCGCAAGCCGGACGCCACCGCGCGCCTGCTCGCCGAGCTGAATGGGCTCGGCGTGCGGATCGCCATTGACGACTTCGGAACCGGCTACAGCTCGCTGGCCTATCTGCGCCAATTCCCGGTCGATTCGCTCAAGATCGACCGCAGCTTCATCAGCGGACTCGAGGTTTCCAGCGAGACCCATACGTTGACCCACACGCTGATCCAGCTCGGCAAGGCGCTCGGCCTGCGGACGCTGGCCGAGGGAGTCGAGCACCACACCCAGGTCCGCCAGCTGCAGCGAGAGGGATGCGACCTCGCCCAGGGGTTCCTGTTCGCTCGCCCGCTCGCCCCCGAGGCGGTCGAACGCTTCCTCGAGGACGGCGTCGGCTCCGTCGGCGCTCGCGCGCTCGCGCAGGCACAGCCGACGGCTGGCCGCTGAAGGCCGTTCGGGCCGACCGGTCGCCGCGCCCCGCGCGGCCGGGCGCAGCGCTTGCGGCTTGCTCCCCGACGGCTTCGGCAATCTACGGATGCGCCGGAAAGGGCCCGTCGCGACGATTCATCCGAGTCCCGCGATGACGGAAAGGAACGTGTGATGGCCCTGCGTCCGAAGACGACCAACGACCTCTCGCTTGCGCCCGTGGCGGCGCAGCTCGACATGAATCTCGCGCGCCTGCGCGACTGCTCGCCGACCGAGATCGACTTCCAGCTCGCGCTCGAGCTCGATCGTCCGGAGCACCTGGGCACCGCGGAGGAGCGCGCCGACCGCGTTCTCGCCGTCGCGGTGCGCAACGTGGAATTGCACGGCTGGACGCCGGAGATCACCGACGATCACTGCCGCATGCGGCTGAGCGGCGGGTCCGTGTCGCTCGATCTCGGGCTGAGCGCCGCGATCATGCGCTACATCGAGGCCGCGGCTCATTGACGCGCACGCCGAGGTCCGGGCCAGCCTGATCCTCGGCGCGCCGCGCCATTCCACCGCGCTGGCGCTCAGCCGGGCGTCGCGCCGCGGCGATCGGCGGTCAGCCGCCGAGGCACTGTCTCTCCTGGCTGAGGAGCGGTCCCTTGAGCGCCCGAAACTTGCCGTTCTGCTTCAGGATCGCGCTGTTGGTCGAGCTCATCTGGGAGGTGATCGACGTCATCTTGGAGCTGCTGTGAGCCAGCCCGGCCTGATAGGCCTCGGCGACGAGCGGCGGATACTTCGAGGCGTCGGTCAGGATCGTGCCGAGGACGACGAAGGCGTTGCCCACGCTGGTCGCGAAGGTGGCGCATGCCGCCGGCGCCTTCCCTGCCACGGCCGTCGGCTGTGCCTGCGACTGGGCGAGCGGTCCCGCGACTTCGCCGATCCCGATGCCGAGCGCCCCGCTGGCCAGCAGCGACGCCGTGAAGGTTCTGCGCGTGATCAGGAGCGACTTGCTGCGGTGAGTGGTCATCCGGCGGTCTCCTCGTCGGTGGTTGCCGGCCCGGCGAGCGCCGGGCCGACGCGAATCCGTTTCGTGCGCGAACTATCGCACGGCAGCCGACCTGCGCCGCGGCGGACCGCCGACTCAGGCGTCGATCGCGGCGAGCAGTTCGCGGGCCGCCCGGGCGGCGCCGTGCTCGCCCGCGTAGGCCGTCGCGGCGGCGCTGATTCGCTGCTGGCGGTCGGGGTCGCCGAGGAGCTCGAGCGCGGCCCCGGCGATCTCGGCGGGACCTGCCTGCGCGGGCACGCGGAGGACAGCATCAGGCGGGATCGTCGCGGCCGCGCCGGCACCACTGACGATCGTCGGCACGCCGGCGGCCAGCAGGTCGCCGAGCGCCGCCGACTGCTCGCCGAAGGCACGGTTGCGGGGCTGGATCGCGACGGCCGTCGCGTCGATTCGTTGGCGGTATTCCGCGTCATCGACCCAGCCGGTGAACGTGATGCGCTCCGCCAGCCCGCTTCGGCGAGCGTGTTCGAGTAGCGGATCGAGCTGTCCGGGGGAGTTCTCGGCGCCAACGAGCCACAGCCGTGCCGAGGGGCAGCCGGCCGCGATCTGCGCAAAGGCGTCGATCACCAGCTCGGCGGCCCGCAGGTAGCCGAAGCTTGCCACGACCAACTCGCGCTCCCGCGGTTCGCGCGGTCGTGGCGTCGGCAGGGCGAAGCTGACGACCGAGATGTCGTCGCGGCGCTCCGGCCGGCGCTCGAGCAGCAGACGCCGGGCCTGCTCGGTGTGGACGAACACGCGGCGGGCCGCGTCGACGACCTCGGTGACCATCGCGCACGGGCCGGCCAGGGCGGCCTCGAGCGAGCAGCCCTCCATCTCGCGCGCCCGGGCCTCGGCCCCGCGGTTACCGAGCAGGCCCACCGCGTCGAGGGTCAGATAGAGCCCACACAGCGACACTTCGTGGAGCAGGACATCACCGCCGAAGTCCATCAGCAGTCGCCAGGCGGCCACGTGGAAGCGGCTGTTCCCGAAGCACATCAGCGCTGGAGAGTGCTCCCGCCGCCGGCCTTCGATCGTCGCGAACTCACCGATCGCGTGCGTGCGCACGCGCCGTGACCCGCGCCGCACCGGCCCGCCGTCACGGCCGTCCGCGTAGGCGTGCACCACGCGATCGCCCGCCATCGCCTCGAGCAGTCGTTGGCTGTACGGGGCGATCCCCGTCTGGGACGGGGGAAGCGGCGTGACGACCGCCAGGCGACGGGTCGCGCTCGGGCGGTGGATCCGGATGCGGCCGATCCGCTCTCGCCCGACGGCCCGGTCGTATGCCGTCAGGCTGGCACCGATCATCCTCGACCAGCCGTGGGGCTTGGTGGTCGCGCCGGCGGGGATCATGGCCATCGCGCAGATCTTGGCGCAGCGGTCGGGCGCGTGTCGTCCGCGTCGATGCCCGATCGCGGACCGACGGTGACCGCGACGCGGTGCCGCGGGCCGGCGCGCGCCGAGCGTTTCGCGACCGGCGCGGCAGGACCGCGCGGCGACATGATGAAATACCACTGGTGATCCCCGCGAGCGACGAGGCCTCTGGGCACTCCATTGGCCGGTCGCTCCGTCGATTCTTCGCTGGCGGTGCGCTGATTGCGGTGCTCACGATGGTGGCGATTTCGACCGCCGCGTTCGAGGCGGTGGGCTCGGTCGCCGACCTGTTCGCGAAGGGCGGTCTGATCAAATCGTCCGACCTCACGCCGACGGGCGGCGGTGCCCCGACCACGGTGCTCATCCTGGGATCCGACCGGCGGGCGAAGACGGCGATCGACGCGAGCGTCCCGGCGCACAGCGACACGATTCTGCTGATCCACCTGGACCCGAGCAAGGGCCTCACGTCCGAGCTGTCGATTCCGCGCGACCTCTATGTGCAGTATCGGTATCACGGTGGCTCGTACGCAAGCAAGATCAACTTCGCGTACACGCTGGGCGGCCCCAAGTTCTCGCTCCACGTGGTCAAGGACCTGCTGCACATCCCGATCAACTATGTCGTCGACCTCAACTTCGAGGCCTTCGACGAGGTCGTCGACAAGATCGGCTGCGTGTATGTCGACGTCGACCACCTGTACTACAACCCGCCGGGCACGGGTTTCGCGGCAATCGACGTGCGCCCCGGCTACCAGCAGCTCTGCGGGCAGCACGCGCTGGACTACGTCCGCTACCGCCACGATGACAACACCTTCGCACGCGACGCCCGCGAGCAGGCGTTCCTGCGCAACGCGAAGGAGCAACTCGGGGTGAGCGGCCTGCTCGGCCACGCCGGCGGGATCATCACCGCACTCTCGAAGTCGATCAGCTCCAACATCCGCGGCTCGCAGGAGATCGCCGGACTGCTGGAGACGGTTGCCAACTCCGTCGACGGGCCGGTGCGCCAGGTCAGGTTCCCGAACAACCCGCTCAACGTCAACGGGCAGGATGACCAGAGCGCGAGTGCCGCCGAGATTCGTGCCGTCATGCGCCAGTTCCTCGGCACGAACGTGGCGGCGCCGGTGGTGCACGCCGTCGCCCCGGGGCGGAGCGCGAGACACCATGCCCACGCCGGGGGCGCGGTCGTGGTCCCGAACGTGCCCGGGCTCTCCGCGACGCCCTCCTACGTGCTCTCCGATGCCGTCGCGCTTGGTGTCAACGTGCCCTTCCGGGTCTATGTGCCGGCGCTCTCGCTCGCCTCCGGGTCGCCCGACGGGTTCAGGCCGTTCTCGAACTATGCGGTCAGAGATCCGCAGGGGAACCTCCACCACGGCTACCGGATCGACTGGTCGACCGGCTCGGTGGGCTCCTACTACGGCATCGAGGGGCTGGACTGGACCGACCCGCCGCTGTTCGCCCACGCCGACACCGTCGACCGCTACGGTCGCCACTACCTCTACGTCGACAACGGAAGTCGCGTCCAGGACGTCGGCTGGGTCGTCGGCAAGGCTCTCTACTGGGTGAGCAACACCATCTTCGACGACCTGACGAACGCGCAGATGTTCGCCCTCGCGGAGTCCGCCGCGCCGGTGGCCTGACCCTCGAGCGCCCGCGGCGATAGATTGGCCCGAATGGGGCGAATCCCGGCCGACATTACTGAATGCATCGGTGGAACCCGCCTGGTGCGCCTGGCGAAGCTGGCGCCCGCGGTCGAGCTGTACGGCAAGCTCGAGGCCGCGAATCCCGGGGGGAGCGTCAAGGACCGGATCGGCGCGGCGATGATCGAAGCGGCGGAGCGCGACGGGCTTATCGCGCCGGGGCGCACGACGATCGTGGAGGCCACCAGCGGGAACACCGGCATTGCGCTGGCCCTGGTCTGCGCGGCGAAGGGCTACGACCTGGTCCTCACACTGCCGCAGGGCATGAGCCGTGAGCGCACGGCCCTGCTGCGCCAGTACGGCGCCCGCGTCGAGCTCGTCGAGTCGATGGGCGGGATGAGCGAGGCCGTCGAGGTCGCCCGTGGACTGGCCACCGAGGCTGACGTGTTTCTGCCCGACCAGTTCTCGAACCCGGCAAACCCGGAGGTCCACCGGCGCACGACCGGGCCGGAGATCCTCGCGGCGCTCGATGGGCGCGTTGACGCGCTGGTCGCCGGAGTCGGCACGGGGGGGACGATCACCGGCGTCGGCGAGGTGTTGCGCGCGCACAACCCCGACTGCCGCATCGTCGCTGTCGAGCCGGCCGCCTCGGCCGTGTTGAGCGGCGGCCCGCCCGGTCCGCACCGGATCCAGGGCATCGGCGCCGGATTTGTACCGGCGGTGCTCAACCGCGAGCTGCTCGACGAGGTGATCGCGGTGAGCGACGAGCTGGCGATCACGCTGGCCCGCCGCGCCGCGCGCGAGGAGGGCCTGCTGGCCGGCATCTCCTGTGGCGCGGCGCTCGCCGGCGCGCTCGAGCTCGCAGCCCGGGCGGAGTTCGCCGGCAAGCGGATCGTCGTGATCCTGCCCGACTCCGGCGAGCGCTACATGTCGACGCCGTTCTTCGCACCCTAGCCGCTCGCTACTCTGTGAGCAATGGCTGGGTTCTCCTCGCTGGCGCGCCTGACGCGCGGAGTTCGCCGCGATGTGCAGGCTGCGCGCCAGCGCGACCCCTCGGCGCTCGGTGTCCGCTCGGTCGCGATGGTCGCGACGTGGCCGGGGATTCAGGCGCTGCTGGCACACCGCCTCGCGCATGCCCTTCACCGCGCCGGAGTGCCGGTGCTTCCGCGCACGCTCGCCTACCTTGCGCGGGCGTTGACCGGGATCGAGATCCACCACGCGGCGCAGATCGGTGAGGGGCTCTTCATCGACCACGGAGCCGGCGTCGTGATCGGCGAGACCGCGATCGTGGGCGATGGTGTCACGCTGTACCAGGGCGTCACGCTCGGCGGCACCGGGTTCGAGACGGGCAAGCGCCACCCGACGGTGCAGGACAACGTGACGATCGGCTCGGGGGCCAAGCTGCTCGGCCCGATCGAGATCGGGCATGGCGCGAAGATCGGCGCCAACAGCGTCGTGGTGCGCGACGTGCCGCCGAACTCGACGGTCGTCGGGGTACCCGGACATCCCGTGCGGGTCGACGGTCGCCGGGTCGAGGGACCCGACACGGATTGGATCCACCTGCCCGACCCGGTCGCCGATGCCATCCGCGCGCTCTCGACGCGCGTCGCCGAGCTCGAGCGAATGGTCAGCGAGCTCGGCGGCACGCCCCCGGCGGCCGAGCCGCCGAACGTGCATCTGCTGCGCCCGGTGCGCGGCCGCAACCCCGCCGGCGGATAGCGCATGCGCCGCGGACCGACGCGGCGCGCGATCAGTAGTACACGCAGCGGCAGCGATGCCGTGGCAGCGCCTTGTACCGGGGTGACTGGCCCCGGTTCCACAGCCAATTGTCGAGCACCCGCGGCGCGACACCGAGCCGGGCGCTGAGCAGCTCGCAGGCGTGCACGGCGCAGGCGCGAATCTCGCGCTCCTGTGGGCCGGGGCGCAGCGGGCGCTCCGCGTCGATGTGGGCGGCGAGCCGCGGCTCGTAGATCAGCACGCCGTCGCAGCGGAGCACGTGGGGGACGAGGTTGTCGGCGAAGATCGTCAGGCGATCGAGATCCTCGAACGCCGCCACGCCCGCGAGGGCGAGATCGGCCGGGACGATCTGCGCGCGCTTGTAGAACCCGCGGTCGTCGAACAGCGGCATCGCCGAGGCCAGGCGGGTCGCCAGTCCCTCGGCCGACGGGCTCTCGTCGATCACGTCGAGCGTGGAGCGCTCACCGAGCCAGCGTCCGAGTGCGCGGAGCGCCTCGGCGTAGAGCGCCATCAGCTCGAAATCGGGGCTCTGGCCGAGCGTCGCGGCGATCGTGCCGGTGTCGAGCGAGCGCAGCTCGGTGTTGCTCCACGGGCCGTCGGCGCGGAAGCGGTCGCCGAGCATCGCCGCGACCGTGGTGTAGCCCGAGCAGCCGGGGCGCTTGCGGAGCATCGGAAACCAGCCCGAGCCGAAGTTGATCGCGTCGAGCGTCAGCAGGTAGCGCGCCACCGCTTCGCGCGGTCCCTCGAGGTAGTGGATGGCGGGGTCCAGCGTCGCGGCCGGCGCCTCCGCGAGCCCGCTCAGCGCGGCGACGTCGATGGTCACCGAGCGCGCCGAGCCGGCGATCAGCGCGCAGTGCGCGCGGACGTCGTCACAGAGCGCCATGTGCTCGCGCGATGGCCCAGCGATACCCGGCGTGCCACGGGAGCCCGAGCGGCGTCCACCCGAGCGCCACCGCCGCCGGGTCGCCGAACAGCACGGCGGCGATGTCGCCCGGCCGCTCGCTCGCCCCGAGCAACGCGACGGCGTCGCTGACCAGCTCGGCTTCGCCGGCCTCGAGCGCCCCGAAGGGGCTGCCGGCGACGGCGTACGCGGCGCCCTCGCGGGCGAGCACGGCGTCGACGGTGCGCGCCGGCCCGTGCCGCAGGCGCCAGCGCACCCGCTGAGCGGCGGCCACACACTCGCGTTCGACATCGGCCGCCTCCACCGCCTCACCGGCCCAGAAGCGAACCAGCGCCGGCGGCTCCGGGTCGGTACGCAACTCCACTTCGGTGGCGACGCGGTCGGTCCACAGGCCGGGCGAGGAGACGACCACGGCCAGCTCGGCGTCCGCGGCGTGGCGGGCCGCGATCGCCTCGGCGTCGAGCTCGATCAGCCGCTGCACGCTCGCCAGCGCCGCCGGGCCGGCCATCGGGTTGTAGGCCGCGAGGGCGCGCCGGTTCTCGACGCGGCCGAGGTAGGCGACGAAGCGCGGCGAGCGGACCCCGCCGGTGCGGTCCAACCGGTAGATCTCGGCCATCGTCGCGAGTGTCGGCGAGACAGGCACTCCCCAGAGGCTAGCCGCCTACGCATCTATGCTGGACGAGTGCCCGATCACACCGTCACCGAGCAGCGCGTCGAGGCGCTGCTGGAAGGGCTCAACGAGCCGCAGCGCGACGCCGTCACGCACGGCGACGGGCCGCTGTTGATCCTGGCGGGCGCCGGCAGCGGCAAGACGCGAGTGCTGACGCACCGCATCGCCTACCTGGTCCACACCGGCCAGGCACGCGCCGACGAGCTGCTGGCGATCACCTTCACCAACAAGGCCGCGCAGGAGATGCGCGAGCGCGTCGAACTGCTGCTCGGGCGCAGCACGCGCGGCATGTGGGTACTCACGTTCCACGCCGCGTGCACACGGATCCTCCGCGTGGAGGCGGCGCGCCTGGGCTACACGCGCCAGTTCACGATCTATGACCAGGCCGACGCGCGGCGACTGGTCAAGCAGTGCCTGGACGGGGTCGGCGCCGATCCCAAGCGCTTCACGCCGGCCGCGGTCCACAGCCAGATCTCCGATGCCAAGAACCGCCTGCGCGACGCCGCCGAGTATCGCTCGATGGTCGGCTCCTACTTCGAGCAGACCGTCGCTGACGCCTACGAGCTCTACGAACGCGAGCTGCTGCGCTTCAACGCGATGGACTTCGACGATCTGCTGGTGCGCGCGGTCAACGTGCTCGAGCTGTTCCCCGAGGTGCGCGAGCGCTACGAGCAGGCCTTCCGCCACGTCCTGGTCGACGAGTACCAGGACACCAACCATGCCCAGTACCGTTGGCTCACCCTGCTGAGCGGCGAACGGCGCAACCTCGCGGTGGTCGGCGATGACGCGCAGTCGGTCTACGGATTCCGCGGAGCGGATATCCGCAACATCCTCGACTTCGAGCAGGATTTCCCCGACGCGCACGTCGTCAAGCTCGAGCAGAACTATCGCTCGACGCAGACGATCCTCTCCGCTGCGAACGCCGTGATCCGGCACAACCGCGACCAGGTGGCCAAGGCGCTGTGGACCGAGCTGGGCGAGGGCGACCCGATCAAGGTGCGGATGCTGGCCGACGAGCACGCCGAGGCCCGCTACGTGCTGGGCGCGATCGAGGGGCTGCTCGACGAGGGCGTGTCGCGCTCGGAGATCGCCGTCTTCTACCGCACCAACGCGCAGTCGCGGGTGCTCGAGGACGCGCTCGTGCGCGCCGAGGTCCCCTACCAGGTGATCGGCGGCACGAAGTTCTACGAGCGCGCCGAGATCAAGGACGCGATCGCCTACCTCTCGCTGCTCGCCAACCCGGCCGACCAGCTGAGCTTCGTCCGCGTCGCCAACAGCCCGCGGCGGGGGATCGGCCAGACCTCGCTCTCGCGGGTCATCGCCTATGCGGCGACGCTCGGTCAGCCGGTGTGGGACGTGGCCGCGGCGGCGGACCGGGTGCCGGGGCTGGGGCGCGCCGCGATCACCGCGCTGAGTCGCTTCATGGGCACGATGGCGGAGCTGCGCGAGCTGGCGCGGGGCGGTGCGCCGGTCGGCGAGCTGCTCGAGTCGGTGCTCACCCGCAGCGGCTACCTGGAGACGCTCGAAGCCGAGCGGACCTTCGAGGCCCAGGGGCGAATCGAGAACCTCGAAGAGCTCGTGGGCGTCGCGCGCGAGTTCGATTCCAGCCCCGAGCGCGCGCTCGGTGATGGCGAGGACACCGGCCTGGACGCCTTTCTCGTCCAGATCGCGCTGGTCAGCGACGCCGACACCCGTCGCGACGACCGCGGGCTGGTCACGCTGATGACGCTGCACAACGCGAAGGGCCTCGAGTATCCGATCGTCTTCATCATCGGCTGCGAAGAGGGCGTCTTCCCGCACTCACGCTCGCTCGACGAGGGCTCGCTCGAGGAGGAGCGCCGGCTCTGCTATGTCGGGATCACGCGGGCGATGCGCGACCTCACACTGACCTACGCGCGGCGCCGGACCCTGTTCGGTGCGGAGAGCTTCGGACTTCGCAGCCGCTTCCTGGACGAGATTCCCGGCGAGCTGACGGACTCGAGCGACGACGTGCTGGGCTCCGGCACGGGACGCATCAGCGCCTCGCGCGGGCCGGCCGGCGGCGGCGGCCCGGGCATGTGGGCGGCGGCCGCGGGACCGAGCGCGAGCGGCGCTCGAAGCGGTCCCGCGCCGGCGTTTCGAATCGGCGATGATGTCGTCCATGCGGCGTTCGGCGAGGGCGTGGTGACCGGGATCGAGCCGGATGGGATCGTCGTCATCCGGTTCGCCGGTGACGGATCGGAGCGCCGGCTGCTCGCCGACGTGGCCCCGGTGACGCGCCGTTGAGCGCGCGGATCATCGACGGAAAGGCGGTAGCCGCGGCGCTGCGGGCCGAGCTCGCAAGCGACGTTGCGGCGTTTGCCGCCCGGCACGGGCGCCCGCCGGGGCTCGCCACCGTGCTCGTCGGGGGCGACCCGGCAAGCACGGTCTACGTTGGCATGAAGCACCGTGAATGCGAGGCGGTCGGGGTCCGCTCGTTCGACCACCGGCTGCCCGAGGATGCGAGCGAGTCCGCGGTGATCGAGCTGATCGAGCGGCTGAACGCCGACGCGGACGTCAGCGGCGTGCTCGTGCAGCTGCCGCTGCCCGAACACCTCGACGGCGTGAAGCTGACGGGCCTGGTCGACGTCGGCAAGGACGTCGACGGGCTGACCCCGCTCTCGGCCGGGCTGCTGGCGCTCGGGCGGCCGGGCCTGCGGCCGTGTACCCCGAGCGGCGTGATGCTCCTGCTGGAGAGCGTCGACGCGCAACTCGAGGGGGCCGAGACGGTGGTCATCGGCCGCTCGAACCTGTTCGGCAAACCGATGGCGCAGTTGCTGCTCGGCGCGAACGCGACGGTGACGACGTGCCATTCCCGGACCCGCGACCTGGCGGGTGTGTGCGCACGCGCCGACGTGCTGATCGCCGCCGTCGGCCGCCCGAAGATGGTCGGGGCCGACTGGGTCAAGCCGGGAGCGATCGTCATCGATGTGGGGGTCAACCGCCTCGAGAGCGGATTGGTCGGCGACGTCGACTTCGACGCGGTGCTCGACCGCGCCGCCGCGATCACGCCGGTGCCCGGGGGAGTGGGGCCGATGACGATCGCCTGCCTGCTGCGCAACACCGTGCTCGCGGCGCACGCGGCGGCCGACGAGGCCTAGCGCGCGATCGCGCACTGGCGGCTACGCCGGTACGCGAACGTCCGCGCCGACGTACCCGGTGCCGGCCGGATGATTCGAGGCGGCCAGGGCGCGTCCGAGCAAGCTGTGCAGTGTCTCGCGCTCCCGCTGGCTGAGCGGCGCGAGCACCTCGTCCTCGATGGTCTCCTGCGCGCGCTCGGCGCGCTCGAGTGCGCGCCGGCCGGCGGGTGTGAGCTCGACGAGGTGGCGGCGGCGGTCGTCGGGGTCGCGCCGGCGCCGCACATGTCCGGCCAGCTCGAGCGAGTTGAGCAGCAGGACGAGGTTGTTCGCGTCGATACTCAGCATCTCGCACATCTGCTGCTGCGGAACGCCCGCATGGTCGCGCAGGTAGCTCAGCGTGATGAAGTGCCGCAGGCGCATGCCCAGCAGTTCCTCGGTGCTGCGGCGGTACACGATCTTCGCGAGTCGGGTCAGCAACACGATCGAGCCCGCGGTCTGGGCGGTGTCATCCATATTCCGTACGAGATTACCATTAAGTGCACAACGTCACAATGGTCATCATTGGTACAGTGAGGATTGATGTCCACGACGACGCAGGCTGGACACGACAACCGCCGCCGTTGGCTGGCGCTGATCGTCGTCTGCTTGGCGATGCTGATGAACGTGCTCGACACGACGGTCGTCAATGTCGCACTGCCCAAGATCCAGCACGACCTGCATTTCACGCAGGCGGGGCTGGCGTGGGTGATCGACGCCTATCTCGTCGCCTTCGCCGGCTTCCTACTGCTCTCGGGCCGGCTGGGCGACCTGATTGGCCGAAAGAAGGTGTTCCTGACCGGCCTGGCGATCTTCACCGCGGCCTCGGCCGTGTGCGGGCTGGCCGACAGTCAGGGGCTGCTGATCGCGGCGCGCTTCGTGCAGGGCCTATCGGGAGCGCTGTCGGCGTCGGTGATCCTCGCGATCATCGCCACCGAGTTCCCCGACCCGCGCGAGCGTGCACGTGCGATGAGCGCCTACATCTTCGTCGCGGTCGGCGGCGGCTCGATCGGCTTGCTCGCGGGCGGTGTGATCACGCAGGCGCTGAACTGGCACTGGATCTTCTTCATCAACCTGCCGATCGGCGCACTGGCGCTGGTCCTCGGCGTCCTGCTGGTGCAGGAGAACAAGGGCCTCGGGGTGCGCGACGGGGTCGACGTGCTCGGGTCGCTGCTGGTGACGGGCGGCCTGATGCTCGGCGTCTATGCGATCGTCAAGTCGAGCGATTACGGCCTCGGGTCGGCGCGCACGCTCGGCGTCGGCGCGATCGCGCTCGCGCTGATCGCCGCCTTCTTCGCGCTCGAGACGCGTGTGCGCAAGCCGATCATGCCCCTGCGCATCCTCCGCGTGCGCGGTCTGATCAGCTCGAGCGTGGTGCGTGGATTCCTGTTCACCGGGATGTATGCGTGCTTCTTCCTCGGCACGCTCTATCTCGAGCACGTGCTCGGCTACGGCGCGCTGCAGACCGGGCTCGCCTTCCTGCCGATGACGCTCGTGGTCGCCGCCCTCTCGTCCGGTGTCACGGCCCGCCTGGTCACGCGCTTCGGCGCGTGGCACACGATGATGCCCGCGATGGCGCTGTCGGTCACCGGACTCGTGCTGCTGTCGCAGGCGGGGCCCCACGCGAGCTACTTCCCGACGGTGTTCATCGCCTTCCTGCTGATGGGCACGGGCATGGGCACAGCATCGGTGCCGCTGCTGACCATCGCGATGGCGGACGTGCCGTCGGCCGACGCCGGTCTGGCGTCGGGAGTCGTCAACGTCTCGATGCAGGTGTCCGGGGCGCTCGGAGTTGCCGTGCTCGGCACGATCTCGGCAGACCACACGCGGGCGCTGGTCGCCGCCGGTGACTCGCTCGCCGGCGCCCTCACCGCCGGCTACCACCTGGCGTTCGTGGTCGCCGCGGCGTCCGTCGGCGCCGGCATATTGCTCTCGGTGGCGCTGCTGCGTCCCTCGCGGCGCGCCGCTCCGGGGCGCCTGGAGGCCGGCGCCGAGTCGGCCGCGCGCACCCGGGCCTAGCCCGGCGGAGCCGCCGCGCGCCGGCGGGTAGGCTTCGGGCCGTGAAGATCGACGCCCACAGGATCCGCCCGGCCGAACTGCTCGCGCTGGCCGCCGGCGTGCTGCTCGCGGTGGCGCTGTTCCTGCCGTGGTATGAGTTTCCCGCCGGTCGCGAGGACGCCTGGCACGCGCTCCCGGTCACCGCGGTCCCCCTGGCGCTGGCGGCGCTCTCGGCGCTCGCGCTGTTCGCCACGACGCTCGCCCAGCGCTCGGCCGCGGTGCCGCTGATGGTCGCGGTCGCGACGACGCTGCTCGGGCTGCTCTCGAGCGTGCTCGTCGCACTGCGCGCGACGGCGCTGCCGATGGGCGCCACGGCGCGCTGCTACGGCCTCTGGCTGGGGCTGGCGGGATCGCTCGCCGTGCTCGCCGCGGCGTGGCTCTCGCTGCGCGATGAGCGTCCCTTCTGGGGCGTCCCGGCCGCGCCATGATCGGGCGCGACGAGGTTCGCCACGTCGCGCGCCTCGCGCGGCTCGAGCTGAGCGACGAGGAGGTCGACCGGATGGCCGTCGAGCTCGCCGGTGTGCTCGAGCACATCTCGACGATCGGCGAACTCGACCTCGACGGCGTCGCTCCGACCTCGCACGTCGTCGCCGTCGAGAACGCGCTGCGCCCGGACGAGCCGCGGCCGTCGCTGGCCCGCGAGCGCGTGCTGGCCGGCGCGCCTGCCGTCGTCGATGACGGCTTTGCCGTGCCGAGCCCGCAGGCATGAGTGAGCTCGTCAGACTTTCGGCCGCGCAGGCCGCGGCGGCGGTCGGCGCCGGAGAGCTCGACCCGCTCGCCCTGTTCGAGGCCTACCGCGCACGGGCGGCAGCCGATCAGCTGAACGCGTTCACCTGGGTCGCCGAGGGCGCGCCGGCACCGGTCGCGGGTCCGCTCGGCGGCGTGCCACTCGCGGTCAAGGACCTGTTCTGCACCGAGGGCGTGCCGAGTCAGTCGGGCTCGCGGATACTCGAGGGCTACCGTCCGCCGTACACGGCGACGGTCGTCGAGCGCCTGGCGCGGGCCGGCGCTCCGCTGCTCGCCAAGACCAATCAGGACGAGTTCGCGATGGGCTCCTCGACCGAGAACTCGGCGTTCGGCCCGGTGCGCAATCCCTGGGACCACGGGCGCGTCCCCGGCGGGTCATCGGGCGGCAGCGCCGCGGCGGTTGCCGCCGGGCTTGCGCCGTGGGCGCTGGGCACCGACACCGGCGGCTCGATCCGCCAGCCCGCGGCGCTGTGCGGCATCGTCGGCCTGAAGCCGACCTACGGCGCGGTGTCGCGCTACGGGATGATCGCCTTCGCGTCCTCGCTCGACCAGGCCGGGCCGCTGGCGCGCGACGTGACCGACGCCGCACTGCTCTACAGCCAGATGGTCGGCGAGCGTGATCCGTGCGACTCCACCTCGCTCACCTTCCCGGGGCCGATCGAGCTCCCCCAGCGCGCCGATCTGCGCGGCCTGCGGCTCGGGGTGCCGGCGGAGCTGACCGGCGAGGGCATCGAGCCGGGCGTGCTCGAGGTCTTCGAAGCAGCGATCCAGCTGGCGCGCTCGCTGGGTGCGACCGTCGAGCCGTGCGCGCTGCCGCACGCGCCGCATGCGCTCGCGGCCTACTACGTGCTGGCGCCTGCCGAGGCCTCGTCGAACCTCGCCCGCTTCGACGGCGTGCGCTACGGCTACCGGGCGAGCGACGCCGACGACCTGCTCGCGATGTACACGCGGACCCGCCACGACGGCTTCGGGGCGGAGGTCAAGCGGCGCATCATGCTCGGCACCTACGCGCTCTCGAGCGGCTACTACGACGCCTACTACGGGCGCGCGCAGCGGGTCCGGACGAAGATCGCCGAGGACTTCGCCGCAGCGTTCGAGCGGTTCGACTTCATCGTCACCCCGACCGCGCCGGGCGTCGCGTTCGAGTTCGGAGCAAAGACCGCCGACCCGTTCGCGATGTACCTCAACGACTTCTGCACGGTTCCGATGTCGCTCGCCGGGATCCCGGCGATCTCGATCCCGTGCGGTCTCGCGCCGCCGCCGGGAGGCGAGCGGCCGTTGCCGGTCGGCTTGCAACTCGCGGGACCCCCGTTCAGCGAGAACGGGCTGCTCGCCGCGTCGTTCGCGCTCGAGGCGGCGCTCGCCTTCGACGGCAGCGCGGTGCGCGCATGAGCAGCGCGCTCGAGCCGGTGATCGGGCTGGAGATCCACGTCCAGTTGGCGACCGCGACGAAGCTGTTCTGCGGCTGCGAGCTCAGCTTCGGCGCGCCGGCGAACACCCACACCTGCGCCGTGTGTCTCGGGCTGCCGGGCGCGCTGCCCGTGGTCAACGCGCGGGCGATCCATTTCGGCCTGATGATCGGCATGGCGCTGGGATGCGAGATCGCGCCGCGTTCGATCTTCCACCGCAAGAACTACTTCTACCCCGACCTGCCCAAGGGCTACCAGATCTCCCAGTACGACGAGCCGCTGTGTCGCGGCGGCGAACTGGCCGGCGTGCGCATCCACCGCGTGCACCTCGAGGAGGACGCCGCGAAGCTCGTCCACATCGGCGCGAGCGGACGGATTCATGGCTCGGAGCAGTCGCTCGTCGACTTCAACCGCGGTGGGACACCGCTCGTCGAGATCGTCACCGAGCCCGACGTGCACTCGCCGGCGCAGGCCCGCGAGTGGCTCGAGCTGCTGCGCGTGACGCTGCGCGTCCTGGGGGTCAGCGACGTGAACATGGACGAGGGCTCGCTGCGGGCCGACGCCAACGTGTCGCTGCGAGCGGCCGGGAGCGAGCAGCTCGGGACCAAGACGGAGCTCAAGAACATGAACTCCTTCCGCTTCCTCGAACGCGGTGTCGCCGCCGAGATCGAACGTCAGCGGGCGATCCTCGAAGCGGGCGAGGAGGTGGTGCAGGAGACGCTTCACTTCGATCCGTCATCCGGTGCGATCAGCTCGCTTCGCTCCAAGGAGGAGGCGCACGACTACCGCTACTTCCCGGAGCCCGACCTGGTGCCGATCGCGACGACCGAGGCGATGCTCGACGCGGCGCGCACGGCGATGCCCGAGCTGCCCGCGGCGCGCGCCGAGCGTTTCGAGCGCGAACTCGGCCTGGGCGCCGAGCGGGCCCGCCAGCTCGCGTTTCGCGCCGAGCTCGGCGACTTCTACGAGCGCGCGCTCGCCGCCGACGCCGCACACCCGCGGCGGCTCGCCGACTGGGTCGGGGGCGAGCTCGTCGGCGCCCTCGCTGACGAGGACCCGGCCGCGAGCACGGTCTCGCCGGCGGCCCTTGCCGCGCTGGTCGCGATGGTCGCCGAGCGGACCCTCACGGTCACCGCGGCCCGCGAGGTGCTGGGCGTGCTCGTTGCCGACGGCGGCGATCCCGGGCAGATCGTTGCGGCGCGCGGACTCGAGGCGATCGACGACGAGGCCGGCCTCGCGGCGATCGTCGCCCGCGTGGTCGCCGGCGATCCGCAGGCCGCAGAGCAGGTGCGCGCCGGCAACGCCAAGGCGATCGGCGCGCTGATCGGGCCGGTCATGCGTGAAACCCGCGGCCGCGCCGACGGCGCCGAGGTGACGCGGCTGATCCACGCGGCGCTCGGTCTCCAATCGGCTGACGATCAGGCCTGAGCGCTGCCGACAACGCGGCGAAGTCGCACCGGATGGTCTTGGCCACACGGCCAACGACGCGGAGCGGCGTGGAGCGGATGATTTCCGCCATGAACACACCCAACGCCCGATCCAGATTCCTGCTCTTCCCGCAGGTGGACGAGGCGTCCACGATGGGGAAGGCGCCGGCGGTCCTGCGGCGCTACACCCTTGCTCGCCTGGCAGCCTCCGCATCACCGGCGCGACCCGAGCACCGGCCGTACCCGGTTCATCCGCACCGCTAGCGTCGCGGGGGAGCGTAAGCTCTCCCGTATGAACGAACAACACACCGAGGGTCGCACGCCCACCGAGGGCCGCATGCAGTCGTTCGGCCGCCATGCGCTTGCCGCGCTGGTGCTGCTCGTCTGCGCGTGGATTCTGCTCCATCTGCTGTTTCACGTCGTGATCGTGGTCGCGACGATCATCGCGATCGTCGTCGCGATCATCGGTGCCGTCTGGGCGGTCCGCGTCCTATTCTGAATTGGGTCTATGCCGCAGGCCTTGCGGTCTGCCTGCTTTCGGCGTGCGCCGGCGGATACATCGGCACGCGCAAGGGCAGTTCGTTCTTCGTATGGTTCATGATCTCGGGAGTGGCTCCGATCCTCGGGCCGCTGATGGCTGTGCTCTACCGCCACGAGACCGAGGAGGCGCTGCGGATCTGTCCGGGCTGTGGCCGCGCGGTGCGCCACTACGACGCGATGTGCATGCGCTGCGGCACCGACCTCGACTATCCCGAGGACTCGGAGCTGATCGAGCCGGATCCGTCGATGCGGGTTCGCGCGCGGCTGTGATTGCACCGGCAGGAAAGTGCGCCCCGGCACGCTATTCTGACCCGTGAGGGCCTGTTTCGCGGGCCGTTTTGCGTTTCCGATCCCGTTGAAAGGAGGGTAGTGCGATGCGTGCAGTCGATGCCGTGATGGAGTGCCTGAAAGCCGAGGGCGTCGACGTCGTATTCGGCCTCCCGGGTGGCGCGAACCTGCCGACCTACGATGCCTTCTACGACGCCGGGATCCGCCACGTGCTCGTGCGCCACGAGGCGGGCGGGGGACACGCGGCAGAGGGCTACGCGAAGGCGACCGGCAAGGTGGGCGTCGCGCTCGCCACCTCCGGCCCGGGCGCCACCAACCTGGTGACGCCGATCGCCGACGCCATGATGGACTCGGTGCCGGTGGTCTTCATCACCGGTCAGGTCCGCACCGAACTGCTCGGCACCGACGGCTTCCAGGAGGCCGACACGATGGGCATCACGCTGCCGATCGTCAAGCACTCGTTCATGATCCAGCACCCGCTGGAGATCCCGCGCGCGATCCACGAGGCCTTTCACATCGCGCGAACGGGACGCCCGGGACCGGTCGTGATCGACGTTCCCCAGGACCTCTCGCGGGCCGAGATCGCCTATGAGCCGGTGCTGGACGTCTCCCTCCCCGGCTATCAGCCGACGACCGAGGGCAACCAGAAACAGATCCGCCAGGCGGCGAACGCGCTGGCGAGCGCGCGGCGCCCGGTGATCTACGCCGGCGGCGGCGTGATCAACTCGGGAGCGGGTGCCGAGCTCGTCGAATTTGCGACCGCGGATCGCTTCCCGGTCACGTGCACGCTCATGGGACTCGGCGGCTTTCCCGGCACCCATCCCCAGTGGCTCGGGATGCTCGGCATGCACGGGACGCGCGCCGCGAACTACGCGATGGACGAGGCCGACCTGATCTGCGCGATCGGCGCGCGGTTTGACGATCGCATCACCGGCAAGCTCGCCGAGTTCGCGCCGCAGGCGAAGTTCATTCACATCGACATCGATCCGGCCGAGATCTCCAAGAACGTGCCGGCGCACATCCCGATCGTCGGCGACGCGCGCAACGTGCTGCGCAAGCTGCTGGTCGAGTACCGCGCGCTCGACGCCGACCCTGCCCGGCTGGGCGACTGGTGGACCAGGATCGAGGCCTGGAGGGCCGAGCACCCGCTGCGCTACCAGGACAGCGCCGATTCGGAGATCAAGCCGCAGTATCTGATCCAGGCGCTCTACGAGGCGACCGGGGGGCAGGCGATCGTGGTCTCCGACGTCGGCCAGCACCAGATGTGGACCGCGCAGTACTACCACTTCACGCGCCCGCGCCAATGGATCAACTCCGGCGGCCTGGGCACGATGGGCTTCGGCTTGCCGGCGGCGATGGGTGCCAAGGTCGGAGCGCCCGACCAGACGGTCTGCGTGATCGCCGGGGACGGCTCGATCCAGATGAACATCCAGGAGCTCGCCACCTGCGTGCAGGAGCAGATCGCGGTCAAGGTGTTCATCATGAACAACGGCTACCTGGGCATGGTTCGCCAATGGCAGGAGCTGTTCTGGGACCACCGCTACAGCCAGGTCGACATGGGTGAATACCCCGACTTCGTCAAGCTCGCCCAGGCGTATGGCGCGACGGGGCTGCGCTTCACCGACAAGGGCTCGCTGGTCGAGGACATTCGCGCCGCGATCGCGACGCCCGGGACGGTCGTCGCCGACGTCCGCGTGACCCGCGAGGAGAACACCTACCCGATGATCGCGCCCGGCGCCGCCGCGCGCGACATGGTGGGGTGATCGGCGATGGGTGAACCCGGAACCAAGACCCCGCTGAGCCTCGAGGAGCTCGACGCCGCCGTCGGCCTGCGGACCGGCCGCAAGCACGTCCTGTCGATCCTCGTCGAGAACCGGCCGGGTGTCCTGACCCGCATCGCCGGCCTCTTCGCGCGGCGCGGCTTCAACATCGAGACGCTCACCGTCGGCCCGACTGACAACGAGCAGTTCTCGCGGATCACGCTGACCGTCGACGGGGCGCTGCACCCGATCGACCAGGTGACCAAACAGCTGCACAAGCTGGTCAACGTCTTGAAGATTCGCGATCTCGAGCCCGCCGGGACGGTGACGCGCGAGCTGGCGTTGTTCAAGGTCAGCGCGGAGGGGCAGGCGCGCAGCGAGATCCTCGAGTACACGGAGATCTTCCGCGGGCGCGTCGTCGACACGACCAAACGCTCGGTCACCGTGGAGGTGACCGGCGGCGCCGAGAAGATCGCGGCCTTCGAGCGCCTGGTGCGCGTCCACGGCCTGATCGAGATGATGCGCACCGGCGAGATCGCAATGTCGCGAGGTCGCGCGGAGACGTAGTGCCCCCCCCGAGCGGCTCGCGAGCGCGGATGCACCCACCGCACTCCCCAACCCGCGAGGGCGAGGGGCGGGCGGGGCGCTTCGCGCTCGGCGAGCAGCACGGCAGGGCCCTCGAGGCGCAGCTGCAGCGGGCGGTGCGCCGCGCGCGCCGGCATGGCGAGTGCGTCGCGGCGGTCAGCTGGCGGGTCGCCGACGGCGTGGACCCAAGCGCCGTGGTGCTCAGCTCGCGCGGTGCCGGGGAACCCTGGATGTGCTTCGAGCAACCCGACCGTGAGCGGACCGTCGTCGCGACGCTCGGGGCCGTCGTGGCGCTCGAGGATCGCGGGCATCTGCGCTTCGAGTGCACCGCGGCGCGCTGGCGCGAGCTCGTTGCGCGGGCCTGCGTCGAGCCGTCGGGCGGGCCGATCGGCGGTGGCCTGATCGCGTGCGGCGGCTTCGCCTTCGCGCACGACGGCGGGAGCACCCCGCACTGGTCCGCCTTCGCTCCGGCGTCGCTGGTGGTACCCGAGGTCGCGCTGGTTCGCCGCGGTGAGGAGGTCTGGTGCACGGTCGCCGCGCTGGCGCACGCCGACGACCTCCCCGGCCAGCTGCTGGAGCGCGTGGAGCGGCGGCTCGCGTCGCTGCGCGAGCTGCCGCTGGCGCTGCTTGACCCGCATCCGACCGAACGCCACACGATCGCCGGCGCGATGGCCCCGGAGCACTACGAGGCAGCGGTCGGTCGGGCGGTGGAGCTGATGGCTGCGGGCCGGCTCGAGAAGATCGTGCTGGCGCGCGAGGTCGATGTCCACAGCCCGGTGCAGCACGACCCGGCGGCGGTGTTCGGCGTGCTGCGCGAGGCGTTCGGAGGCTGTTTCGTCTACGCGGTCGGGCGCGGCGAGGCCACCTTCATCGGCGCGACGCCGGAGCTCCTGATGCGCCGGGAGGGCCTCCGCGTCAGCACCGTCGCGCTCGCCGGCTCGATCGGGCGCAGCGCCGACCCGGCGGTCGATGACCACCTCGGCGAGCGGCTGCTGCGCTCGGACAAGGAGCGCGAGGAGCACGCGATCGTCGGCCGCCGGATCGAGCGGGCGCTACGCCCGCACGCCGTCTGGGTGACGATGCCCGAGGAACCGGAGCTGGTGCGGGTCGCCAACATCCAGCATCTCGCGACGCCGATTCGCGCGCAGCTCGCCGCGCCGGTCGCCGCCGTCGAGCTGGCGGGTCTGCTGCATCCGACGCCCGCCGTCGGAGGCGAGCCGGCGGCGGTCGCGCTGCCACTGATTCGCGCGCTCGAGGGGATCGACCGCGGCTGGTACGCGGGGCCGGTCGGCTGGACCGACGCCAACGAGGACGGCGAGTTCTGTGTCGCGCTGCGCTGCGCGTTGATCGAGGGCTCGGTGGCGCGCTGCTATGCCGGCAACGGCATCGTGGCCGACTCGGACCCGGCCGCCGAGCTCGCCGAGACCGAGGTCAAGCTCGGCGCCCTGTTGCCCGTGCTCGCCGCCTGATCGCTCAGCGGGTTCGGCTGCTCGCCACGGCCGACCACACCCGCTCGTGCAGGGCCACGCCGGCCGGTCGGTCGGTGCGGACCTCGATCAGCGTGCCGGGGGCGGGCGGGGCAAGCAGCGCGCGCAGCGCCTCGAGGGTTTGCGGCCGCTCGTAGCGCAAGCCGTACAGCGCCGCCGCGCGCTCGAAGTCCAGGCCGGTCGCCGTCGCCACGTGCTGCTCGTAGACGTCGCGCTCGCGGGCGATCGGCAGGTAGTCGAAGACCGCCGCGCCGCCGTTGTTGACCAGCACGATGGTGAGCGACAGCCCGAGCCGCGAGGCCGCCAGCAGGCCGCCGAGATCGTGGGCGAAGGCGACGTCGCCGATCAGCGCGACCACCGGCCCCGGGACGGCGGCGGCGACGCCGAACGCACTCGACAGCGTTCCGTCGATGCCGTTGGCGCCGCGGTTGGAGAGCACACGCGGTGCGTCGTCGCGCACCGGCCAGAACCACTCGAGATCGCGAACCGGCATCGAGGCGGCGACGAATACGGTGGCGCCGGAGGGCAGCGCGGTCGCCATCGCTCGTGCGACGTTCGGCTCGCTGAGCTCCTCACCGAGCGTTGCCTCGATCGCCGCGGCAGCGCGCGCGTCGGCGGCCCGCCAGCCTTCCAGCCAGCCCGGGGGCGCCGCCGGCGGGGGCTCGAGCACGCGCGGGTCCGCCCGGATCACGAGCTCCACCACCGAGGCCGGGTCCTGCCAGCCGAGCTCGGAGTCGACGAGGATCTGGCGTGCCGCGGGCAGGGCGCCGAGCCAGGACCGCAGCGACTTCGACGTCGGCAGGTCGCCGACCCTGACGACCACCTCCGGGGCGTGCTGGCGCGCGAAGTCCGCATCGCGCAGCAGCGCGTCGTAGTGGGCGATCGCCGCGTCGCCGCGCCGCGCGCCCGACAGCGGATCGGCAAGCAGCGGGTAGCCCGCCGCTCGCGCGAGCGCGGGAATCGCCGGGGCGAGGCCGGCGTCGTCGCGTCCCGCCACGATCACCCCGCGTGCCGGCGCCCCCACATGGTCGGCGAGCCGCGCCGGCTCGCGCCCCCGGGCGGCCACGGTCATCCACGGACGCCCGCCCGAGCGCCCGCCCGGAGCCGGCCGGCCCGGCGCGCTCACGAGCGGCTCGCGCAGCGGCCAGTTCAGGTGCACCGGCCCGGGACGCTCGCCGCTCGCGGCGGCCCACGCCCGACACGCGAGGGCGCGGATCCACGCGATGCGCTCCGGCGTCGCGTCGTGGTTGCCGACTTCGAAGAACCAGCGGACGGCGTCGCCGTAGAGCTTGATCTGGTCGATCGTCTGGCCCGCGCCGATCTCGCGGAGCTCCGGCGGACGGTCAGCGGTCAGGACGATCAGCGGGACTCGCGCCTCGCTCGCCTCGATCACCGCCGGGGCGAGGTTGGCCGCGGCGGTCCCGGAGGTGCAGGTCAGCACCACGGCTCGCCCGGTGGCCTTGGCGATCCCGAGCGCGAAGAACCCGCTCGCGCGCTCGTCGATGTGCGAGTGCGCGCGAAGCCGCGGCTCGCGCGCGATCGCCAGCACCAGCGGCGTCGAGCGCGACCCCGGGGAGGTGCAGGCGTCGGTCATGCCGCAGCGCGCCAGCTCGTCGACGAACGCGGCGATCAGGTCGTGGGTGTCCGGGGCGGGGGTCAGGAGATGATCCGGCGTTCGCGCTGCTCAGCGCGAACCGTACCCGCCGCCGCCCGGTCGCGAGCGCGGCGCGCCCGCGGCCACGTCACACTGATCGCCATGGCGATCCCCGTCGTCCTGCTGCACGGCTTCGCCGGCACGGCCCGGCATTGGGATGGCGTGATCGCCGAGCTGCCCGAGGACCGCTTCGCGCCGGTTGCACTGAACCTCAGCGACGCCGATCCGCTGACCGCTGAGGGCGTCACCCGGCTGGTGTCGGGCGCGACCGCCGCCGAGGCGGCGATCGTGGTCGGCTATTCGATGGGCGGCCGCCTCGCGTTGCACGCCGCGCTGGCGATACCCGATCGGGTTTCGCGGCTGGTCCTCGTCTCGGCCAGCGCCGGCATCGAGGATCCTGCCGAGCGCGAGGCGCGCCGAGTCGCGGACGAGGCGCTGGCGGCGCAGGTCGAGCGCGACTCGATCGAGTCCTTCGTCGCCCGTTGGCGCGCGCAGCCGCTGTTCGCCCACGATCCGGAGGAGGTCGCGGAGGCGATCGCGGCGGACGAGCGCCGCTGCACGCCCGGCGGATTGGCCGCGATGCTCCGCGGCCTCGGCCCCGGCAGCATGGCGCCGATGTGGGATCGGCTCGGCGAGCTGACGATGGCGGTCGCGGTCCTGGCCGGCGAGCTCGACCTGGCCTATCTCGGGCACGGCAAACGCCTCGCCGCGGGCGCCCGCCGATCGACGTTTCGCTGCGTGCCCGGGGTCGGGCACCGCGTCGCCCTGCAGGCCCCGCGCGAGGTCGCTCGCGCGCTGTGCGCGAGCGACTGATCGCTACAGCCCGAGCCCGGGCCCGCGCGGGACGGTGAGCTCGCCGTCAACGACGGGCAGCAGCGGAGTCTGTTCGAACAGCTCGAGCGTCGCCAGTCCGCATGACGGCAGCGGGGCGAGCGCGGCGGCCGCGTGCAGCGCCGCCGCGATGCCGCGCGGGCCGTCGTAGGTCGAGGCCAAATAGACCTCGGCGCCGCTCGTGCGCACGAGCGTCGCCGCCGCGAGCAGCGCACCGATCCCGCCGCACCGCGAGACCTTCAGGCACACGGCGTCGGCGACGCGGGCGGTCAGCGCCCCCGGCAGCGCGGCGGTCTCGTCGATGGCGATGCGCACCGGTACGCGCGCACGCAGCTTCCGCGTCTGCGGCAGGCCGCGCACCGGCTCCTCGACAAGCTCGAGCCCGTAGACGCCGAGCTCCGAGAGCAGCCGCTCGGCCTGCGCCACGCTCCAGGCCCCGTTGGCGTCAAGTCGCAGGCTGACGTTCGGGCCGATCGCTTCACGGACGGCGGCGACGCGAGCGAGATCGTCGGCGAAGCCCACCTTGAGCTTGACGCACGAGTAGCCGCGCGCTACGGCGTCAGCGGCCGCCCGTGCCGCGCGCTGCGGCGTCGGGGCGGCAACGCTGGCGTTGACCGCGATGGCGCTCGCCGGCGCGTCGCTCAGCAGATCACACACGGGACGGCCGGCGCGCTTGCCGGCGAGGTCCCACAGCGCGATGTCGATCGCCGCGAGCGCCTGCGGCAGCGCGTCGCGCGCGCGGCAGGCGTCGAGCAGCGTGCCCCCGGCCGCCGAGGCCGCCAGGGGCGCCCGGTAGGCCTCGAGTGCCCTCAGCACCCGCTCGGTCGACACGCCGTCGTAGGGCTCCAGCGCCGCCGCCTCGCCATGGCCGGCGATTCCGTCGGCGCCGGTCAGCGTCACCTCGACCAGCTCGCGCGAATGCAGCACGCCGAACGCTGCGGTCAGCGGTTGCGCGAAGCGCAGCTCGCGGCGATCGAAGGCAAGCTCCATCGCGACTAGCTCGCCAGCACGCCGGCGCACAGCAGCAGGCAGAAGACCAGCGCCAGCTTCGCGGTGCGGGCGAGCGCCTGGTTCAGCGACGGCCCGTCGGCGTGCGTGCGCACGGTCTGCACCACGCCGACGGCGAGCGGCGCCGAGGCTGCCGTCACGAACAGCCACGGCGACAGCGCGCCGGCGAACCACGGCACCCACGAGGTCACGAACGCGACGGCGATCATCGCGCCGAACAGCACGCGCGTGCGCTCTCGCCCGAGCCGTACCGCAAGGGTGCGCTTGCCGGCGCGCCGGTCGGTGTCGATGTCGCGCGCGTTGTTGACCACGAGGATCGCCGAGATCAGCAGCCCGACCGGTACGGCCAGCACGAAGGCCTGCCACGGAAGGTCGCGGCGCTGCACGAAGTAGGAGCCCGTCACCGCGACGAGCCCGAAGAACAGGAAGACGAACACCTCCCCGAGTCCCTCGTAGCCGTAGGGCCGCGGTCCGCCGGTGTAGAGGACGCCGGCGAGGATCGACGCCGCGCCGACCGCCAGCAGCGCCCAGCCCGCGACCGCGATCAGATAGGCGCCGCAGAGCACCGCGGCGCCGAAGGTCAGGTAGGTCGCGATCAGGACCTGACGCGGGGGGACCAGGCCGCCCGCCGTCACGCGCACCGGGCCGATCCGCTCATCGCTGTCGGCGCCGCGCCGCGCGTCGGAGTAGTCGTTGGAGAGGTTCGTGCCGATCTGGATCAGGATCGCGCCGAGCAGCGCGGCGATGAAGGCGATCGGGTGGAAGGTGCCGTAGCGGATCGCCAGCGAGGTGCCGACGAGCACCGGGGCGATGGCGGCCGGAAGTGTCCGCGGCCGCGCCGCCATCAGCCAGATTCTCACGGGCGGCGCGGGAACTGCGAAAAGTCGGGTGCGCGCTTCTCGGCGTAGGCGGTGCGGCCCTCGCGGGCCTCCTCGGAGCCGTAGAACAGCAGGTTCGCGTCATGGGCGAGCTGCTGCACGCCGGCGAGCCCGTCCTCGGCCGCGTTGAAGCTCGCCTTCAGCAGCCGCAGCGCGAACGGCGAGAGCGCGAGCATCTCGCGGCACCACGCGACGGTCTCCTGCTCGAGACGCGCGAGCGGGACGACGGCGTTGACGAGGCCCCACTCGAGAGCTTGGGCGGCGTCGTACTGGCGGCACAGGAACCAGATCTCCTTCGCGCGCTTCTGGCCGACCTGGGCGGCGAGGATGCTCGCTCCGTAGCCGCCGTCGAAGGAGCCGACGCGCGGCCCGGTCTGCCCGAAGCGGGCGTTCTCGGCGGCGATCGTCAGGTCGCACACGACATGCAGCACGTGGCCGCCGCCGATCGCGTAGCCGGCGACCATCGCGACGACCGGCTTGGGGGTGCGACGGATCTGGACGTGCAGGTCGGTGACGTGGAAGCGCCCGACCCCGCCCGGCTCGCTCTCGTAGCCGCTATCGCCGCGCACACGCTGATCGCCGCCGGAGCAGAACGCGTCGGGACCCTCGCCGGTGAGCACGATCACGCCAACCGTGGTGTCGTCGCGAGCCCGCGTGAACGCGTCGGCCAGCTCGAGCACCGTCTGCGGGCGGAAGGCGTTGCGGACCTCGGGGCGGTTGATCGTGATCTTCGCGATCCCGGGTTCACGCGAGCGCTCGTAGCGGATGTCGGCGTACTCGCCGTCGGGGACCCACTCCACCGCACCGCTGCTGCTCGCGTCCACGACCGCAAGGCTAGCCTTTCGAGCGTGCGAGTCGAAGCGTGGTTGACACGGGCCGCCCGGCGCTGGCCGGATCGCGTGGCGGTCGAGACCGGCGAGCGCCAGCTGCGCTATCGCGAGCTCGATCGGCTCGCCGCGTCCGGCGCGCACGAGCTCGCCGTCGCGCCCGGAACGCGGGTGGGGATCGCCCTCGCGCCCGGTATCGACTTCGTCGTCGCGCTGCACGCCTGCCTGCGGGCGGGCGCCGTGGCGGTACCGCTGGACCTGCGCGCACCGGCGCGCTCGCGTGCGCCGGTCGGCGTCGATGCGGTGATCGACGAGCCGCTGGCGTGCACGGGCAGCGCGCTCGCCGGCGCGCCGCACGAACTCGCCGCGACGGCGGTCCTGCTGCGCACCTCGGGGACCAGCGGAGAACCCACCGAGGTCCCGCTGACCTATGGAAACCTGCTCTGGAGCGCGATCGGCTCGGCGGTCTCACTGGGGCTCGATCCGCGCGAGCGCTGGTTGTGCACGCTGCCGCTCGTGCACGTCGGCGGGTTGTCGATCATCGTGCGGAGCGCGATCTACGGGACCACCGCCGTGGTGCACGAGCGGTTCGTCCTCGAGGACGCACTCGACGCGCTGATGCAACGCGAGATCACCATCGTCAGCGTCGTCGCGACGACGCTGACCCGACTGCTCGACGGGGGCCTGGCGCATCCGCCGTCGTTGCGCTGCGCGCTGGCCGGCGGCGGACCGGTCCCTGCGGCGCTGCTGGCGCGAGCGCGCTCGGCTGGTGTCGTGGTCAGTCAGACCTACGGGCTGACCGAGGCCTGCTCGCAGGTGGCGACCCAGGCACCGGGCGCGGCCGGCGTCGACGCCGGGCCGGCGCTCTTCTGCACGCGCGTGGCGCTGGCGCCAGACGGCGAGATCCTGATCAGCGGGCCGACGCTGAGCCCCGCGGTGGGCGGTGGCACCTTCGCCACCGGCGACCTCGGGGAGCTCGACGCCGACGGCACGCTGCACGTGATCGGGCGCAAGTCCGACACGATCATCTCGGGCGGCGAGAACGTCGCACCCAGCGAGGTCGAGTCGGTACTCGAGGAGCATCCGGCGGTCGCTGAGGCCGCGGTGTACGGCGTTCCCGATGAGCAGTGGGGGGAGGCCGTGCACGCGCTGGTCGTCGCGCGTGCCGGCGTCAGCGCCGAGGCTCTGCGCGCCCACTGCGCGGAGCGCCTGGGCGGGTTCAAGGTGCCGAAGGCGATCTCCTTCGCCGAGTCGCTTCCGCGCACCGCGTCGGGCAAGCTGCAGCGCGCCGGTCTCCCGGTTGACGGCCGCAATGCGAAGCCCTAGGGTCGCGATGATGCGCGCACGGGTGTTGATCGCGTCCTTCCTCGCGCTCGGCGCGATCGCGATCCCCGCGCTCGCCTCCGCCGGCGCGCGGCGGGTCGTCGGCAACTGCACCAAGTCGCAGGTGCGCCCGGCGGCGATCATCCTCGCCTGTGCCGACGCCAACCGATCGCTGACCCACCTGCACTGGAGCTCGTTCGGCGGCACGACAGCGCGCGGCAGCGGACGCTACGAGGTCAATGACTGCACCCCGAACTGCGCGGCCGGCCGGTTTCACTCCTATCCGATCGGGCTTGTGCTCTCGAACGCCCGGCCGTGCCCCGACGGCCGCGACGACTACCGCAGTGCGACGATCAGCTTCACCTCGACGCGGCCGCCCGGCCAGCGGTCGGCGCGCGGCCAGGAGGCGCTGAGCTGTCCGCTCCCGGGGTAGGCCGGCGTGCATTTGACGGCGGCGCCGCCAATGCCTAGGGTCCGGCCATGCATGGATGCGCCGCGGCCTCGACCGACACCTCGTGCGCCCGGCGGCGCGTGGCGTCTGCAAAACCCTCTGCACCGGCGCGGCCCTGTCCGCTGACGGCCTAGATCCGAGCGCCGGCGGGCGCGACCACGACGAGGAGCGGCGTGCGATCCTCGAGTGCTGGGATGCCGCCGCGGCGGGCTGGGGGCGCCAGCAGGCCGTGTGGGGGAGCCAGACGGCGCCGGTCTCGGCGTGGATGATCGACGCCGCCGCGCTGCGTCCGGGCCAGCGCGTGCTCGAACTGGCCGCCGGGGCGGGCGAGCTGGGCTTGCTCGCGGCGCCGCTGATCGAGCCGGGCGGCACGCTGATCAGCAGCGACCAATCAGAGGCGATGGTCGAGCTTGCGCGCGAGCGCTCCGCGGCGCTGGGTCTCACGAACGTCGAGTTCCGCGTGCTCGGCGGCGAGTGGATCGATCTCGAGCTCGCCAGTCTCGACGTGGTGCTCTGCCGCTGGGGCTACATGCTGATGGTCGACTCGGCGGCCGCCCTGCGCGAAACGCGGCGGGTGCTGCGCAGCGGTGGGCGCGTCGTGCTGGCCGCGTGGGATCAGCGGGAACGCAACCCGTGGTCGGCGATCCCCACCGCCGTGCTGGTCGAGCACGGTCTCGCGTCCCCGCCGGTGCCGGGGACGCCGGGGCCGTTCGCGCTCGCCGACACGGGACTGCTGCGCTCGATGCTCGAGGACGCCGGGTTCACCGACATCGTGATCGACGCGGTCGAGATCTCGCGCACCGGCCCCGACTTCGACAGCTGGTGGGCGACGCACCTCGACCTGTCCGCGTCCAGTCATGCATCGTTCGCGCAGGCCGACGAGCAGCAGACCGAGTCGGTCGAGGCCGAGCTCGCAGCGCGTCTCGCGCCCTACACCGCCGAGAGCGGCGAGCTCGCCGTGCCGGGCCGCACGCTGGTGGCCGCGGCACAGGCGTGACGGCCGCCGGCATCCGCGACGCGGTAGCCTGCCGCGCATGATCTACGACGACGACGCGGACCTCGCCCTGCTCGACGGCAAGACCGTCGCGATCATCGGCTACGGCTCCCAGGGCCATGCCCACTCACTGAACCTCAAGGATTCCGGCGTCGAGGTCGTCGTCGGACTGCGCGACGGCTCGGCTTCGATCGCCGCGGCACGCGAGGCCGGTCTCGAGGTGCTCGGCGTGGTCGAAGCCGCGAGCCGCGGCGACATCGTGATGATCCTCGCGCCGGACGAGCTCCACCACGACGTCTGGGAGCACCAGGTCCGCGACGGCGTCGCCGAGGGCAACCTGCTGATGTTCGGGCACGGATTCTCGATCCACTACGGCGAGGTCGTCGCGCCGCCGGGCGTCGATGTCGCGCTCGTCGCGCCGAAGGGCCCCGGCCATCTCGTGCGCCGGCAGTACACCGAGGGCTCCGGCGTTCCCGGCCTGGTTGCGATCCACCAGGACGCCACCGGCAACGCGCGCGCGCTGGCCCTGGCCTACGCCAAGGGAATCGGCTGCACGCGCGGCGGCGTGATCGAAACCACCTTCAAGGACGAGACCGAGACCGACCTCTTCGGCGAGCAGGCGGTGCTCTGCGGCGGCGCCTCCGAGCTCGTCCAGGCCGGGTTCGAGACGCTTGTGGAGGCCGGCTACGACCCGGAGATGGCGTACTTCGAATGCCTCCACGAGCTCAAGCTGATCGTCGATTTGATGTATGAGAAGGGTCTCGCGGGCATGCGCTTCTCGATCTCGAACACGGCCGAGTACGGCGACTACACGCGCGGCAAGCGCGTGATCACCGCGCAGACGCGCGAGAGCATGAAGCAGATCCTCGGAGAGATCCAGTCCGGCGCCTTCGCGCGTGAGTGGATCGCCGAGAATCGCGCCGGCCAGGAGAACTTCAAGCGCATGCGGGCGGAGCAGGCGGCCTCGCAGGTCGAGGATGTCGGCAAGGAGCTGCGCTCGCATATGGACTGGATCAAGCCGAGCTTCTGATGCTCGCCTACGTCTTCTGGCACCGCCCCGCCCCCGGGGTTGCGCCGGAGGTCTACGCGGCCGCGATCACTCGCTTTCACCGCTCGATCGCCGCGCGCCCGCCGGGCGGCTTCGTCCGCTCGGTGTCGTTTCACGCACCCGCGCCGAACTGGCTGGGTGACGTCCCGGCGTTCGAGGATTGGTACGTGGTGGAGGACTTCGCGGCGCTGGGGGTGCTCAACGAAGCGGCGGTGGGGCGTGGCCATCTGAGCGCCCACGACGGGGCGGCGCGCCAGGCCGGGCCGGGAAGCGGCAGCATCTACCGGCTGCTCGAGGGTGCGGCGACGCTGGAGCAAGCGCGCGTCGCGGTCTGGATCGAGAAGCCCCGCGGGGTCGAGGCGCCGTTGCTCGCCGCGCTGCTGGGCGACGGGATGGACGGCGAACACGCCGGTCTGTGGCAGCGCCAGCTCGCCCTCGGCCCGGCACCCGAGTACTGCGTGCTCGCGGGCGAGGCACCGACCGGCGTCGGCCCCGCGCGATTGCCGCGAGGATGGAGCGCGACGATCTCCGCTCGCACGCCGATCTGAGCCGACCAGCCGCCGCTCACCGCCCACCCTTTCAATGCACCGAGGCCAACGCATGACCGACGCCCCCCAGAGCACCGCACAGATCATCATCCCCACGGCCCTGAAGCCCGGCGACGGCCGTTTCGGCAGCGGCCCGTCAAAGATCCGCCCGGCGGCGCTGGCCCGGCTCGCCGGCGACGGCGCGGCGCTGCTGGGCACCTCGCACCGCCAGGCGCCGGTGCGCGATCTCGTGGCGCGCGTGCGTGGGGGTCTGCGCGAGCTGTTCGCGCTGCCCGAGGCCTACACCGTGGCGCTCGGAAACGGCGGGGCCAGCGCGTTCTGGGAGATCGCCGCGTTCGGCCTTGTCCGCGAGCGCGCACTGCACCTGGTCAACGGCGAGTTCTCGAGCAAGTTCGCCGAGGTCACGACGCTGGCACCGTTTCTGGCCGATCCGATCATCGTCGCCGCCGAGCCGGGCAGCGCGCCGGCGCCGACCGCCTCGCCCGAGGCTGACGTCCTGGCCTGGGCGCACAACGAGACCTCGACCGGCGTGATGATCGACGTCGCCCGACCCGCCGACGCGGCGGGCGCGCTGGTGGTGATCGACGGGACCTCGGGCGCCGGCGGCCTGCCGCTCGAGGCCTCGCAGGCCGACGTCTACTACTTCGCCCCGCAGAAGAACTTCGGCTCAGACGGCGGCCTGTGGCTGGCACTGCTGAGCCCGGCCGCGGTCGAGCGCGCGGCGCAGATCGCCGCCACGGGACGCTACATCCCGGCCTTCCTCTCGCTCGCGATCGCGCTCGAGAACTCGACCGCGGAACAGACCGCCAACACCCCGGCGATCGCCACGCTGTTCCTGCTGGCCGAGCAGCTCGATTGGATGCTCGCCAACGGCGGGCTGGACTGGTGCGTCGCGCGCACCCGCGAGTCCTCCGGGCATCTGTACGAATGGGCGGCGCGCTGCAGCGTGACGACCCCGTTCGTCGCCGACGCGCGTCTGCGCTCTCTGGTCGTGGGCACGATCGACTTCGACGAGTCAGTCGACGCCGCCGCCATCGCACGGGCGCTTCGCGCCAACGGCATCGTCGACGTCGAGCCCTACCGCAAGCTCGGGCGCAACCAGCTGCGGATCGCGATGTTCCCGGCGATCGAGCCCGACGACGTGCGCGCGCTGACCGGGTGCATCGACTACCTGCTGGAGCGTGCCCTGTGAGCGCGCGGGTCCTGGTCCGCGAGGACGTCGGCGAGTCCGGGCTCTCGCTGCTGCGCGAGCACTTCGAGGTGGTGACCGGGTTTGACTGGTCGCCGGAGATGCTCGCCGAGCGGATCGGCGAGTTCGACGCGATCCTGATCCGCTCGGCGACCACGGTGAGCGCGGAGCTGATCGAGCGTGGCGAACGGCTGCGCGTGATCGCCCGGGCCGGGGTCGGCGTCGACAACGTCGATGTCGCGGCGGCGACGCGGCGGGGAATCGTCGTCGCCAACGCACCGCAGTCCAACGTCGTGACCGCCGCCGAGCACACGATGGCGCTGCTCCTCGCGCTCGCGCGCAACATCCCGCGCGCGCACGCCTCGCTGACCGCGGGTCGCTGGGAGCGCGCGAAGTTCTCGGGCGTCGAGCTGTATGACAAGCACCTCGGGATCCTCGGCTTCGGGCGGATCGGCCAGCTCGTGGCGGCCCGCGCGCGGGGCTTTGGCATGCACGTGATCGCGTTCGATCCGCTGGTCTCCGCCGAGCGCTACCGCGAACTCGGGGTGGAGCGGGCGGCGAACGTCGACGCCGTCTACGCGCGCGCCGACTTCATCACCGTCCATCTGCCGATGACCGACGAAACCCGGGGGATCATCAACGCGGCCGCGATCGCCAAGATGCGCGACGGCGTACGGATCCTCAACGTCGCGCGCGGCGGGCTGATCGACGACCAGGCGCTGCAGGCCGCCCTGGACAGCGGCAAGGTCGCGGGCGCCGCGCTCGACGTCTTCCCGCGCGAGCCGATCACCGACTATCCGCTGTTCGACGGCTACCCCAACGTCGTCGTCACACCCCATCTCGGCGCCTCCACAGCCGAGGCGACCGATCGCGCGGGCTTCCAGAGCGCCCAGCAGATCGTCGCCGCGCTGACCGGCGGCGCGGTGACCACCGCCGTCAACATTCCCTCGGTGGGGGCCGAGGAGATGGCCGCGCTGGCGCCGTTTCTGCCGCTCGCCGAGCAGCTCGGGCGCCTGGCGATGGGGCTCGCGCAGGGCAGCTCGGTCGAACGCATCGAGGCCTCCTTCATGGGACGCATCGCCGAGCTCGACACGCGGCTCTTGACCCTCGCGGTGATCACCGGGGCGATGCACGGACGCACCGAGCAGGCGGTCAATTACGTCAACGCGGCGGCCTTCGCCGAGGAGCGCGGGATCGTCGTCGAGGAGAAGAGCAGCAGCGAGGCACAGGACTTCAACGAGCTGATCCGCGTGAGCGTGGTCGCAGGCGGCGAGCGGGTCTCGGTCGCTGGGACCGGCATCGGCCCCGGCCACGCGCCCCACCTCGCCGAGGTCTGGGAGCACCGCTTCATGGTCGAGCTCGAACGCCACGTGTCGGTCTTCCGCTACCGCGACGTGCCGGGCATGATCGGCCATCTCGGCGCCACCTTCGGTCGCCACGCCATCAACATCTCCTCGGCCGCGGTCGGGCGCCAGCCGGACGGCGGGAGTCCCAAGCGCAGCGGCCTGGCGGCGATGGTCGTGATGACCGACGAGCCGGTGCCCGATGCCGTGGTGCGCGATGTCCTGGCGCTCGAGGGGTTCGTCAGCGGACGCAGCGTGACGCTGCGGTGAGCGAACTGGGGCCGATGGCGCAGCGCCGGGCCGAGGACCTCGCCCGCCGCGACCCGTTCTGGCCGGCTCAGCTGACCGTGCTCGCGGCGATCGGGCTCAGCCTCCATCTGCCGAGCTATCTCGGCGTGCACCCGGTGTGGGTCATCCCCTCGGTCGAGGGCGTCCTGCTCGCCGCCCTGGTGGCGACCACACCCCGCGAGCACCTGCGACCGATGCCGCAGCGACGCGGACTCGCGCTCGGGCTGGTCGGGCTGGTCAGCGCGAGCAACGTGCTCAACCTGACACTCCTGGTCCACCGGCTGCTCCATCACCACACCGACCCGCATGCGCTGATCCTCGCCGGCGTCGAGATCTGGATCACCAACGTGCTGCTGTTCACCGTCTGGTACTGGGAGCTCGACCGCGGCGGCCCGCTGGCGCGCAAGCTCGAGGTGCTGCGGCCGCCGGACTTCCTGTTCCCGCAGATGACCGAGCCGCAGCTTGGCGGCATGGACTGGCGGGCCACCTACGTCGACTACCTCTACACATCGTTCACCAACGCCTCGGCGTTCAGCCCGACCGACACGATGCCGCTGACCGCGATGGCGAAGATGCTGATGCTCGTCCAGTCGCTCGCCTCCCTGGTGACGATCGGCATGGTCTTCGCGCGAGCCGTGAACATCCTCACCGGGTGATCGCGCGGCAACTGTCGACATCGCGGTGACGAACCACTAAGCTCTGCACCGATGACGTTCCCGCTGTCCCTTGCCCTTCTTCTCCTCCCCCCTCGGGGGGAATAACGCGTGGCGGCCGCGTAGCCGCAAACCGAGTCGAGAAGAAGCCGCAGGAGAAGCCCGAAAGGAGCAGGAACATCATGGACAATGCAGCTGATCGCGTACTGATCTTCGACACAACGCTGCGCGACGGCGAGCAGTCGCCCGGCATCTCGCTGAACGCGTCGGAGAAGCTCGAGATCGCCCAGCAACTTGCTCGCCTTGGCGTCGATGTCATCGAGGCCGGGTTCCCGATCGCCTCGCCGGGAGACTTCGAGGCGGTTCAGGGAATCGCGCGCCAGGTGGAGGGGCCGGTGATCGCCGGGCTCGCCCGCACCCAGTTCGCCGACATCGAGTCGGCGGCCAACGCCGTCAAGGATGCCGGGCGTCCGCGGATTCACACGTTCATCTCGACCTCCGACATTCACATCGTTCACCAGTTGCAATCCACCCGCGAGGACGTGCTGGGCCAGGCGCGCGCGGCGGTTGCGCACGCCCGCGGGTTCGTCGAGGACGTCGAGTTCTCGCCGATGGACGCAACCCGCTCCGAGCTCGAGTTCACCGCCGAGGTGGTCAGCGCGGCGATCGAGGAGGGCGCGACCACGATCAACATTCCCGACACCGTCGGCTACGCCATGCCGCACGAGTACGCAGCCTGGCTCGAGCGCCTCTACGAACTGGTCCCGGCGCTTCGCGACGTGGTGCTGTCGGTGCACTGCCACGACGATCTGGGTCTGGCCGTCGCCAACTCCTTCGCCGGCGTGCGCGCCGGCGCGCGCCAGGTCGAGTGTGCGATCAACGGCATCGGCGAACGCGCCGGGAACGCGTCACTCGAGGAGATCGTCATGCTGCTGCACACCCGCGCCGCCGACATCGGCCTGCGCACGGGGATCAACACGCGCGAGATCGCGCGCACGAGCCGTCTCGTCTCACGCCTGACCGGCTATGTCGTGCAGCCGAACAAGGCGATCGTCGGCCGCAACGCCTTCGCTCACGAGTCGGGCATCCATCAGGACGGCGTGCTGAAGGAGCGCACGACCTACGAGATCATGGAGGCGACGAGCGTCGGGCTGGCCGCGAACTCGCTCGTGCTGGGCAAGCACTCCGGGCGCCACGCGCTGCGCCAGGCGCTCGAGAACCTCGGCATCGAGATCCAGGGGCAGGCGCTGAACACCGCGTTCAAGCGCTTCAAGGAGATCGCCGACCGCAAGAAGACCGTCACCGCGATGGATCTCGAAGCGCTGCTCACCGACGAGCTGCGCGAGCAGATAGCCGGTTTCACGCTCGAGAGCTACGAGCTCGAAGCCGGCACCGAGCGCGAGCCGCGGGCGGTCGTCACCGTGCGCACGCCGAGCGGCGAGAGCGCCCGCGGCGAGTTCAGTGGCGACGGGTCGGTCGACTCCGTGTTCGGAGCGATCAACGCCGCGACCGGCATCGACGCGAGCTTGCGCGAGTTCAGGATCGACGCCGTCACCGAAGGCCAGGATGCGCTCGGCGAGGTCTCGGTCGTCGTGCGCGTCGGCGAGGACTCGGCCTCCGGCCAGGGCGTCGCGACCGACATCGTCGAGGCGGCCGCGCGCGCCTACCTGCGGGCACTGACGACCCTCGCGCGCGGCGGGCGGACCGCGGCGCCGGCATCGGCGCCGGCGGATCTGGCCGCCGCTCCCTAGCTGTCCGTGATAACATACGCTCGTATGGCGCTGCCCGCCGAGCACGAGATCTACGACGCCGCTGCCGTCGGCCCTCGGGTCCGCGCGCTGCGCGAGGCGATGGGCCTGTCGCTGCGCGAACTGGCCCTGCGCTGCGGCGTCAGCTCGGCGATGCTCTCGCAGGTCGAGCGAGGGGAGACCAGCCCCACGCTCCACGTCGCCGCGCGGATCGCAACCGGCCTCGAGCTGCGCCTCTCGCAACTGCTGCGCCTCGACGAGAGCGGGTCGGTGACGATCGTGCGCGCCGCCGAGCGGCGCACCGGGGGCAATGTGCGTCGCGGCCACCGCTACGAGGTGCTGACACCGCCGATCCCCGGTCAGCGCGCCGAGCTGTCGGTCCATATGCTCGCGGCGGGCGCCGTCACGGGCGCCTCCGACGACCCGCCGATGCACGAACCCGGCAGTCGCGAGACGGCGCTGGTCGAGTCGGGCCAGGTCGTGCTGCAATGCGACGGGCGACCGCACGCCCTCGCCGCGGGCGACTGCGTGACCTTCGACGCCGACCTGCCCCACCACTTCGAGAACCCCGGACCGGGCACCGCGCGGCTGCTCGCCGTCGTGTCCGCCGGCCTGCGCCGAAGCTAGCGAGCGACCGAGGAGAGCCGATCGATATGGCACAGACCCTGCTCGACAAGATCTGGGACGCCCACGAGGTCGCTCCCGGCCTGCTGTACATCGACCTGCACCTCGTCCACGAGGTGACGAGCCCCCAGGCCTTCGAGGGGCTGCGGCTGGCCGGGCGCACCGTTCGCCGGCCCGATCGGACGCTCGCCACGGCCGACCACAACGTGCCGACGGACGGCACGCTGCGCGCGGCCGCGATCAAGGACGAGCTCTCGCGCGTCCAGGTGCAGACGCTCGAACGCAACTGCGCGGAGTTCGCCATCCCGATCTACTCGGTCGGCTCCGACCGCCAGGGCATCGTTCACGTGATCGGCCCCGAACTCGGCGTGACGCAACCCGGCATGACGATCGTCTGCGGCGACTCGCACACCGCGACCCACGGTGCGTTCGGTGCGCTGGCGTTCGGCATCGGCACGAGCGAGGTCGAGCACGTCCTCGCCACGCAGTGCATGGTGCAGACCAAGCCGCGCTCGATGCGCATCCGCTACGAGGGGCAGGCCGGCTTCGGCGTCACCGCGAAGGACCTGATCCTCGCGACGATCGGCCAGATCGGCGTCGACGGTGCCGTCGGCCACGTCGTCGAGTACAGCGGCCCGGCGATCGCCGCCCTCTCGATGGAGGGCCGGATGACCGTCTGCAACATGACCATCGAGGGCGGCGGGCGGGCCGGAATGGTCGCCCCCGACGACGTCACCTTCGAGTGGTTCGAGCGCACCGCGCGCCCCGGCACCGGCTCCGGCGCGGCGCTCGCGGAGGCGATCGACGGCTGGCGCCGCTACCACAGCGACGCCGACGCGAGCTTCGACTCCGAAGTCCTCGTCGACGTCGCCGCGATCTCCCCGCAGGTCACCTGGGGGACCAACCCGGGAATGGTGGTCGGCGTCGCCGACCGGGTGCCCTCGCCCGACGCGTTCGAGGCGCCGGCCGACCGCGAAGCAGCGGAGCGCGCGCTGCACTACATGGGTCTCGAGGCCGGTACGCCGATCGCGGACATCCGCCTGGACCGGGTGTTCATCGGCTCGTGCACCAATTCGCGGATCGGCGATCTGCGCGCCGCGGCGTCGGTGATCCGAGGTCGCAGCGTCGCCGCGGGAGTGACCGCGATGGTCGTTCCGGGGTCGGCGCAGGTCAGCGCGCAGGCCGAAGCCGAGGGCCTCGACGAGGTGTTCCGCGCCGCCGGCTTCGACTGGCGCACCGCCGGCTGCTCGATGTGCCTCGGGATGAACCCCGACATCCTCGCGCCCGGCGAGCGCTGCGCCTCGACCTCGAACCGCAATTTCGAGGGTCGTCAGGGGCGCGGCGGGCGCACCCACCTGGTGTCACCGGAAATGGCCGCGGCCGCGGCGATCGCGGGGCGCTTCGTCGACATCCGCGACTGGAGCTGAGATGGAGCCGATCGCGACCATCGCCGGCGCCGTCACCGACCTGGACCGTGCCGACGTCGACACCGACCAGATCATCCCCAAGCAGTTCCTCAAGCGGATCGAGCGGACCGGTTTCGGCGAGTTCCTGTTCTTCGACTGGGCCAAGGAGCCGGGTTGGGAGCTGCCACGCAACCCGATCCTCACCGCCGGGCGCAACTTCGGCTGCGGCTCCTCGCGCGAGCACGCGCCGTGGGCGATCGAGGACTACGGCTTCCGTGCCGTCGTCGCGCCGAGCTTCGGCGACATCTTCTACAACAACTGCATGAAGATCGGGCTGTTGGCCGTGGTGCTTGCGGAGCCCGACGTCCGCGCCCTCGCCGCCGCCGGCGAGGGCGAGATCGACCTCGAGGCCCAGGAGGTCCGCTTCGCCGGTCGCAGCGTGCCGTTCGCGATCGACCCCGAGCTCCGCCGCCGCCTGCTCGGGGGCCTCGACGACATCGCGCTGACCCTCAAGGACGAGCACTCGATCGCGGTCTACGAGGCCGAGCGCGAGCGCGCCGGGCCGGTCACCTCATCACTCTGAGCGGGGTCGACGGCCGCAACTTCAGCGCCTCCCCAGGTGTTCCCTAGATCGGAGTTCCACCGTATTTCGATCAGAGGAGCGCCGTGATGCGCAGGCAAGTGTTGGGAATCGTTGGAGCCGCGATTGCGGTGTCGTTGACGGTCCCGGGAAGCGCTCTGGCGCGCGCCGGCGACCGCACGTTTGCCGAGACCTACCCGGCGGCCACGGCGCTGTGCCTGCGGGCCACGGCCCACCCCGCCACGCTCGGCCGTAAGCTCGAGCCGCAGGCCGCGGCGGTCATCGCCGCCTGCCAGACGCTGGACAACGCGTTCCTGCCGCTGGTCTCCACGGTGGATGCCGCAGAGGCCGCGCTGCTCAACACCATCGCCGCCCAGAAGCTGCTCGTCGCCACCGCCTGCCCGCGGCCGGTCCCGACCAGCGAGAAGGCAGCCTGCCAGACGGCTCGCGCCACGGCACACACGACCGACGCCGCCGCGCGCAGCACCAGGCAGACCGCGGTGACGGCGTTCCACACAGCGATCGAGGCCAACCGCACCACCTTCTGGTCGACGATCAGCTCGCTGCGCAGCACCGCCACCACGGCGTAGCCCAACCGCTCCCCAGCGGCGCGCGCGAGAGCGCGCGCCGCACGCGCGGGGGATGGCCCGATGGCTGCTACGGTGCCGGATCGATGACGCGGATCGCCACGCTGCCCGGCGACGGGATCGGCCCGGAGGTGCTGGCCGCAGGCCTCGAGGTCCTCGCCGCCGTGGCCGCGGTCGAGGTCGAGGAGCACATCTTCGGAGGCGCCTCGATCGACGCCAACGGCGTGGCGCTCACCGACGAGGTGCTCGCCGCCTGCCGCGCCGCCGACGCCGTGCTGCTCGGCGCGGTCGGCGGGCCCAAATGGGACACCACCGACCCCGCCAAGCCGCGCCCCGAGCAGGGCCTGCTTGGCGTGCGCAAGGGCCTCGGGCTGTTCGCGAACCTTCGCCCGGTGCGGGCGATCGAAGCGCTCTACGGCGCGAGCCCGCTGCGCGAGGAGCGCATCGCCGACACCGACCTGCTCGTCGTTCGCGAGCTGACCGGCGGCATCTACTTCGGCGCCAAGACGCGGACGGCGCTCGCGGCGAGCGACCTGTGCGAGTACAGCGTCAGCGAGATCGAACGGATCGCCCGCGTCGCCTTCGCGGCGGCACGCACCCACGTGACGAGCGTCGACAAGGCGAATGTGCTCGAGACCTCGCGGCTGTGGCGCGAGGTGGTCAGCCGCGTCCACGCCGAGGAGTTCCCCGGCGTCGAGCTCGAGCACCTGCTCGTCGACAGCGCCGCGATGGCGCTCGTCAGCTCGCCGAGCCGCTTTGACGTGATCGTCACCGAGAACATGTTCGGCGACATCCTCAGCGACGAGGCGGCGATGATCACCGGCTCGATCGGGATGCTGCCGAGCGCGTCACTGGGCAGCGCGGGCCCCGGCCTGTTCGAGCCCGTGCACGGGTCGGCGCCGGACATCGCCGGAGCCGGCATCGCCAACCCGCTCGCGATGTTCCTCTCCGTGGCGCTGATGCTGCGTCGCGGACTGCACTTGGAAGGACCCGCCGCAGCGGTAGAATCCGCGGTCGATCGTGCGCTCGCCGCCGGGTTGCGGACGCGGGATCTCGGCGGATCGGCGACCACGGCGCAGGCCACGGCGGCCGTGCTCGGATATCTATAGCGAAGGGAAGCTGGGCGCTGTGATCGAATCGGAGGTCATCTGGCACAACGGGGAGTTCGTCGCCTGGGAGGACGCCAAGGTGCACATCCTCACGCACGGCCTGCATTACGGCACGGGGGTTTTCGAGGGAATCCGCTGCTATGAGACCGCGCGCGGGCCGGCGATCTTCCGCCACCTCGACCATCTCGACCGCTTCGAGCGCTCGGCCAAGCTCTACTACATGGACCTGCCCTACACGGTGGCGCAGCTCCGCGCCGCCACGCACGAGCTGGTCGTGCGCAACGGGCTGCCCTCCTGCTACATCCGCCCGATCGCCTTCCGCGGCTACGGGCAGATGGGGTTGAACCCGCTGGACGCGCCGATCGACGTGGCCATCGCCGTGTGGCCGTGGGGCACCTACCTCGGCGACGAGGGGACCCGCAACGGGATCCGCGCGAAGGTCTCCTCGTGGGAGCGGATCAGCTCGCGCGCGCTGATCCCGCAGGCCAAGGCGTCCGGCCAGTACCTCAATAGCGTGCTCGCCAAGATCGAGTCGGTCAAGGCCGGCTACGACGAGGCGATCCTGCTCGACGACCACGGCCATGTCTGCGAGGGGTCCGGCGAGAACATCTACACCGTCCGCGACGGCGTGATCGTGACCCCGCCGCAGACCGCCTCGATCCTCGACGGGATCAACCGCCGCTCGGTGATCCAGATCGCCCGCGATCTGGGCTACACGGTGATCGAACGCGACATCGCGCGGGCCGAGCTGTACCTCGCCGACGAGGTCTTCCTGACCGGGACGGCGGCCGAGCTCGTGCCGGTTCGCGAGATCGACGACCACGCGATCGGCACCGGCGAGCCCGGCGAGATCACGCGGGTGCTGCAGGACGCCTTCCAGGACGTGCTCTACGGCCGCAACGAGCGCTACCTCGAGTGGCTCGACGTGGTGACGGTGCCGGAGCGGGCGAGCGCGTAGTGCCGACGCTCCTTTCGATGTTCGTGGCGCGAATTATGCGGGCGGCCGTCTAGCGCTCCGTGCGCACGGCCGCTGCCCGCGCTGCTCGCCCCGACCCGCTTCGAAAGGAACCACCGTGAACACGATCCAGCTATATGACGCCACGCTGCGCGACGGCATGCAGGGCGAGGGGATGTCCCTCTCGGCCGACGAGAAGCTGCGCGTCGCCCACAAGCTCGACGAACTCGGGATCGATCTGATCGAGGCCGGATTCCCGGCCTCGAATCCCAAGGAGCGCGAGCTGTTCGAGCTGCTCGCCGGCGAGCGTTTCACCCACGCCCAGATCGCCGCCTTCGGCATGACGCGCCGGCGCGGGATCGGCGCCGCCGACGACGCGGCGCTCGTGGCGCTGGCCGACAGCGTCGCTCCGGTCTGCACGCTGGTCGGCAAGACCTGGACGCTGCACCTCGAGAAGCTCGTCAAGGTCGACCGCGAGGAGAACCTGCGGATGATCGCCGAGTCGATCGCCTTCCTGCGCGCCGCCGGCAAGCGCGTCATCTATGACGCCGAACACTACTTCGACGGCTACCGCGCCGAGCCCGACTACGCGCTGGCGTGTGTTCGCGCCGCCGCCGAGGCGGGGGCGGAGACCGTGACGCTGTGCGACACCAACGGATCGTCGCTGCCCTCGCAGATCTCGGTCGCCACGAGCGCCGCGATCGCCACTCTCGGCGACGGCGCGCGCGTCGGAATCCACTGCCACAACGACGCCGAGTGCGGCGTTGCCAACTCGCTGGCCGCGGTCGAGGTCGGCGCGCGCCAGGTTCAGGGGACGATGAACGGCTGCGGCGAGCGCACCGGCAACGCGAACCTCGTCTCGATCATCGCCAACCTGCAGCTCAAGCTCGGCTTCCACTGCCTCGCCGACGAGCAGCTCGCCCGGCTGACCGAGACGGCGCACTTCGTCGACGAGCTGCTCAACATCACCCCCGACCCCAACCAACCATACGTCGGACGCAACGCCTTCGCCCACAAGGGGGGCATGCATGTCGCCGGTGTGAGCGCCGACGCCAGCACCTTCGAGCACATCGCCCCGGCGCTCGTCGGCAACCAGCGCGAGCTGCTGGTCTCCGAGCTCGCGGGACGGGTCAGCGTGACGGAGAAGGCCGCGGCGATCGGCATCGACCTCGACGAGGCGACCACGACGAAGGTGCTCGAACGGATCAAGGAGCTCGAGCACCGCGGCTACCAGTTCGAGGCGGCCGACGGCTCGCTCGAGCTGCTGCTGCGCCGCGAGACCGGCGGCTACGCGCCGCTGTTCACGCTCGAGTCCTGGCGCGTGATCGTCGAGCAGCGCGCCGACGGCGCAGTGCAGACCGAGGCGACGATCAAGATCTGGATCGACGGCGAGCGACGGGTCCGCACCGCCGAGGGCAACGGCCCGGTCAACGCGCTCGACACCGCGCTGCGCGCGGCGATCGGCGAGGTCCACCCGCACCTCGGCGACATCGAGCTCGTCAACTTCAAGGTCCGGATCCTCGACGAGGACAAGGGCACCGGCGCGGTCACGCGGGTGTTGCTGGACTCCTCCGACGGGACCGAGGTGTGGGGCTCGATCGGCGTTTCCGAGAACGTCGTCGCGGCCTCCTGGGAGGCGCTCGTGGACTCGCTGGAGCGTGGCATGCTCTCCGGGCCGCCGGCGTGAGCGACGCCGAGATCCCGCTCGCCCGACCGGTCCTCGGCGAGGCCGAGGAGCGGCGCGTGCTCGAGGTCCTGCGCTCGGGTCGGCTCTCGCTCGGCCCGCTGCTCGGCGAGTTCGAGCGGCAGTTCGCGCAGCGCATCGGAGCGCCGCACGCCAGCGCCGTCTCGAGCGGTACCGCCGGGCTTCATCTCGCGCTGCGCGCGGTCGGCGTTTCGGACGGCGACGAGGTCATCACCAGTCCGTTCTCGTTCGTCGCCTCGGCCAACGTGATCGTCTATGAGCGCGCGCGGCCCGTGTTTGTCGACATCGATCCGCGTACGCTGACGATCGACCCCGCGGCCGTCGCGGCGGCCGTGAGCGCGCGCACCGCCGCGCTCCTGCCGGTGCACATCTTTGGCTGGCCGGCCGACATCGCCGCGCTCGAGCGACTCGCGCTGCCGATCGTCGAGGACGCCTGTGAGGCGCTCGGTGCGATCCACGCCGACGGCGTGGCGGTCGGCGCCCGCGGCCACCCGGCGGTGTTCGCGTTCTACGCCAACAAGCAGCTGACGACCGGCGAGGGCGGCATGGTCACGCTGGGCGAGGCGAGCCACAAGGAGTGCATCGACAGCGAGCGGAACCAGGGCCGCGCGCCGAACATGGACTGGCTGGACCACGATCGGCTGGGCTTCAACTACCGCCTCAGCGAGATCGCCTGCGCGATCGGCCTCGCCCAGCTCGAGCGGCTCGACGCCATGCTCGCGGCGCGCGCCCGCGTCGCCGGCGCCTACCGCGACGCGCTCAGCGGCATCGAGGAGCTCGACCTGCTCTGCCCCGACGAGGGCGGCAACGTGCGCGGCTGGTTCGTCTACACGGTGGCGCTGCCGCGCGGCGTCGATCGTGACGAGGCGATCCGCGGACTGCGCGCACGGGGCGTGCAGAGCAAGCCCTACCTGCCGGCCATCCACCTGATGAGCTACTACCGGGAGACCTTCGGCCATCGCCCCGGCGAGTTCCCGGTCTGTGAGGACATCGCCGCTCGCTCGCTCGCGCTGCCCTTTCACCCGGCGCTCAGCGAGGGCGAGATCGCGCGGGTCGCCGGCGCCCTGGCCGCGGTGCTTGGGCGGGCATAGACTGGCGCCACGATGTCGCGCTTCGCCGAGCCCCAGGACCCGGACTTCCAGGCGATCAACGCCTCGCTGGCCTTCGACCGGCGGCTGTGGCGCCACGACGTCGCGCAGTCCCGGGCGCACGCGTCGATGCTCGCGTCGATCGGCGTGATCGAGGCGAGCGAGCGCGACGAGCTGCTGCGCGGGCTCGATGCCGTCGCCGGCGAACTGGAGGCCGGCAGCTTCGCGTTCGCGCCCGACGACGAGGACATCCACATGGCGATCGAGCGGCG
>DATLQS010000063.1:0-35427 GCA_035535075.1 Solirubrobacteraceae bacterium
GCCTACAGCTACGAGCCCGGGCGCTGGTGGCGGCGGACCGATGAGATCTACGACACCGTCCGGGTCGGCGCCGGCCTGCTCGCCAGCGGCCGGCTCGCGGACGACCGCATCGAGACCGCGGTCGAGGCGATGGAGGTCTACGCGCACTTCTGCGCCGCCAGTGGCATCGCGGTCGAGAACGTTCGGGCGGTCGCGACCAGTGCGATCCGCGATGCGGCCAACGGGGAGGAGTTGCTCGCGCGGGTGCGCGAGCTGACGAACCTTCCGGCTCGCGTCCTGAGCACCGAGGAGGAGGCACAGTTCGGCTACCTCGCGGCCGTCAACTCGACGACGCTGAGCAACGGAGCCGTGCTCGATCTCGGCGGCGGCAGCCTTCAGCTCGTCCGCGTGCGTGGACGGCGAGCCGTTGACACCGGCTCATGGAGGCTCGGCACGGTCCGCATGACCGAGCGCTTCTTCGAGGGCAAGGCGTCGGGCGCGAAGCAGCGCGACGCGCTGCGGGCGCACGTCCTCGAGGAGCTCGCCGCCGTCCCATGGTGCAGCCGGCTGCGCGGGTCGGTCGTCGGCATCGGCGGAACGGTGCGCAACCTCGCCGCCGCCGCGAACGCCGCGGCGGGCCTGCCGTCGATCGGCGTGCAGGGCGCAGTCCTCGAGGGCGAGGCGCTCGACGGGCTGATCAAGCAGCTGGCGTCACGGACCGTCGATGAACGCGCGACGCTCGACGGGATCAAACCCGGTCGTGCCGGGCTGATCCTGGCGGGTGCGATCGTGATCCGCGCGGCGATGGAGGCGATCGGCACCGACCGGCTCGAGGTCACCCAGGCCGGGCTGCGTGAGGGGGTGTTCTTCTCCACCTACCTCGGGCCGGTGCAGCCGCCGCTGTTCGAGGACGTGCGGGTCGCCAGCGTCCGCAACCTCGCCACGCAGTACCAACCCGATCTCGTGCATTGCAGCCACGTCGCGGAGCTCGCCGGCCAGCTGTTCGACTCGCTCGACGGCAGCGTGCCGCGCGCCCGCGGCCTCGACATCGCCCAGCTCCTGTGGGCTGCGGGCATGCTTCACGACATCGGTGTGTCGGTCGACTACGACGACCATCACAAGCACTCGCGCTACCTGATCCTCGCCGCCGGCCTGCCCGGTTTCAGCCAACGCGAGCTCGCGCTGATCGCGCAAACCGTGCGCTACCACCGCAAGGGCGCCCCTGAGCTCGGCGAGCTTGCGCCACTGTGTCATCCGGGCGATCAACTGCTGCTCACGCGGCTCGCGGCCCTGCTGCGCCTCGCGGAGCATCTCGATCGCGGGCGCGACGGCGCCGTCGTGCGTGCACGCCTGCGCGAACAGGGCGAGCGGCTCGAGCTGGAGCTCGCGGTCCACGGCGACCCGGCGTTGGCCCGCTGGGGCGCGGAACGCCAGTCGGACCTGTTCCGCAAGGCGTTCGGTCGTCCGCTGACGCTCGCCGCCTGAGTATCGTGCAGGCGATGAGCGACATCGAAAGCACGAGCGAGGTCTACGAGTGCTACCGGCGTGGAACCGCGCTGCTCGAGCGTGGTGACTTCGCCGCCGCGGCGGTGCCGCTGGCTCGCGCGCGCACCCTCGAACCGGACAAGGCCTCGATCCGCGAGGCGCTCGGCCGCGCGCTCTTCCACAGCCAGCGCTACCGCGAGGCGGTCGAGGAGTTCGCCGCCCTCGCCGCCGCATCGCCGACCGATGATTACGCCCAGTTCTGCCTGGGCCGCGCCCTGCAGCAGCTTGGCAGGCATCGCGAGGCCTGCGGGCCGCTGGCGATCGCCGCCACTCTGCGCCCGGAGCGCGCCGAGTACCGGGTCTACCGTGACCGCGCGCGGGAGGCCGCCGCCCGCGGCTGAGACTGCCGCTGTCCGCTCGCGGGCCGGCCGTCGGATCACCCGTCGACCGGGAGAGGGCGGGTGTGAGAGCAGCAGTGGGAGTTCTTGGTGTGGGCGTGGTCGGCGTGACGCTCGCGCTCGTTCGCGGCCGCTTCCGCCGGGTTGCGCCGATCCGCCTGCTGATCGAGCCCTACCGCAATGATCGCGCCGACGCCGAGGCGCTGGCGGGGACCTTTACGAGGCTGCACGCGCTGCTCGGCGCGCGTCGGACCCTCGCGCTCGAGGTCCATCTCGACCGCCGCCCGGGCGGGGCGCCACTGATCTGGTTTGCGCTGCTCTGCCCAGGTGGACTCGAACGGCAGGTGCAGGCTGCCCTGCGGGCGAGCTACCCGAACGTGCGACTGCGCCCGCTGCGCGCCGGCGTGAGCGCGCCGCCCGCTGCGTGGTCGCTGCGGCGCCGAACGCCACTGCGCGCCGACGACGAGCCGGACCAGCAGCACCCCGGGATCGAGCCGTTGCTCGGCGCGATGGCCGCTGCCGGCGCGCCCGCGACGCTGCGGCTGATCCTCAGGCCCGCCCCGCGGATCATCGAGCTCGTCTGCTCCTCGGCCGAGCAGCGCAGCGGACCGCTGCTGTGGAGCACCGCGCTCGTGTTCGCCCGCGACGATGCCCGCGCCCGAGCGCTCGCAAGCGTCCTCGCCGGCGGAACGCCACGCCTGCGCGCGCACCGCGCCGCCAGGATCCACGTCACGGCCCCGCGCCGCTCGCCGTGGTGTCTGTACCGCCCGGCGGAACTGGCGGGCCTGTGGTGCCTCCCGGCCCCTGAGTTCGCCGCGCTGCCGTTCGTCGCCCGAGCCGTTCCGCTGGCCCCGGCGCCGCCCGGGATCGATCGCGCGCGCGACAGCGTTGGACTGCTTCGCGACGAGCACGGTCCGGTCACCATCGCCGCCGCGCTGCGCCGCCAGCACACCGCGGTCGTCGGGGCCGTCGAGCAGGGCAAGACCTCGTTTTTGGTGGCCAGCGCGAGGGAGGATCTCCGCCGCGCAGACTGCGCCGTGATCGTGCTCGATCCGAAGGGCGATGCCGCGGAGGCCGTGCTGAGTATCGTGCCGCGGTCGCGGACCACCACGCTGCTCGACATGGCGGCGCCGAGGGCCGGCTTCAACCCACTCGCGGTGAACGCGGCGCCTGACGCGATCGCCGATCACGTGGTCGCCGCGCTGCGCGGTCTGTTCAGCGACGGCGAGGTGCGTGGCAGCTCCGACCGCTACCTGCGCAACGCCATCATCGCGGTGCTCGCCTGCACGCCCGCGGCGACGCTGTGGGACGTCGCGCGGCTGCTCGAGGTGGGGGAGGCCGGGCGGGTGTTTCGCGCCCGCGTCGCCGACCGCCTCGTCGAGCTGCCGGCCTACGCCGAGGTCGCGACGTTCCTCGACCAGGAGTTGCCGGCGCAGCTGCTCGACGCGCGTGCCAGCACCACGGCCAAGCTGGACGCGCCGGCGAACAAGCTGGCCCGGGTGCTGAACTCGCCGGCGGTCAAGCGGGTGCTGCTCAACGACTCCCTGCGCATCGACCTCGACGGGCTGATCGAGCGTCGCGAGGTGCTCGTGGTCCGCGGGGCGCTCGGTGAGATTGGCGCGGGAAACGTCGCGGTGCTCATGCAACTGCTGCTCGGCATGCTGGACGCGGCGCTCGGCCGCGTCCAGGACCGCCGGGACGCTGCGCCGCGGGCTGCCGTGGCGCTCAAGGTCGACGAGGCGCCGCTCGCCATCAACGGGGCGTTCGCCCAGACGCTCGCACTGAAACGCTCGGCCGGTCTCGAGACCGTGGCCTGCTGGCAGACCGACGCGCAGTGGGAGCCGGAGCTGCGCGAGCAGCTCGATGCCCTGTTCGCCCACCGCGTGCTGTTCGCGACGGCTTCGGCCACCGATGCGCGGGCCGGGTCCGCGCTGTTGATGTCCGAGTTCTCCGATCAGGTTCGGGCCGGGGACGAGCAGCTCGCGAAGCTCGCCTCCCCGGACGTTCGCCTGCATCTCCCGCGCCACACGGCGCTGGCGAGCTGGACGACGCCGCGCGGGCGCGAACGGCCGTTCATCGCGAAGACGCTGCCGCTGCCGCTCGACCGCGCGCGGATCGAATGGCACGCCGCCGCCCAGCACGCACGTGGCGGCCGTGAGCTGCGCGACCCGCCGCCGCCGCCAGACTCGACGGCCGTGCGATCGCCCCCGGTAGCGGTGCGGTCGCCCCCGCCGGTCGCGACGCCGACGGCGAGGTCGCGGCAGCAGCAACAGTCGCCTCCCAGCCACGGTGAGCTCCTGGTGCTGGACGGAGCTCGTCGCACCCGCCTGCTGACCGTGGCGGCGCCCTCGCGCGCGCGACGGCTCGCGCCTGCCGACCGAGAGCTGCTCACCTGGCTCGCCGGGGCGCGCTGCGCGCTGACCACGCAGGTCCATCGCAGAGTCAACCCGGGGCGCTCGCTGACCGTCACGCAACGCCAGCTCAAGCGCCTGGCCGACCGCGGGCTGATCGCCCGGTTCCAGCGGTATCGCGACGACGGCGGCGGGGTGCCGCTGTGCTGCGTGGTGACCGAGCACGCAATCGAGCTGCTCGGGCTCACGGGGCGCCGCGCGCCCGCGCTGGATCCGGCCGCGCTCGACGGCCTGAATGCCGACGTGCACCTGGTCGGCTGGCTGCTGGCCCTCGAGGCGCGCGCCGGCGACGCCGTCCTCGAGGTCCTCGGGCCGGGCCGCGCGGCGATCGTCCCGGGAGCCGGGGATCCCGGCGCCCTCGACCTCGGCGACGGCCGGCGGGCCCGCGACTTCCTCGTGAGCCGGCGCGACGGCACACGGGCGCAGGTCGAGAGGTTCGCCGCGGTGCGACCGGCCGCGGTCGTCGCCCTGCGGGCCGCCGGCCCACATGCCGGAGCCCGCATTGACCTGCTGATTGCCGTGGACGCGGCCGAGCCGCTGGCGCTGCTCGAAGCCTACGACCACCTGCTGTCCGGCTGGTGGCGCTCGGTCGAGCGCTACCGCCGCGCCGGCGCCCCGCCGACGGTCGTGATGCTGTGCACCGACGAGGCACACGCGCTGGCTCGCGCCGCACAGGCCGACGCGGCGCTGACGGCATGTCTCGCCGAGATCGGCGTGGCGCCCGAGCATTGGCCGCGCCCGGGCCGGCGCGGCATTCATTTCGTCGCCGAAGGTGATCTGCATCGCGGCGAACTGACCGGGTGGACGGTCCCGCCGTTGCCGGCGGCCCTGCGCGGCAGCTCGTCTGGCGAGCCGGTGCTCGCGCCGTTCGCGCAGTTGCCCGCGGAGCCCACGCCCGGCACCGCGAAGCCGCCCTGGCGCTAGGTGCAGTCGCCCCCACGCCCGCCGCGCTCCTGACGCCGCGGGCGTCTAGCGTCGACGGCCTCTCCCACCTCCACTTCCTCCCTCGCTCCGTCCTTCTCGCGCACCACCGCGGTCGCCGGCTCTCGCCAGCAACCCCTCGCGCGGCCCGGTTGGTCCCCTCTCGCCGCCTCCGTCGGTCAAAGGCAGCACGACGCAATTCGAGCCGAACCGATGAGGAGCGCCATGACGATGATCGCCTGCGACCGCTACCTGGCAGATGACGGACTCCGTGAGCTCGTGATCCTCGACGGGGCCGACGGATCCCGACTGCTCGTCGACCGGCGCGAGTGCGACGGCACCGACGCTCGGCTGCTCGCTCACCTTGCGAGCGACGAACCCGACAGCAACGCCCGGCTCGTGTGCAGCGAGTTCCTGGCCGACCCCTGGCACGGCGCCCGTCGCCTGCGAGCCACCGACTTTGGCGCGCGGCCGGAGGGAGACCGCGGAGTCCCGAAGCCGAGCGCGTTCTCTCCGGTGGTCCTCACCGATGCCGTCGGCCGGCGCTATTTCCTGCGCTCGACCGGGACGCCCGCCGAGCTGCGCTGGCATCGCGAGTCCCGCCGCCGGGGTGGCGCACCCCGCTGCCTGAGCGCCCGCGACGTCGTCGGGGCACTCGAGGCCTACGAGCCGGTCTGCACGCTGACGCGTGCTGCGGTGGCGAGGTTTCGTCGCGACCGTCAGGTTTCCGTCTCGACCCTGGCAGTCGAGTTGCGGCGCATCGAATCGAGTCCGATCGTGCTCAACCGGCGCCTGCGCGAGGCCGTGCTCAACGCCGTGACGGAGCACGGAACGAGCTTCAGCGCGATCGCGATGGCCTGCGGGCGGATCAAGCACGACCGTCGCGGTAACGGCTCGGGCGAGACGAGCTGGCTCGCGCGGCGTGTCGGCCTGCTGCCCTCGAGCCCGGGCGCCCGGCCCAACCCGTGGGTGCACAGCGACACGCTCGCGCTGATCGCGCGCGAAGGTCTCGGGATCGCCCCGCGCGAGGTGGAGCTGCCCTGAGCGCTGCTTCGACGCTCCGGCGGGCGCGACCGCCGTCATGATCCTGATCGCCGCCGATCCCGCGCTCTGGGTGCGGATCGAGCGAGCGCTCGCGGCGGCGCCGGTCGCGTCGGCCGTCGTCACCGCCGACGTCACGCGCCTCGACGCGTCGCGTGCCGCTCACCCCGGGGCAGCCGTCCTCGTCGTCGGCGTGCGTCGCTCGCAGGTGGCGGCGGTGCTCGATGGTGGGGCCGATGCCGTGATCGCCGGGCCGCTGCGCCCGGCCGAGCTGCGCGCTCGCGTCCGGGCGCTCGAGCGCCGCGACGAGCGCAGCTGGACCGTCGGGCCGCTGGCGATCGACACGCGCGCCCATTCCGTTCAGCTCGACGGCGCCAAGCTCAGCCTTCCCCGCCGCGAGTTCGCGCTGTTGCGCTGCCTGGCCTCGGCGCCGGGCTGTCTGTTCACCAAGGCGGAGCTGCTGTCCAGCTGCTGGGACGCGAGCGCCGCCTCGCCGCGCAGTCGCACGCTCGAACGGCACGCGGCGCGCCTGCGACGGCGACTCGGCCGCCACGGCTCGATGCTCGTGACGGTCTGGGGCATCGGCTACCGGCTCGACGAGCCGGCCTGACCTTCCGCGGCGGCGACGCCGCGGCCATCACACACGAAAGGAGCCACCGTGCTCATCTACTGGGGCGTGCCTGTGTGCGCGCTCGCCGCCATGCTGTTCGTGCGCCGCCCGGCGCTCGACTGGACAACGGGGATCGCCGTGGCGCTCCTCGTGCTGCCGTTCGCCGCCGGACCGGCGATCGGCTGCGTCGCGGGTTCCGCGCTCGCGTGGGGCCGGCGCACCCGTCGATCGAAGCCCGCCGGAGCGATCACGATCGGCGAGGACCGCGGTCGCCGGCCGGTCGCGATCCCGCTCGGCCGCACGAGCGGGAGCCACACGCTGATCGTCGGCGCGACCGGCTCCGGCAAGACGGTCACCGAGGCGTTGATCGTCGCGCGCGCGATCGAGCAGGGCTTCGGCGCCGTGATCGTCGATCCGAAGGGGGATGCGCTGTTGCGCGAGTGCGCGCGCGACGCGGCGCGGCATGCCCGGCGGGCCTTCGTCGAATGGACGCCGAGCGGCCCGACGACCTACAACCCGTACGGCCACGGTACGGCGGGAGAGATCGCCGACAAGGCGCTCGCCGGGGAGCACTACAGCGAGCCGCACTATCTGCGTCAGGCGCAGCGCTACCTGGCCCATGCGGTGCGTGCACTGGACGCCGTCGGAGAGCGCGCGACCCCGGCGCGGCTGCTCGAGCTGATGGATCCGCGGCGCCTGGAGTTGCTCGCGCGCAGCGTCCCCGACCAAGCGGACGCCCGGCGGCTGTTTGACTACCTCGACGCGCTCGACGCGCGCCAGCGAACCGGTCTGGGCGGTACGCGTGACCGGCTGGCAATCCTCGCCGAGTCCGAGCTCGGCCGTTGGCTTCATCCGACGGCCGGCGTGCCGGAGCTCGATCTGCTCGAGGCGGTGCGCGGCGGTGCCGTCAGCTACCTCTGCCTCGAGGCCGACAGACTTCCGCTGCTCTCGCGGATGCTTGCCGCCGCGATCGTGGGGGACCTGCTGACGGTCGCCGCATCCTGCCAGGCCGCGCCGGTCCCGACGCTGGTCGCGATCGACGAGTTCTCGGCGATCGCCGCCGAGGGAGTTGCGCGGCTGTTCGGTCGGGCGCGCGCCGCGGGCTTCAATCTGCTGCTCGCGACGCAGGAGCTGGCCGACCTGCGCGCCGCGGCACCCGAGCTGCTCGAGCAGGTGCTGGGCAACGTCGAGACGGTCATCGCCCACCGCCAGAGCGTCCCGGACTCCGCCGAGCTGATCGCGCGGATCGCAGGCACGAAACCAGCGTGGAGCTCCAGCGAGCAGCTGGCCCACGCGATCCCCACGGGCCGCACGACCCGCAGCCGATCGCGCGAGTTCGCGATCCACCCTGACGTGATCCGAACGCTGGCCTGCGGCAGTGCCGCGGTCAGCGTGGCCAGCGCCGGGTGCTGCTCGGTGGCGCGGATCCTTCATCCCTGACGAGAGAGGAGCAACCTGATGCACCGACACGATCGATCGACGGTCGCGATCCTGGCCTGGCTCGCCGCGATCGGCGCCGGCTCGGCCGGCGAGCTCGCCGCCTCATGCGGACTGAGCCCGAGAGCTACGGGCGCGCGGCTGCGCGCGCTGGAGGACGCCGGATTGACCCGGTCGCTGCGCCTGCTGCATGGCGCCCCGGCGCTGCATGTCCTGACGCGCCGCGGGCTGCGCGACGCCGGCCGCCCGGAGCTCGATCCGGTGGCGGTCAGCGCCTCGGGCTTCGCCCACCTGCTCGCCGTCGCGCGCGTCGCGGCGGCGCTCGGCGACGCTGGGCAGCGGGTCGGCGGCGAACGCGAGCTGCGGGCCCTGGAGCGCGCCGAGGGAAGGCCGCTGGCGAGCGCGGAGGTCGGTTTCGCGCGCGACGGCACGATCGCCCTGCACCGCCCGGACCTGGTGTGCTGGGGATCGGCCGCGCCGATCGCGATCGAGGTCGAGCTGACCGTCAAGGCACCAGCTCGGCTGCAGACGATCGTGCGCGGCTGGGCGCGCAGTCGGCTCGTCGGCGGGGTCGTCTACTACGCGGCGCCGCCCGCCGCGCGCGCGCTGCAACGGGCGCTGCGCCGCGAATGCGCCGGCGAGCGCGTCGCGGTGATCCCGCTCGACCGGGCCGGTTCGCTGCCCGGCTTCCCCTCGACGAATTCCATCCCAAGCGCCGCGTAGCGTCGCCGTCGGGATCACCCACCACGACACAAGGAGACACCCTGATGGCCACGATCAACCGCGTAGTACTGGTCGGCAACCTCACGCGCGATCCGGAGCTGCGCTCAACCCCGAACGGGTCGAGCCTGTGCCGTCTGCGTGTTGCATGCAGCACGAGCTGGCGCAACAAGGACACCGGTGAGTTCGATGAGCGCCCGAACTACTTCGACGTGACGGTCTTCGGGGCCAGCGGGGAGGCCTGCGCGCGGTTTCTCACGAAGGGCCGGCCGGTCGCCGTGGACGGCCGGCTGGAATGGCACGAATGGACCACGACGGAGGGCGAGAATCGCCAGGCTGTTGGGATCCTGGCCGACAGCGTCCAGTTCCTGGCAGCACGCCAGCGGGAAGAGGGAGAGGAGGCCGAACTCGCCGGGGAGGAGGAGGCGGCGGTGGTCTTCTGAGCGTGCTCTCAGCCTGAGCTTGAGCCTGAGTCCGCCATCGGCGCTGGCTGGCGTGCCGATGGCGCGCAGCGGCGGTGCGGCGCCGAGCGGTGGCCTCGCCGAGGCGGTTCGGCGCCCCCGCTGCGCCGCGCCGCCGGGCCGATCGTTATTGTGCGTGGTACTGGCGGACCGGGCAGTTCGCTGCCGCGTGACACAGACAGGTCGAAAGTGACGGTTGCAACGAAGGGCGTAGAGGAGCGGGAGCGGGTCATCGTGCGCTTCGCCGGGGATTCCGGCGACGGCATGCAACTCGCAGGCGGACGCTTCACCGACGCCACCGCCGCGCTGGGCAACGACCTGGCGACGCTGCCGAGCTTCCCGGCCGAGATCCGCGCGCCGGCCGGCACGCTCGCCGGCGTCTCGAGCTTCCAGATCCATTTCGCCGCGCGCGACATCCTCACCCCCGGCGACACTCCGAACGTGCTGGTCGCGATGAACCCCGCCGCGCTGAAGGCCAACGTCGCCGAACTGGAGCGCGGCGCGACGATCATCGCCAACGAGGACGCGTTCTCCAAGCGCAACCTGCAGAAGGCCGGCTACGAGCAGAACCCGCTCGAGGACGGCTCGCTGGACGGCTTCGTCGTGCGGCGGATTCCGATGAGCACGCTCAGCCAGCGCGCCGTCGAGGGTATGGCCGATGTCTCGGCGCGTGACGCACTACGCGCCAAGAACCTGTTTGCGCTGGGACTGCTGTCGTGGTTGTACGAGCGTCCGACGGCGGTCACCGAAGGCTGGATCGAGAAGAAGTTCGCCGACAAGAAGGCCGCGCTCGAAGCGAACCTGGCGGCGTTCCGCGCCGGCTTCGCGTTCGGTGAGACGACGGAGCTGATCGACGTCCAGTTTCGGGTGCCCGCGGCCCACGACATGTCGCCCGGCACCTACCGCACGGTCAACGGGACCGCGGCGACGGCGCTCGGCCTGGTCGCGGCGAGCGTGTGCAGCGGTCTGCAGCTGGTCTTCGCCTCCTACCCGATCACTCCGGCCTCGGAACTGCTCCACGAGCTGGCCCGCCACCGCAAGGCGGGCGTGCGAACGATCCAGGCCGAGGATGAGATCGCGGCTGCCGGGATGGCACTTGGCGCCGCGTTCGGGGGTGCGCTCGGCGTCACGGCCACCAGCGGTCCGGGGATGGACCTGAAGGCGGAGACGATCGGGCTTGCGGTGATGCTCGAGCTGCCGATGCTGATCATCGACGTCCAGCGCGCCGGACCCTCCACGGGCATGCCGACGAAGACCGAGCAGTCTGATCTGCTGATGGCGCTCCACGGCCGCCACGGCGAGTCGCCGCTGCCGATCGTCTGCGCGATCACGCCGGCCCAGTGCTTCGACGCGGTCCTCGAGGCGGTGCGCATCGCGGTGCGCTACCGCACGCCGGTGATCCTGCTCAGTGACCTGTTCCTGGCCAACTCCTCGGAACCCTGGAAGATCCCGGACACGGCCTCGCTGCCGGTCCTCGACCCTGGCTTCGCCACCGCCGGCGGGGAGGAGCCGTTCGAGCCGTATGCCCGCAACGCCGACGGCGCGCGTCCCTGGGCCGTGCCCGGAACACCCGGTCTGGCGCATCGAATCGGCGGGATCGAGAAGTCTCAGCCGAGCGGGGGGATCTCCTATGAGCCCGCGAACCACCAGCTGATGACCGATCAGCGGCGCGAGCGGATCGCGCGGATCGAGGTGGCGCCGCTCGCCGTGGACGCCGACTCCGACGCCGAGCTGCTGGTGCTCGGCTGGGGCTCGAGCTACGGCACGCTGCGCGCCGCGGTGCGTCGCCTTCGCGACGCCGGCCGGCCCATCGCGCATGCCCAGTTCCACAACCTCAACCCGCTCCCGGCGAACACCGGCGAAGTGCTCGGTCGTTTCAAGCGCGTGCTCGTCGCCGAGATGAACGACGGACAGCTCGTGAAGCTGCTGCGCGCCGAGTTCGCCCGCGACATCGACAGCTACGCGGTCAGCCAGGGCCGCCCGCTGCTGGCCGCCGAGATGGAACGCGAACTGCTGGACCGGCTATGACCGCCACCACGAACGGCGCCACCAAGAACGGGAAGAACCACGCTGCGCCGCTGACCAAGGCCGACTTCCAGTCACCGGCGGAGACGCGGTGGTGCCCGGGGTGCGGCGACTACGCCATCCTGGCCGCGATGCAGGGCTTCCTCCCTGAGCTCGGCATCGCGCCGGAGCGGACCGTGTTCATCTCGGGAATCGGCTGTGCCGGGCGCTTCTCCTACTACATGAACACCTACGGGATGCACGGGATTCACGGCCGCGCCCCGGCGCTGGCCACGGGACTGGTGGCCACGCGGCCCGACCTGTCGGTGTGGGTCGTCTCCGGCGACGGTGACGCGTTGTCGATCGGCGGCAACCATCTGATCCACGCGCTGCGACGCGACGTGCCGATCAAGATCCTGCTCTTCAACAACCGGATCTACGGACTCACCAAGGGCCAGGCCTCGCCGACCAGCGAGCTCGGCAAAGTGACGAAGTCGACTCCGTTCGGATCGATCGATTCGCCGTTTAACCCGATCTCGCTGGCACTCGGCGCCGGCGCGACGTTCGTCGCTCGCACCCTGGACACCGACAAGCAGCATCTGCCGGCGATGCTGCGCGCGGCGGCTGCGCACCCCGGGGCGGCGCTGATCGAGATCTACCAGAACTGCCCGGTGTTCAACGACGGTGAGTTCGACGCGCTGACCGACAAACGGACCCGCGACGCGAGCCTCGTCGTGCTCGAGCACGGTCAGCCGATCCGCTTCGGCGCCGACGGCGAGCGCGGCGTCGTGCGCGGCCCCGATGGCGACCTGCAGGTCGTCGCGGTCGCTGCGGTCGGCGAAGACGCGCTGCTGATCCACGACGCCCACCGCGCGGATCCGAGCCTCGCCTTCGCGCTGAGCCGGCTCGTCGACGCATCGGGCGGCGTCACGCCGATCGGGATCTTCCGCCAGGCGCCGCGTCCAGCAGCCGCATCGAGCCTCGCGGCCGACCTGGTCAGCGCCCAGGCGAGCTTCGGCCGCGATGGCCTCGCCGGGTTGTTGCACACCGCCGACACCTGGTCCGTCGGCGCTTGATCAGCCGACGCTGATGGCGATCGACACGCACGCGCTCGGGCGGACGTTCGAGCCGCATGGCTACGCGGTGAGCCGGGAGGGGATCCGCGCGTATGCGCGCGCTGTCGGCGAGACCAACGAGCTGCATTTCGACCTCGACGCAGCCCGCGGCGCGGGGCATCCGGATCTGGTCGCGCCGCCGATGTTCGCCGTCGTGTACTGCTCCACGGCGATCGAGCAGGCCCTCTTCGATCCGGCGGTCGGGATCGACTTCGCGATGCTCGTGCACGGCGCGCAGGAGTTCGAGTGGGGTCCGCTCGTGTTCGCCGGTGACGAGATCACGACGCAGATCTCGGTCGCCGAGATCTACGAGCGCATCGGTATGGCCTTCTACGTCTTCGAGTCGCATTCGACAGGCCAGCACGGCACCGAGGTCTGCCGCGGCACCTGGACCCAGATCGTGAGACCGCGTCCGTGAGCGAGCTGGCGCCGGGCAGCGAGCTTCCTACGCTGCGCGTCACCCCCGATCGTGACACGACCGCCCGCTACGCCAGCGCATCGGGTGACTTCAACCCGATCCACCTTGACGACGAGTTCGCGCGGTCCGTGGGGCTTCCCGGGCGGATCCTCCACGGCCTGTACACGATGGCGCTGCTCGCGCGGGCGCAGACCGACGCGCTCGGCGGTCCCGAGCATCTCAAGCGCCTCGCCGTCCAGTTCCGCGGGATCGCGCTGCCGGAGCACGAAATCGTGATCAGCTCGGTCGTCAAAGAGCGCAGCGCGGAGGGTGCGCTCGTCAGCGTGACCGCGCAGCAACAGGGGAAGGCCATTGTTCGCGGCGCGACGGCCGAGCTCGCGCTCTGAGCGGGGTCTCCGCCGCGACGCCCGCGAGCGCGCCTCGCCCACCCGCGTCCGGCGGCTTCGTAGAATCGGTTGACGATGCTCACTCCCCGCCAGGAGACGATCCTGCGAAAGGTGGTCGACAGTTACGCCGCGACCGGCCAGCCGGTCGCGTCGAAGACGCTCGCCGCCGATCCGAACTTCGACTGCGGTCCGTCGACGATCCGCTATGAGCTTGCGTTGCTCGAAGCCGAGGGCCTGCTCGCGCACCCGCACACCTCGGCGGGGCGTCTGCCCACCGACGCGGGACAGCGCTACCTCGTGGACCGTCTGCTCGCGGCGCCCGAGCAGCGCGGGCCGGTCGCCGCGCTCGACCTGACGCATGTTCGCCGCGAACTCGACGACGCGCTGCGCGTGACGACCGAGACGCTGTCGGAGATCACGAATCTGCTCGCCGTGGCGACCGCGCCGGCGATCGACAATGCGACGATCCGTCGCATCGAGGTGCTCACGCTGCAGCCGAGCGTCGTGATGGTCGTCATCATCACCTCCTCAGGCGGGGTCTCGAAGTTCGTCGGGGCATTCGAGACGCCGATCGATTCCGGACTCGTGACCTGGGCCGGGGAGTACCTCAACGAACGCGTCGGCGGTCTCCCGCTCGGCGCGCGGATGCTGCTCGGACGGCTTGCCGATCCCGAGCTCAGCGCCCGCGAGCGCGCGTTCATCGACCGCCTCGCGCCGGCGTTCACCGAGCTCGCGGGCGGCGGTGAGGACATGCTCTACGTCGACGGCACCTCGCGCCTGCTGGGAGCCCGTCGCTTTGCCGACCCCGCCGACGCCGGCGAATTGCTGGCGATGCTCGAGGAGCGTGTCGCGCTGCTCGAGGTGATGCGGCGCGCGCTCGGCGAGCCCGGCGTGTTCGTGCGGATCGGCGCCGAGAACGACGTGCCCGGGCTGCAGTCGCTGTCGGTGGTGGCCTCCGGGTACGGGCTCGCGCAGCGCAAGCTCGGCACGATCTCGGTGATCGGCCCGGTGCGCATGGACTACGCGGTGGCGATCGACAACGTGCGCGCCGTGGCGCGCGAGCTCTCACGATTCGTGCAGGACGTCTACTGATGGCGCGCCCGGCGACCCCGCGCGACCCCTATGAGGTGCTCGGCGTTCCGCGCCGCGCCGACGACGCGCAGATCAAGAAGGCGTTCCGGACGCTGGCCCGCGAACTGCATCCGGACGTCAACACGGCGGACCCGCAGGCCGAGGAGAAGTTCAAGCAGGCGGCCGAGGCCTACGAGATCCTCTCTGACCCGGAGCGCCGCGCGACCTACGACCGCCACGGTCACGAAGGCCTGCGCTCAGGCGGGTACCAGCCCAACTTCGACCAGTTCGGCTCGCTCGGTGACCTGTTCGATGCCTTCTTCGGCGGCGCCGGGGGCGGCATCTTCGGCGGCGGCGCTCGCGGGCCCGCGGCGGGGGGCGACGTCGGCAGCGAGCTCGAGCTCGACCTCACGCAGGCGGCCACCGGTGGCGCATTCGCCGTCAGCTACGAGGCGGTCGACCGCTGCGAGCATTGCCGCGGCAACGGTGCGGAACCCGGCACGCCGATCGAGACGTGCGCGAGCTGCGGCGGAGCCGGCCGGCGCCAGGCGGTTACCCGCACGCCATTCGGGCAGGTCATGCGTACCGTCGTGTGCGACGACTGCGGCGGCGACGGGCGGGTCGCGACGAATCCCTGCGCGGAGTGTCGCGGTCGCGGCCGGGTCGTCGCGGAGCGCACCGTGACGATCGACGTGCCGGCCGGGATCGCCGACGGTCAGCGGGTGCGCATCGGCGGGCGCGGACATGTCGGTGAGCCGGGTGCCGGGGCCGGTGACCTCTACGTGCTGGTCCGCGTGCGCGAGGACGAGCGCTTCGTGCGCGAGGGCGACGACCTGATCACGCTGCTCGATGTGCCGGCGCCGCTCGCCGCGCTCGGTGCGAGCCTCCAGGTGCCGACGCTGAACGGCCCCGCGGCAGTCGAGGTCGCCCCGGGCACGCAGCCGGGTGACGTGATCACGCTGCGCGGCCAGGGCATGCCACGCCTGCAGCGCCACGGCCACGGCGACCTGCGCGTCGTCGTCAACGTGCAGATCCCGCGGCGGCTGAGCGACGAGCAGCGCGCCCTGCTCGAGCAGTTCAGTGCGACGATCACCGACGAGAACCTGCGCGCCGAGGAGTCGATGTTCGCGCGGCTGCGCCGGACGCTGCGCTCCCACGGCTAGCCCGGCGGTGGTGCGCGCCGAGAACCCGGGCCGCTCCCAACGGCGCCAACGCGGCGGCTCGCGACCAGGCTGCGGCGGGACCCCGCGGTGATCCGGCTCGCCGTTCGGGTCGCCCGCGAGGATGCCCCGAGCGCGCTGGCCGAGCTGCTCGTGTTCTCCCCCGCCGGGGTCGAGGAGGTCGACGGCGATGACGGCACGATCGAGTACGTGCTCTACGGCGCCCCCGGTGAGCTGCCGAGCGTGCCCGACCTGCAGGCCAGCGTCGGCGCCGTGCTCGTCGAGGTCTCGAGCAGCGAGATCGCCGACGACTGGTCGTCGCGCTGGCGCTCGTTCCACCGACCGGTCGAGATCGCCGGCACCCTCCATGTGCGCCCGCCATGGTATGAGCCCGCGGCGAGGCCGGGCCTGATCGATGTCGTGATCGAGCCGGGTCAGGCGTTCGGGACCGGGTCGCACGCGACCACACGGCTGTGCCTCGAACTGCTGGTCGCGCTCGCCCGCAGCGGCGAGGCCGCTGGTCCGCTGCTCGACCTCGGAACCGGCTCCGGGGTGCTCGCCATCGCGGCCGCCAAGCTCGGCTTCTCGCCGGTCTGTGCCGTCGACCACGAGCATGAGTCGGTGCACGCGGCGCGCGAGAACGCCGCCGCCAACGGGGTGGTCGTCGAGGTCACTCGCCTCGACCTGCACCGCGACGTGCTGCCCAGCGCCCCCACGATCACCGCCAACCTGCTGCGCCCGCTGCTGCTCGAGCTCGCCGAGCGTCTCCGGCACGCGCCGGCGTTGCTGATCGCCTCCGGACTGCTTACCGACCAAGTCGACGAGGTGGCACGAGCCTTCCGCGACCGTCACGATCTGCACGAGCGAGCGCGCAGCAGTAGCGGCGAATGGGCGGCCGTGCTGCTCGAACGCGGCTGAAACGGGCGTATCCTTTGCCGCTGATGAACATCCTCGACACCGTCAGGGGCGACCTTGTCAATGCGATGAAGGCCGGCGACAAGGCGCGCGTCGGCACACTGCGGCTCCTGCTCTCCGAGCTGCAGAAGGCCGCGAAGGAGGGACCGGATGACGAACTGGCGGTGGTGCGGCGAGAGCGCAAGCGCCGGGCCGAGGCCGAACGCGCATTTCGCGACGGCGGCCGCGCGGACCTCGCCGACGCCGAGGCCGCCGAGGCGCTGATCATCGGTGCCTACCTTCCAGCCGAGCTCGACGACGCCCAGCTGCAGGAGATGGTCACGCGCGCCGTCGCGCAATCCGGCGCCGAGTCGGCCAAGGACCTGGGCAAGGTGATGGCGATCGTCATGGCCGAGGTGGCCGGGCGAGCCGACGGCCGGCGCGTCTCCGAGCAGGTGCGAGCGGCGCTCGCGACCGCGTGAGACGTCAGTTCGAGCTGTCGAACGACCTCGCGGCAGGCCTCGCGGGCGATCACGACGCGATGCTGCGCGCGCTGGAGGAGCGCCTCAACGCGCGCGTGTACCTGCGCGGCAATCTGCTCACCCTCGACGGCGAAGCCGCCGCGCTCGAAACCGGGGCGCGGGTGATCGAGGAGCTCGGCACGCTGGCGCCGTCAGGCCACCCGCTTGACGAGGCGACGCTGGCCGCCGTCATCGGCGTGCTGAACGCGGACAGCACACCCACAGCGGTGCTCGACGACGTGATCTGGCGCCACCGCGCGACGCGCATCGCGCCGCGGACGATCGGGCAGAAGCGCTACGTCGACTCGATCCGCCGGAACACGATCACCTTCGGGATCGGGCCGGCCGGCACCGGCAAGACGTTTCTCGCCGTGGCACTGGCGGCCGCGGCGCTGAGCCGCAAGGAGGTCAACCGGATCATCCTGACCCGTCCGGCGGTTGAGGCCGGCGAGCGGCTCGGTTTCCTGCCGGGTGACCTGATGGCGAAGATCGATCCCTACCTGCGCCCGCTGTTCGATGCGCTGCACGACATGATCGACCCCGAGAAGGTCTCCCAGCACCTCGAGCGCGGCGTGATCGAGGTCGCGCCGCTCGCCTTCATGCGCGGTCGCACGCTGAACGACTCCTTCGTGATCCTCGACGAGGCCCAGAACACCACGCCCGAGCAGATGAAGATGTTTCTCACACGGCTCGGGTTCGGCTCGAAGATGGTCGTCACCGGCGATGTCACCCAGGTCGACCTGCCGCGTGAGCAGCAGTCCGGGCTGGTCGTCGTTGCCGACATCATCGGCGAGGTCGAGGGCGTCGAGTTCGTGCGCCTGGGCGGCGAGGATGTCGTGCGCCACCGGCTTGTGCAGCGCATCGTCGAGGCATATGAGGAGCACGCTCAGCGCGCCGCGCCGGATATCGCCGCAGCCAAGCACGCGCGCAAGGGCTGATGATCGAGCTGGATATCGTCGGCACGGCGCCGCTGCCCCCGGCGGAGATCGAACGGCTCGCGGCGCTCGCTGCGGCGAGCGCCGGCGTCGCCGACGGTCATCTGGCGATCGAGTTCGTCGGGCCGGCGCGGATCAGGGAGCTCAATCGCGAGCACCGCGCCGAGGACTCCCCGACCGACGTGCTCTCGTTCCCGATCGACGGCGACACCGCCGCGCCGGCCGGTCCGCGCGAGCTCGGCGATGTCGTGATCTGCCCGGAGCACACGGTCGAGCTGCGCGAGGCGGTCGTGCATGGCGTGCTGCATCTGCTCGGCATGGACCACGAGGTCGACGATGGCGAGATGCTGGTGCTCCAGCGCGAGCTGCTGAGCTGGTGACGCGCGCCGGATTCGTCGCGCTCGCCGGCCGCCCGAACGTCGGCAAGTCGACGCTGACCAACGCCATAGTCGGCGCGAAGGTCGCGATCGTCTCCGATCGCCCGCAGACGACGCGGCGCGCGATCCGCGGCGTCGCGACCGGCCCGGACTGGCAGCTCGTGCTGATCGATCTGCCGGGCGTGCAGCGCCCACGCGACGCTCTCACTCAGCGCATGGCTCGCCGCGTGAAGCTCGAACTGGCCGATGCCGACGCCGCGCTGATGCTGCTCAACGGGGAGGAGGCGATCGGGCCCGGCGACCGCTACATCGCGGCCGCACTCGCGGACGCGTCCGGTCCCGTGACCGTCGCGGTCAACAAGATCGACCGCCTGAGCAAGGAGCGCCAGGCGCGCGCGCTGCTGGACGCCGCCGAGATCGCGCCGTCCGCGGCCGACGTGTTCCCGATCTCGGCCCGCGGCGGCCAGGGGGTTCTGGCGCTGGTCGAGCACCTGGTCAGCCAGCTGCCGGACAGCCCGTTCCTGTACCCCCGGGCGCAACGCTCGGACATGGCGCGCGAGGAGCTGCTCGCCGAGCTGATCCGCGAACAGGTCCTGCGGCGGACCTTCCAGGAGCTGCCGCACGCGATCGGCGTGGTGATCGAGGAGCTCGAAGCCGACGAGCGCGATGCCGAGCTGACGCGCATCGACGCCCTGATCTGGGTCGAGACGGAATCCCAGAAGGCCATCGTCGTGGGCCGCGGGGGCCGGATGATCAAGGCGATCGGCACGGCCGCGCGACGCGAGCTCGAGCGTGAGCTGGCGGGACGCGTCCACCTCTCGCTGATGGTGCGGGTGCGCCGTCGCTGGCGCGCCGACGACGGACTGCTCGATCGCCTGGGCATCGAATAGCCGACGACCGGCGTGGCCGACGCGGATCGGAGGCCGCCGAGTACGTCCGGCGTTCGCGAACGTCCGTACCATCTGAGCCGTGGATCCGTTTGCCAGCGCCATCGCGAGTGAGGCCGAGTTGCGCGCGCTCTACGAGGAGCCGATTGCTGCGGCGCTGCGCAAGGACATCGCGCGGCTGGACGAGATGTGCCGGCGGCTGATCGCCGCCTCGCCGATGGTGCTGATCGGGAGCGTCGACGGGCGGGGACGCGGCGACGTCTCGCCGCGCGGGGGCCCGCCCGGGTTTGTCAGCGTGCTGGACGAGCGTCATCTCGCGATCCCCGACGCGACGGGAAACCGGCGCCTTGACACGCTCGCCAACGTGGTCGCGAGCGGCCGCCTCGGGCTGCTGTTCCTGATCCCCGGACGGGACACGACCCTGCGGGTCAGCGGCCGCGCGTGCGTGAGCGCCAACGCCGAGCTGCTCGCGAGCCTCGCGTCGGTCGGCAAGCCACCACGCAGCGCGATCGTCGTCGAGGTCGAGGAGGTCTTCACACACTGCCCGAAGGCCTTCATCCGCTCGCGACTGTGGGAGCCCGAGAGCTGGCCTGAGCCGCAGACGCTGCCGAGCGCGGCGGAGGTCTCCCACGCGCATCTCGCGGACCCGTCGCTGACCGTCGCCGACATTGCGGCGCAGCAGCGCGAGAGCGTCCTGCACCGCCTCGCCTGAGACAATCACAGAAATGGAGACCGAGATCGCCTACGACGAGCGTGGCCTGGTGCCGTGCGTCGTGCAGGACTGGCACAGCGGTGAGGTGCTGACCCTCGCCTACATGAACGCGCTCGCGCTGGAGCGCACTCGCGCCACCGGCGAGTTGCACCTCTGGAGCCGCTCGCGTTCGGCGCTGTGGCACAAGGGGGAGAGCTCAGGCAACACGCAGGCGCTACGCGCACTGCGGATCGACTGCGACGGCGACGCGGTGCTGGCGCTCGTCGAGCCCGCCGGCCCGGCCTGCCACACCGGCGAGCGTACCTGCTTTTACCGAGGCGAACTCGAGCCGCCGGCCCCGCATGAGGTGCTGGCGGCGCTGGAGCGCACGCTCGACTCGCGCGCCCGCGAGCGCCCGGCGGGCTCCTACACCGTCGAGCTTCTCGACGACCCGCCGTCGATCGGCGAGAAGGTGATGGAGGAAGCCGAGGAGGTGGCCCGCGCCGCGCGCGAGGAGAGCGACGAGCGCGTCGACGAGGAAGCCGCCGACGTGCTGTACCACCTGCTTGTGCTGCTGCACGGTCGGGGTCGGCGCCTCGCCGACGCCGAGCAGGTGCTGAGTGCTCGTCGACGTTAGCCCGACGCTCGCGGAGGTGGTCGCGCTCGCCGCCGATCACAACCTGATCCCGCTGCGCCACGAGTTCGTCGCCGACTGTGAGACGCCGGTGTCGGCGTTCCTCAAGCTGCGCGAGGAGGGCCCGGCGTTCCTGCTCGAATCTGCCGAGCAGGGGAAGCGGTTCGGACGCTATTCGTTCATCGGCTTTCGCCCGCGGGAGGTGATCCGCTGGCGGCTCGCGGACGGCGGCGACCCGTATGCGATCGCGGCGGCCGCTGTCGGGCGCTATGCGCAGGCCCCGCTGGACGGATTGCCGCCGTTCTCCGGTGGCGCGGTCGGGTTCTTCGGCTACGACCTGGTGCGCACCGTCGAGCCGCTCGGCGATCCGGGTCCCGATTCGCTGCTGCTGCCCGACATGGCGCTGATGCTCAGCGACCTGCTCGTCGTGTTCGACAACCTCAAGCACACCGTGACGATTCTGGTCAACGTCTACGGCGGCGAGGATCCGCGCGGCGCTTACGCTCAGGCATGCCGGGCGATCGAGGACGTGCGCGCACGCCTGGGTGGACCGCTGCCCCCGGTCACGCCCCGGGAGGCCCGCCCGAACCCGGAGTTTCGCTCGAACATGTCGCGTGAGCGCTTCGAGGCGACGGTGGCGCGGATCGTCGAGTACATCCATGCCGGCGACGTCTTCCAGGTCGTGCCCTCGCAACGCTGGTCGGCGCCGGTCGAGGTCGACGCGTTCTCGATCTACCGCGGCTTGCGGGCGGTCAATCCAAGTCCCTACATGTACTTCCTGGACTTCGGCGACTTCCAGGTGGCCGGTGCCAGCCCGGAGCCGCTGATCACCGTCTCCGGGCGCGAGGTGACGACGCGACCGATTGCCGGAACGCGGCCGCGCGGTGCCGATGCGCTCGAGGATGCACGCCTGGAATCAGAGTTGCTGGCCGACGAGAAGGAGCGCGCGGAGCACATGATGCTCGTGGATCTCGGACGCAACGACCTCGGCCGGGTGTGCGAGTACGGCAGCGTGCGCGTGCAGACGCTGATGGCGGTCGAGTACTACTCGCACGTGATGCACATCGTCAGTTCGGTCTCGGGCCGGCTGCGCGACGACGTCGGCGCGATGGACGCGCTGCGCGCCACACTGCCCGCCGGCACGCTCTCGGGAGCGCCCAAGGTCCGTGCCATGCAGATCATCGACGAGCTCGAGCCGGTCAAGCGCGGCGGATACGGCGGGGCGATCGGCTATCTCAGCTACACCGGCGAACTCGACACGGCGATCCACATTCGCACGGTGGTCGTCAAGGACGGCGTCGCGCACCTGCAGGCGGGCGGCGGAACGGTCGCCGACGCATCCCCGGAACGCGAATTCCTCGAGTCCGAGTCCAAGGCGCACGCGGTGATGCGCGCGATCGAACTGGCCGGAGCGCAGAGCGACTGGGAGTAGAGCGAGATCGTCGCGTGTGTTGACGCCGCGGCCGCGGTTGTGCAGAATGGCTGAACACCAACCGGAGGTCGAGGCGAGCATGGCTATTGCGTCACGTGGTGCACGGATGGCAGTCGACTGGGAGCAGCGCGTCGACTTCGATCGGCTGCGCCGCCACCGGCTCGGGCGCGCGAAGGCAACGCTTGCGGCATCGGACCTCGGGGCGCTGCTGCTGTTTGACCCGAACAACCTGCGGTATGTGACGAGCACGGCGATCGGGACCTGGGAGCGTGACAAGAACATCCGCTTCGCGCTGCTGTTTCGCGAGGACGACCCGATCCTCTGGGATTTCGGCTCGGCGGCGAAGCACCACCAGCTGTACTGCCCGTGGCTTCCCGAGTCAAGCTGGCGGGCATGGGTTCCGCCGATGCGCGGAGCGATGCCGGACGCCACCGGTGTTCCCGATGACCTCGCCGAACTGATCGCGCACGAACTGGCGGAGCACGGCCTGGCGGGCGAGCCGATCGGCGTCGACGTCCCGGACATGACGACGGTGCTGGCGCTGCAACGCAAGGGCATCCACCTGACCGACTCGCAGCCGGTGATGCTCGAGGCGCGGCGGGTGAAGAGCGAGGACGAGCTCGCGCTGCTCGATCAGGCCGCCGGCATCGTCGACGCGGTCTATGAGGAGATCTACACGATGCTGCGCCCGGGCGTCAGCGAGAATCAGGTCGTCGCTGCGGCGATGAAGCTGCTGTTCGAGTTGGGATCGGAGCACGTGGAGGCGATCAATGCGATCTCCGGCGATCGCTGCGCGCCCCATCCGCACACCTTCTCGGACCGCCTGCTGCGTCCGGGGGACCAGGCGTTCTTCGACATCATCCACGCGTTCAACGGCTACCGCACCTGCTACTACCGCACCTTCAACATCGGCTATGCGACCCCCGCCCAGTCCGATGCCTACCGGCGCTGCCGCGAATGGCTGGACGCCGCGATCGACCTGGTTCGCCCCGGCGTCACCACTGACAAGATCGCCGAGGTCTGGCCACGGGCCGAGGAGATCGGCCTCCCCGACGAGCGAGCGGCGTTCGGCCTGCAGTTCGGCCATGGCCTCGGTGTCGGACTGTACGAGTCCCCGATGATCTCCCGGCTGCACTCGTTCAACGACCCGATCGAGCTCGAGGTCGGCATGGTCTTCGCGCTGGAGACATACTGCCCGACGAAGGACGGCCGCTCGGCCGCGCGGATCGAGGAGGAGGTCGTGGTGACGACCGACGGGCCGCAGGTGCTCACACGTTTCCCCGCCGACGAGCTGCTGATCGCCGGCAGGACCTACGTTCGAGGGGCAGACTTTCCCACCGCACAAGGAAACGGCAGGGCGGCCGAGGCCTCCTCGACCGCGCACTGAACGACCTCCCGCCACCACGCCGAGGACAACACGCATGGCTCAACGCACGCTGATCAAGGGCGGTACCGTCGTCACGGTTGACGCGACGCTCGGAGATCTCGACATCGGGGAGGTGCTGATCGAGGACGGCGCGATCGTCGCGGTCGGCGCGAGCCTCGGCGTCGGTGACGCCGAGGTGATCGACGCCAGCGACTGCCTCGTGCTGCCCGGGCTGATCGACACCCACCGACACACCTGGCAGGCGCTGTTTCGCAACATCGCCTCCGACTGGACGCTGGCCCACTACTTCACCGGTTTGCACGGCACCCTGAGCGGGCGCTACCGCCCGGCTGACACCTATGCGGCGAACCTGATCGGCACGCTCGAGGCGCTCGATTCGGGGATCACGACCCTGCTTGACTGGTCGCACAACCTCAACACCCCCGAGCACGCCGACGCGGCGCTCGACGCGCTCGTCGAAACCCGGGCGCGCGTCGTCTTCGGCCACGGCGGCGGACACCGGCACTGGCAGCCGGTCAGCGCGCTGGCGCACCCGGCCGAGGACGTGCGCCGGCTGCGCGAGGGGCGCCTGTCCTCCGACGACGCTCTCGTCACGCTCTGCCTCGCGCCGCGCGGCAACCAGTTCGCGACGATGGAGGTCACCGAGCAGGACTGGCGGCTCGCGGCCGAGCTCGGGCTGCGGATCAGCTGCCACGCGGGCGACGGCGAATGGGGGCGGAACCGGCCGATCGCCCAGCTCGCGGCGGCCGGCCTGCTCGGTCCGACGATGACCTTCGTGCACTGCAACACGCTGGCCGACGACGAGCTGGCGATGATGGCCGACGCCGGTGCCTCAGCGTCGATTTCGCCGGACATCGAGTTGCAGATGGGGCACGGCTGGCCCGCCACGGGGCGGCTGCTTGACGCCGGAATCCGGCCGAGCCTCTCGATCGATGTCTGCTGCTCCAACGGCGGTCACCTGTTCGGCACGATGCGGGCGACGATCGGCACCCAGCGCGGGTTCGACAACGAGCAGGCGCGCGAGCGCGGCGAGCCGTCCGTCGCCACGATGGCGCTCACTTGCCGCGACGTGCTCGAGTTCGCGACGATCGAGGGTGCACGCGCGTGTGGCCTTGAGGCCAAGGTCGGCAGTCTCACGCCGGGCAAGCGCGCCGACGTCATCGTCGTGCGGGCCGATTCCTTCGGGATGACGCCGATGAACAATCCGGTCGGGGCGTTCGTGTACAACGCCCATCCGGGGCTTGTCGACACGATCCTCGTCGACGGCGTCGTCGTCAAGCGGGCCGGCGTCCTGGTCGGCGTCGATCACCAGCGCGTGCGCCGGCTGGCGATCGACGCGCGCGACAACATCATGGACCGTGCCGGGGGACAGGCGGGAGCGCGGATCGGCGGCGACTGGATCCCCGATGCCTACGTGGCGGCGGGGGTGGACGCGTGAGCGTCGCGGTGGAGGCGGACCTGCAGCTCGACCTGTATCGGCGGATGCTGACGATCCGCCGCTTCGAGGATCTCGTGCAGACCCTGTTCCTGCGGGGTGAGGTCTACGGCACGACGCACCTGTACTCGGGTCAGGAAGCGGTCGCCGTCGGCTTCGCGAGCGCGATGGAGCCCGACGACCGGGTGGCCTGCACCTATCGCGGGCACGGGCATCTGCTGGCGCGGGGCACCGATCCCGAGGCGCTGCTGGCCGAGCTGTTGGGGCGCGAGACCGGAGTCAACGGCGGCCGCGCGGGGTCGATGAACGTCGTCGACCTCGACCACGGGGTGATCGGCTGCTTCGGCATCGTCGGCGGCAGCATCGCCGCCGCCACCGGCGTCGCCCTGGCGATGCGCGGCAGCCCGCGAGTCTCGATCGCCTACTTCGGCGACGGAACGACCAACCAGGCCTACTTCTTCGAATGCCTGAACTTCGCGAAGGTGTTCGCGCTCCCGATGGTGTTCGTGTGCGAGAACAACGGCTACGGCGAGTACACGCCGATGGAGGCGGTGACGGCAGGCGAGATCTGCGCCCGCGCCGCTGCGATGGAGATCGAGACCCTGATCGTCGACGGGATGGATGTGCAGGAGACGCGCCGCGCGGCCGTCGAGGTGTTCGGCGCGGTCCGGGCCGGCGGCGGCCCGGTCTTCGTCGAGGCGCGCACCTACCGCTTCGTCGGCCATTCGCGCAGCGACCCCGGACGTTACCGGCCCGAGGGCGAGCTCGAGCAGTGGCAGGCGCGCGATCCGCTGGAGCTCGCCAGGGGCTGGCTGCGCGAGCATCTCGAGGGCGGCGAGCAGCGCTTGGCGGACGTCGATGCCGGCGTCGGCGAACTGCTCGCGGCGTGCGAGGCGAACGGGCTCGCCGCCGCGTTCCCGACCCCGTCGGCGCTCTCGGAGTTCAAGGAGTAGGGCAGGGGTCACCGACCCTCGCGGTGCGATGAATCCTGCCAATCACCCAGCCGTGCCGAGCGCGCTCGGCGACGAGCACGTCGAGAGCGAGAGCGCGGCCCCGCTCGTCGGGGCGCAGCTGCGGGAGAAGCGCTTCGAGATCGGCATGAGCCTGCGCGAGCTGGCGCGGCGGCTCGACGTCTCACCGAGCCTGGTCTCCCAGATCGAGACGGGAAAGATCCAGCCGTCGGTTCGTACGCTGTACGCGATCGTCTCCGAGCTCGGTCTCTCGCTGGATGAGATCTTCGAGCTGGTCGGCTCCGGCGAGGCTGCGGCCACGATCTCGCCCGAGCCATCGGCGCCGACCGCGGGTCCCGTCGCCGCGAGCGAGCAGCCACGGCGCGCCGGATCGGCGCTCGTGCACCGCGCCGACGAGCGGCGCGTGATCGAGCTGGAGACCGGGGTCAGGTGGGAGCGCATGACGGCGTGGGACGAGCCCGACGTCGAGTTCATGATCGCCGTCTACGGTGTCGGCGGCAGCTCGAGCGCGGACGGCAAGCTGATGCGCCACAGCGGCCGCGAGTTCGGTCTCGTGCTGAGCGGCACGCTGCACGTCACCGTCGGCTTCGAGGAGCACGTGCTCACGCCGGGGGACTCGATCACCTTCGAGTCGACGATCCCCCACCGGCTGCACAACGACGGCGACGTCGACGTGCGCGCGATCTGGGTGACCCTCGGCCGCTACGGCCCGAGCAGCGATCAGCACTGAACATGTGCACGCGGCGAGCGAGGATGGGCGTTCAGTAACACTTGACAGCGCGAGCGCGATTGCTTAGCGTCTGCGGCTCACTGCACGTTCGGGACAGGAGGAGAGCGCGGTGGCATCGACCCTCGATGGGGGTCTCCAGTACAAGTCGGGCATTGCCGCGGCCATCCGCCCGGGTGTAGCTCGCGGCGGCGCAAGCGTGCGCCACCCGCTCGGCTGCTCGTCCGCGATCGCGACCCGCCCGGCGATTTCGAGCCACATCGACGCAACGACGCCCTTCACCGATGGTGGCTGGACCGCCCAGTAGGGACGACGAGACGGCTTGGACAGATCCGGCGTCCGCGACCCCGCAGGCTCGGGCTCGACGCAGATCGTCCGCGGTCCTCGGGCGCCTGCACCCGGGGCGCTACTCGGCGATCTGGTTTGCCACGGCGCTGCTGTTCGCGGTCAGCCCGCTGTTCGCCTCCAACAGCCTGACGGGCAGCGCGCTGCTCTCGATGCTGCCGTTCGCGTCGATGCTGGCGATCGCGGCGATCGGTCAGACGCTGGTCATCCAGCAGCGCGGCCTGGACCTCACGGTGCCGGGCATGATCCTGCTGACGACGGTCATCGTCACGCAGCACGCCGGCTCGCAGCACGGCGCCCTTGCCGACTCGCGCCTGCCGGTGGCGATCCTGCTGGTCGTGCTCGCCTGCGTCGCCTCAGGGCTGCTCAGCGGGTTGGCGATCACGCAGTTCGGGATCACGCCGCTCGTCGCGACGCTCGGCGTCAACGCGCTGCTCGTGGGCACGGTGTACCAACTGACCAGCGGACAGGCCACCGCCAGCAGCCCACCGGGACTGGCGAACTTCGCGGCGCACAAGACCGTCGGCATCCCGAATACGGCGCTTGTCGCGGTGATCGCTGTCATCGTGGTGGCGGTGCTGATCAGAGCGACAGTGCCGGGGCGGCGGTTCGTCGCCGTCGGCGCGAGCACCGCCGCGGCACGGGCCGCGGGCATTCGCGTCAACACCTACGTGATCTCCACCTACGTGCTCGCCAGCCTCGCCTACGGTGCCGCCGGGATCCTGATCACCGGCTACACCTCGACGCCCGGTCTCAGTGCCGGCTCGACCTACCTGCTGCCGACGATTGCCGCCGTGGTGCTGGGTGGAACCTCGCTGGCGGGCGGTACCGGGAGCGTGGTGGCGACCGCGGTCGGCGCGGTGTTCCTGTGGCAGCTCCAGCAGGTCGTGACCGCCAACGGAGCGGCGGAATCAGTCGAGTTCATCATCCAGGGCACGATCATCGCGCTGGGCATGCTGCTTCGGAACGTGCCATGGCGCCGCGTCTGGAGCCGCCTCGCCGCCCGCTCCGCGCCGCCGACGGTCGTCCAGAGCGCGATCGGCGGTCCCACGACCGAGCCAGACCAGTGACTGGCCACACCCATCTTCAAGACGTTGTGAGCCTCCAGCGGTGTCACGTACCCCGCGCCGCCGGAGGCGAAGCGCATGGCAGTACCGGCCCTCGGTCGGTGCCGCCGCAGCACAGGTCAAATACATCGGGGTCGAGGAGGCAGAGATGAGAAGGGTCAAGCAGCGCGCGGCCAGGGGCCGTTTGCGTAAGCCGCTCGTCCCGATCGCCGTGGCCCTCATGGTGCTCACGGCGGCGGCGGCGGCGTTTGCGGCGACGAAGTGGCCGAACCAGAGCCAGGAGATCGCCAGCTCGGGGATCAACAAGAACATCAAGTTCTGCGGCAGCAAGCCGATCACGCTTGCCGTCGAGGACGGCTTCGGTGTCAACGCGTGGTCGCAGGAGTCCTATGCCGCGGTCAAGTCGACCGCCGCGCAGTGCAAGAACGTCAAGGTCATCACCGCCGCTGGCGGTGGCGTGCTGTCGTCGATGATTGGCGACATCAACTCGGCGGTCGCGCAGGGTGCGAACGCGATGACGGTGATCCCCGACTTCGGTGCGTCCGAGCTGCCCGCGCTGCAGGCGGCGACGAAGGCCGGCGTCAAGGTCGTGCCGTGGGGCGCGGATCCGAGCGGCGTCAACGGCCAGGACTTCGTGTCCTACGTTGACTGGAACGACGGGTACGCCGGCACGCTGTGGGCGAAGTGGATGGTCAAGGCGCTGCACGGCAGGGGTAACGTGATCTACACCGGTGGGCCCGCGGGCAACCCGGTCGGCGCGGACCAGCTGGCGGCGATCGTCAAGGTGTTCGCCAACTACCCGGGCATGCACCTGCTCACCGGCAACACGTCGTGGCCCGTGACCAACTGGGATCCGGCGACGGCCGGTACCGTGACGGCGTCGCTGCTGTCGCAGTACCCGAAGATCGACGGGATCATCTCCAACTACGGCACCGACGCGCTCGCCAGCGCTCAGGCGTTCCAGAAGGCCGGGCGCAAGCTCGTGCCGATCGCGACGCTCGACGCGAATGGGCTCTCCTGCCTGTACAAGTCGAAGAAGATCCCGCTGCAGACGATCTCCTCGCGCAACTGGCTCGGGCGCATCGCGGCCCGCAAGGCGATTGCCGCGGCGGAGGGGCTGCCGAACTACGAGCCGAACATCATCAACCTGCCGGCATTCGAAGACACGCTGGCGAAGGGCAAGACCTACCAGTGCAACCCGAAGGCTTCGGCCGACTTCTATCCCTCCAACAAGCTCACGGTTGCGCAGATCGCGCAGTTCGGGAAGAGCAGCTAGGAAGCAGTTGTGGATGGGACCTCCATCGTTCTCAGCCTGCGGGACGTCGTCAAGACGTTCCCGGGCGTCGTCGCGCTCAAGGGCGTGTCGTTTGAGGTACGGGCGGGCGAGGTTCATGCGCTCGTCGGCGAGAACGGTGCCGGGAAGTCCACATTGATGGCGGTGGCAGCCGGCTCGACCGTCCCCGACTCGGGGACGGTCGAGATCGGCGGCCAGCCGTTGGAAACAGCGTCACCCTCGGTTGCCCAGGCCCTCGGCCTCGGCATCGTCTACCAGCACTTGTCGATCCTGGAAGACCTCACGGTGACCGAGAACATGGTCTTCGCGATGCCTGGGCCGCTGCGCCCGCCGATGTCGAGGGCGGCCGCCTGGACCCGCGAGCAGCTGGCGCCGGTCGGTGCCGAAATCGACCCGGCCGAGCGCGTCAGCGACCTCAGCACCGCCAATCGCCAGCTGGTCGAGATCGCCAAGGCGCTGGCCCTCGACGCCAAGGTGCTGATCCTCGACGAGCCCACCGAGTCCCTGACCCGGGTCGAGAGCGAGCGGCTGTTCGCGAACATCCGCGCGATCCGCGACAAGGGGACAGCCGTCGTCTACATCTCCCATCGCCTGCCCGAGGTCAAGCGCGTCGCCGACCGCATCACCGTCCTGCGCGACGGGGAGACCCGCGGCACCTTCGAGGCGGCCGGCATCTCCGAGGGCGAGATCCTGCGGTTGATCATCGGCCGCGCCGTCGATCAAGTCTTCCCGGGCAAGCGCGCCGGCAACGAGCCGGCCGCACCCGTGCTCGACGTCGCGAGCCTGACCGGTGCGGGCTTCCGCGACGTCTCACTCACCGTCCAGCCGGGCGAGATCGTCGGTCTGGCGGGGATCGAGGGCAACGGACAACGCTCGTTCCTGCGCGCCCTCGCGGGAATGAGCGCCGCCCGCGGGCGGATGCAGGTCGCCGGCGGCGCGCTCAGACTGGGCCGACCGAGCAGGATGCGCAGCGCGGGTGTCATTCATCTCCCGGGCGACCGTCACCGCGAGGGCGTGATGCTGACGCTCTCGGTGCGCGAGAACGTGTCGCTGCTCGCGCTCGGCGAGGTGGCGCAGGCGGGGTTCGTGCGGCGCGCCCGCGAACGCCCATTGGTCGCAGCCCAGATCGAACGGCTCGGTGTCAAGACGCCGTCCGCGGAAACCAGCGTCGCCGCCCTCTCGGGCGGCAACCAGCAGAAGGTGCTGTTCGCGCGGGCCCTGCTCGGCGCCCCGCGGGTGCTGCTCGCCGACGAGCCGACGCGCGGCGTCGACGCCGGGGCGCGCATCGATCTGTACCAGGTGATGCGCGAGGCGGCCGCCGACGGCCGGGCTGTCGTCGTGCTCTCCTCCGATGCCATCGAGCTGCAGGGGCTGTGCGACCGGGTGCTCGTGTTCTCTCGCGGGCGCGTGGTGCGCGAGCTCGAGGGCGCCGACATCAACGAGGAGAACATCACCGGGGCGGCGGTGACCTCCGACGGCGAGCATCACGGCGAGCTGCCGCTGCGCGCCGCGCGGGTGCAGCGCCTGCGGCGTTTCGTCTCCGGCGACTACCTGCCGAGCGTGGTGCTCGCGCTGCTGATCGTGCTGGTGGCAGTGTTCACGCAGGCCGACAACAGCCGCTTCCTGAGCAGTTACAACGTCCAGGCCACGCTGCTGCTGGCCAGCGCCCTCGCGTTCGTCAGCCTCGGTCAGCTCGTCGCGCTGCTGACCGGCAACATCGACCTCTCGGTCGGGCCGCTGATGGGACTGACCGCCGTCGTCACGTCGTTCTTCTGGGCCACCGGCCAGGGCACCGGTGACCTCGTGCTGGGAATCGTTGTCGTGATCGCGACGGCCGCCGCCGTCGGCCTGGTGATCGGGCTGCTGGTCCGGGTTGGGCGGCTGTCCTCGGTGCTCGCCTCGCTCGCGGTCTACATCGTCGTGCAGGGCATCGGCCTGCAGCTGCGACCGCAGCAGGGGGGACAGCTGCGCACCAGCATCACCGGCGCGATCAACACCGACATCGGCTGGATGCCCGTCGCGCTGATCGCCGCGATCGTCATCACGCTGATCGCGGAGGTTCTGCTGCGTCGCTCGCGCGCCGGTCTCGAACTGCGCGCCGTCGGCTCCGATGAGACACGCGCGCACCGCCTCGGCGCGCGCGTCAACCTGACCCATATCCTTGCGTTCGTGATCTGCTCTCTGTTCGCGGCAGCCGCCGGCATCATGCTCGCGGGTACGATCGGGATTGGCAACGGCGACCCCACGGTCAGCGCGAACTACACGCTGACCAGCATCACCGCCGTCGCGCTCGGCGGGGCGAGCATCTTCGGCGGCCGCGGGTCGTTCATCGGCGCGCTGCTCGGTGCGCTGCTGCTCACCGAGATCGTCTCGGCGATTCCGTTCCTGCAGATCGCGCTCTCGTGGAACGACTGGATCCCGGGCATCCTGATCCTCGTCGGCGCCGGCATCTACTCGCGCGCCCGCGGCGGCCGCGCTGCGCTGCTCGGGACCGGTGAGACATCGTGAGCGAGCCGATCGAGTTCAGGACCGCGCTGCGCGACGCGCTCGACGAGGAGCTCGCCGCCGATGAGACGGTGATCCTGTTCGGCGAGGACGTGGCGCTCGCCGGGGGAGTGTTTGCCGTGACCGGGGGGTTGTTCGAGAAATACGGGCCGGCGCGCGTGTTCGACACGCCGATCTCGGAGCTCGCGATGACCGGCGCCGCCTACGGCGCGGCGATCAGCGGGATGCGTCCGGTGCTGGAGATCATGTTCGGCGACTTCCTCGCCCTGTCGATGGACAGCCTGATCAACCAGGCGAGCAAGTACTGGTTCCTCACGCAGGGGCGCCAGAGCGTCCCGCTGGTGATCCGATCGGTCGTCGGCGCGGGGGGGCGCTTCGGCGCGATCCACTCCCAGATGCCGATCTCGTGGCTGATGGGCGTGCCCGGCCTGAAGATCATCGCGCCGTCGACGCCGAGCTCCGCGAAGGGGCTGCTCAAGGCGGCGATCCGCGACCCCAACCCGGTGCTGTTCTTCGAGCACAAACGGCTGTATTCGAAGAAGGGGCTGCTCGAGGACTCCGAGCCCGCACGGATCGGCGCGGCGAGGGTCGTGCTCGAGGGCTCCGACATCACCCTCGTGAGCGCGATGAAGAGCGTCGACGACTGCCTCGAGGCCGCCCGGACGCTGGCCGGCGAGGGCATCTCGGCGGAGGTCATCGATCTGCAGACGATCCGGCCGTTCGACGCGCCGACGATCCTGCGTTCGCTCGCGAAGACCAACCGCATCGCCGTCGTCGAGGAGGGCCCGCTGACCGGAGGCTGGGCCGGCGAGGTCCTCGCCGTGGTCACCGAGCAGGGCCTCGGCGACATCGACGACGCCTGGCGAATCACCACCCCCGACGCGCCGGTCCCCTACAGTCCGCCGCTCGAGGACGCCTTCCTTCCCGGAGCGCAGCGAATCGCCGACGAGGTGCGCCGGCGAGCGTGACGCTGACACACTGACGCAATGCGCCTCGCGCCAACCCAAGCTAGATCAAGGAGAGCACATGGCTGAAAAGAAGGTCATCGCCGTCGTCGGAGCAACGGGCGCCCAGGGGGGTGGCCTGGTGCGGGCGATCCTCGCGGACCCGAGCGGCGAGTTCTCGGCACGGGCGATCACGCGCGATCCAAACTCGGACAAGGCGCAGGAGCTCGCCGCGCTGGGCGCCGAGGTCGTCGCCGGCGACGTCGATGACGAGGCGAGCCTCGAGCGGGCGTTCGCGGGCGCGCACGGCGCGTTCTGCGTGACCTTCTTCTGGGCGCACTTCTCGCCCGAGCTGGAGCTCACCCAGGCCGGCAACATGGCGCGGGCCGCCAAGGCCGCGGGCGTCAATCACGTGATCTGGTCGACGCTCGAAGACACACGCCGGTTCGTGCCGCTGAGCGACGACCGCATGCCGACGCTCGCCGAGCACTACAAGGTGCCGCACTACGACGCGAAGGGCGAGGCCAACCACCTGTTCAGCGATGCCGGCGTGCCGGTGACCTTCCTGCAGACCTCGTTCTACTGGGACAACTTCATCTACTTCGGCATGGGCCCCCAGCGCGGCGAGGACGGCGCGCTGTCACTGACCCTCCCGATCGCCGACGGCAGGATCGCGGGAATCGCCTCGGAGGACATCGGGGCCTGCGCCTACGGCGTGTTCAAGGGCGGCGAGGCGTTCATCGGCAAGACCGTGTCGATCGCCGGCGAGCACCTGACCGGCGAGCAGCTGGCGGCGTCGTTCAGCGATGCGCTCGGCGAGCCGGTCAGCTTCAACGCGGTCACGCCCGAGGCCTACCGGGGCTTCGGGTTCCCCGGCGCCGACGACCTCGGCAACATGTTCCAGTTCACCACCGAGTTCGAGGCGGAGTACTGCGGTGTGCGCGACATCGACGCATCACGCCGGCTCAATCCGGGGCTCAAGTCGTTCGAGCAGTGGCTGGCGGCGAACAAGCAGCAGATCCCCGTCGCCTGAGCTCCGATCGTGTCGAGCGCGCGCGCGCCGAGACTAGCTACTTGCCCCGGATTTACGGCTGTTAACCAGAGCGGCCGCGCCTTGGTTGGCGCGGCCGTCCGGGCAAATGGTGCTCGTTTCTGGTCGAGCGGGTGGATGGTTTCAGCTGGTTCGGACGGCGAGGGTGTCAAGGTTGTAGGTGGCGATCGCCCAGGCGTTCCAGGCGCGCGTTCCGTGCTCGCCCTTCAGGCGGGATCGGTCGAGTCCGTATTCGCGTTTGAGGTGGCTGATGCGCCCTTCGGCGCCGGTTCGGTAGCGCGCGAGGCGGCGCTGGGTTCGTCGCGATCCGGGCTGTTGGCGGCCGCCGATGAACACACGCTGGGGCGCCAACTGCTGCAGCGCTTCGTTGGTGAGCCGGCCTTGGAAGCCACCGTCGAGTGCGACTTCGCGTGGGCGCAGCTCGAGCCGCTGCAGCTCGCCGGCCGTGATCGTCAGCAGCGCGTTCTCCGGCGGGTTGCCGAGGATCGTCGCGGCGGGGAGGATGAACCCGCGCGCGCCGCGCTTGGTGTTCTCGGTGACCTCCGCGAGCTGGGTCACATAGCCGAACTCGTTGGGCTTGCCGAGCTTGCCCTTGCGGATCGGCCTGGCGTCGGGGTCGAACATCGAGACCAGACGGTCGGTGATCGGCTCGCCGGCGAGGCGCTGTTTGATCTGTGTCGCGACGCGCTGCGCACGGTCGGCCATCTCTTCCAGGCGCGCGATCGCGGCAAGCTTCGCCCGCGCGCCGCGACCGCGGGCACACCGGCGCGCCGCGAGGGCCACTTGGCGTGCTTCGCGGATCGAGCGAGACAACAGCCGCCCGGCCTGCTCGGTCAGTCTCAGGACCTCGGCCTTGCGCTCGCCGGTGCGCCTGGCGAGGGTGCGCGAGATCAACCGCAACCGGCGCCCCAGCGCCCTGGTCCGGTCCACCACTCGCCCGTGCGAGCCGACTTTCGCGATCACCCGACGCGACTCCCGCACCAGCACCCGGGCACCGTCTAACGTCAGCCCGGAGTCGGTTGGGTATCGCACGTCCGCCTGCACGACCGTCGAGTCGATTCGCACCGCGCCGGCCCGAAAGCGCGTCTCGCGCGCCGCCTTGGCGATCACCAAGCGCGTCAACTCGTCGACCACCACACCACCCAGCCGGCGCGTGAGCTTGCGAACCGTCGACTCCTCCGGAACGCGCTCCCCGAGCGCGATCAAACAGAACCGCCGCAGATGCAGCGAGTCCGAGACCTCCCGCACCAGCGTCCCATAGCCCCAGCCCGTGCGGTGCTTGATCACCATCAAGCGCACGTACGTCTCGATCGCGATCGTCGGACGCCCGTGACCCACGCTCGCACGGCCCGCCGCCGCCTCGCACTGCCAGTGCGCCGTGATCGGCGCCAACAGCGCCCGGTCGCGCAGCAACACGTCCAACGCCGCCAGATCCGCCGGCAACTCCCGCACCCCGACCGGCAAAACCTCGTCCCACAACGACTCGACCTGCCCACCCGACAACCTCAACATTCTCGTCCTCCTCGGCCAGAAAAGCGTCCATTTGCAGGACCCATTCTCCAAACCGAGACGGACAGAAACCCGACTAAATCCGGGGCAAGTAGCTAGCCCTCTTCCCGAGGCCGTGCGCTCGAGATCTTGCCCGTCTTGGGCGCGCGGTCGCCGAACTTCCCGGTCGATGCGCTGTCCTGCTTCACCGTCTTCGCCGAGTTG
>DATLQS010000064.1:0-12491 GCA_035535075.1 Solirubrobacteraceae bacterium
GTCGCCGCCGGCGCGAAGGTCGCCGAGATGATCCCCAAGGAGGGTGCGACCGGCTGGGCCGACACGTGGATGCTCGCCACCAAGGCGCCCGACCCCAACTGCGCCTACAAGTGGATGCAGTGGATGACGACGCCGAAGATCCAGGCGGAGGACGCGATCTCCTTCGGCGAGACGCCGGCGAACAAGCTCGCGTGCCCGATCATGAACACGATCCAGAAGGGCTCGTGCGCGGCCTACCACGCCAATGAGCCCTCGTCGTACTTCCAGACGATCAAGTTCTGGAAGACGCCGCTGGCCACCTGCGACAACGGCAAGAACGACTGCGTGCCATTCCAGAGTTGGGTGACCGCCTGGACGCAGATAATCGGGTAAGCGGGGGAACCGCCGCATGTCGATGACCGCGATCCGCGAGGACCGGTCGGGGAAGGGCATGGCCCGCATCTCGGCGACGCTCTGGCGTCGTGCGTGGCTGCGGGCCACGCTCACCCTGACACCGCCACTCGCGTGGTTCCTCGTCATCTATGTGGCGTCGCTGGTCCTGATGCTGGTGACCGCGTTCTGGACGGTCAACCCGTTCACGAACGTCCTCGAGCACAGCTGGACGTTCGCCAACTTCAACCAGCTGTTCACCTCGACCTATACGACGATCATCGCCCGCACGGTCGAGATGGCGGCGATCGTCACGGTGACCGACGCCATCATCGCCCTGCCGTTCGCCTACTACATGGCGCGCGTCGCCTCACCGCGCGGGCGCCGGCTGCTGTTCACCGCGGTGCTCCTGCCGCTGTGGGCCAGCTACCTGGCGCGGGTCTACGCGTGGATCGTGATCCTGCAGAAGGGCGGCACGCTGAGCTGGACGTTCTCGACGCTCGGGCTCGGCTCGGTGAACATCGGCTACACCAACACCGCGATGTGGCTGGTCTTCTCCTACATCTGGCTGCCGTTCATGATCGTCCCGCTCTACGGCGCGCTCGAGCGGATCCCCGACTCGCTGCTCGAGGCCTCCGGCGACCTCGGGGCGCGCGGCTGGCGAACGCTGCGCAGCGTCGTGCTGCCGCTGGCGCTGCCCGGGATCGTCGCCGGCTCGATCTTCACCTTCTCGCTCACCCTCGGCGACTTCATCACCCCGCTGCTGGTCGGCGGCGCGAGCTCGGAGTTCATCGGCAACGTGATCTATTCGAACCTCGGGACGGCCAACAACCTGCCGTTCGCGGCGACCCTCGCGCTCGTGCCGATCGCGATCATGGTCGTCTACCTGCTCGGGGCACGCGCCCTCGGCGCGTTCGAGTCGCTGTAGATGGAGGGGCGCGCCACCCGCATCGGGCTTCGCCTCTGGGTCGTCGCGGTGCTGCTGTTCCTGTTCGTGCCGATCGGGATCATCTGCCTCTACGCGTTCAACAGCTCCAACGTCCAGAGCTGGCCGATCCATGGCCTGAGCACCAAGTGGTTCTCGGTTGCCTGGAACGACCCGCAGGTGCACGCCGCGCTCGGGCTCTCGCTCCAGGCGGCGGTCTTCGCGACCGCGGTCGCCCTGGTGCTCGGCTCGGCCGCCGCGTTCGGCGTGCACCGCTTCCGCTTCTTCGGCCGCGAGGCGGTCTCGCTGCTGCTCGTGCTGCCGCTCGCGCTGCCGGGGATCATCACCGGGATCGCGCTGAACTCCGCGTTCCAGTACGTCGGCGTCAACCTCTCGCTGCTGACGATCGTGATCGGCCACGCGACCTTCTGCATCGTCGTCGTCTACAACAACGTGCTCGCGCGGCTGCGCCGCGTCTCCGGCTCGCTCTATGAGGCCTCGGCCGACCTCGGCGCCCACGGCCTGTTCACCTTCCGCACGATCACCCTGCCGACGCTCTCGACGGCGATCATCTCCGGGGCGCTGCTGGCCTTCGCGCTGTCCTTCGACGAGGTGATCGTGACGACCTTCACGGCGGGCGCGCAGAACACCCTGCCGCTGTGGATCTTCGGTGCGATCCGGCTTGGCCAGCAGCTGCCCGAGGTCAACGTCGTCGTCGTCGCGGTGCTGGCGCTGACCGTCATTCCGGTCGGCATCGCGGCGCGCCTGACCGGCGGCGGGGGCGTGACACGGGCCTCGGCCGGCCCGGCGCGCCGCGACCGCCGCGCCGCCGCCACCGCGCCGGAGTCGGCGGAGTTCGAGCCGCCCGGGCTGTAGCGGCTCAGCCCGTCAGCCGCACGTTCCGCGGGTCATAGAGGACGTCGGCCGCGACCTCGGCGCCGACCGGCTCGCCGAGCACCTCGACCTCGACCGCCGCCCCCTCGCCGAGCGTCGCCGGCACGCTGGCCAGTGCGACGTTGCGTCCGAGCGTGAACGCGTAGGCGCAGCTGCGAACGCGGCCGACGACCTCGCCGTCCCGACGCACCGCCTCGCCGCCGTAGAGCCGCAGGTAGTCGGTCGCGCCGACGAGCAGGGTCCGCAGCCGGCGGCGCGGGCCCGCTTCCCGCGCGCGCGCGAGGGCGGCGGCGCCGATGAAGTCGTCCTTGTCCTTCGCCACGCAGAACCCCACGCCGCCCTCATACGGGGTGTCGCTCGCCGTCAGATCGCTGCCGAAGTAGCGGTAGCCCTTCTCGATCCGCAGCGACTCGAGCACGCGGTAGCCGCCGGCCCGGATGCCGTGCCCCGCGCCGGCGGCCATCAGGCGGTCCCACGCCTGCACGGCCCAGTCCGGCGGCAGGTAGAGCTCGTAGCCGAGCTCGCCGACGAAGGTGATCCGCTGGGCGAGGACCGGCGCGCCGCCGAGCGCGACCTGCCGCGCCGTGCGGTAGGGGAGCGCCGAGTTCGAGACGTCCGCGCCGCTCGCCGCCGCCAGCACGTCGCGGGCGCGGGGGCCCCAGATCCCGATCACCGCGTGCTCGTCGCTCTCGTCGCGCAGCTCCACCTCGCCGTCGGCCTCGCGCACGTTGAGCCGCAGCCAGCCCAGGTCGGAGTCGATCGCGCCGGCGCCGGTGACGATGCGAAAGCGCTCGCCGGCCAGCCGCGTCACGGTCACATCGGCGACGATCCCGCCGCGCTGGTTGAGGAACTGCGTGTAGATCACGCTGCCCACCGGGCGATCGATGCGGCTGTCGCAGACCCGCTCGAGCAGCGCCAGCGCCCCGGGGCCGCTGACCGCGATCTTGCCGAACGACGTCAGGTCGATGATCCCGACGCGCTCGCGAAACGCCCGGTGCTCCTCGGCGAGCAGGTCCAGGTACGGGGGCGTGCTCCAGCCGAATCGCCGCTGGTCCTCGCCCGCCCGCCGCCACGGCGCTCCCGGCTCGAAGTAGTCGGCTCGCTCCCAGCCGTTCTTGGTGCCGAACACCGCGCCGAGCTCCTCGAGGCGGACGTGCAACGGGCTCAGCCGCCGCCCGCGCCCGGCCTGCGGGCTGTCGAGCGGGTAGCGCAACCGGTAGTAGTAGCGGTAGGCCTCGCGCGCGGTCTCCTCGGCGAACGCGCCGTCGCGGTAGACCGGACCGAAGCGCCACGCCCGGTAGCTGTCGACGTCGATCTCGCTCGCGCCGTCGGTCATCCACTCGGCGAGGCTCCGGCCGATCCCGCCGGCACCGCCGAAGCCGTTCAGCGAGAGGCCGGCGGCGACCCAGAAGCCGCGCGTGCCGGGCATCGGCCCGATCAGCGGGTTGCCGTCGGGCGTCATCGCGTCGGGATGGCAGAGCAGGCGGATCACCCCGGACTCCTCGAGGAACGGGAAGCGACGGATCGCGCCCTCGAGCAGCGGAGCGAAGCGGTCGATGTCCGACGGCACCGGGCTGGAGCCGTGATCCCAGGGCACCCCGTCGATCCAGCGGGCGACCGGGTTGGCCTCGTAGCCGCCGATCAGCATGCCGCCCGCCTCGCCCTTGCCGTAGACGAGATTGTCGGGGTCGCGGAAGCACGGCGCGTCGCGCGCCACCTCGTGGCCGGGCACGGCGGCCATCGCCACGTGCTGGTGATCGACCGGCACCGAGGGGATGAAGGCGCCGACCATCGCCGCCACCTGCGGCGCCCAGATGCCGGCCGCGTTGACCACGCACTCGGTCTCGATCGGGCCGTCGTCGGTCAGCACGGCCCGCACCTCGCGGCGCGGCCCGAGCTCGATCCCGCTGACCCGCGTGCCGACCCTGATCTCGACGCCGAGCGCGCGCGCGGCATCGGCGACCGCGTAGGTCGCGATGTGCGGGTCGACGTAGCCGTCCCCGGGCATCCACACGCCGCCGAAGATCGTGTCGGGGTCCGCCCCCGGGAGCCGCTCGAGCACCTCCTGCGCCGAGATCAACTCGGCGTCCAGGCCGATGCCGGCGGCGCGGCTCGCCGCACGTCGCAGGTCGAGCAGGCCCTCGGGGCTCGACGCGACGCGCACGCTGCCGACGCCCTCGAAGACCCCCAGCTCGCGGTAGCACTCCACGCTGTAGCGGCGGAAGCGCATCATCGTCGCCGACGGGTTGAACTGGGTGACCAGGCCGGCGGCGTGATGGGTGGACCCGCTCGTCAGCTCACCCTTCTCGAGCAGCAGGACGTCGCGCCAGCCGGCCTTCGCGAGGTGGTAGGCGACGTTGCAGCCGGCGATTCCGCCCCCGATCACCACGACCCTCGCCCGCTTCACGGCGCTGTCCCCATGCGAGCTGCAATCTATTGGGTTGCCACTGGAGGCCTGCCGTGGCGCGCGCGCCCGGCGGACCGGGAGCGTCGCCCCGGTTTGACGGCCCGTGCCGGAGCCGCTTTACTTCGCGGCGGTCGCCCGAGGGAGGGGCAGGATGCGTGCGCTCGAGCAGGTCCTGGACGAGGTTGCGGAGCTCGCCGACCCCGGCCGCACGGTCAGCGATCTGCCGGGCGGGCTGACCAACGCGAACTACAAGGTGGTGGCCGGCGCGGGCGCCTACGTCGTGCGCCGCTGGAGCGACGACACCGGGCTGCTCGCGATCGACCGCGACAACGAGTACGAGAACTCGGTGCGCGCCGCCGAGGTCGGCGTCGGCGCCGGCGTCGTCGCCTACCTGCCCGAGGACAACACGATGGTCCTGGAGTGGCTCGAGGGCACCACGCTGAGCGCCGCCGAGCTGCGCGCCGGGACGATCCTCGACCAGGTTGCCGCCGCATGCCGGCGGCTGCACGGCGCGCGGCGCTTTCGCGACGACTTCGACATGTTCGAGATCCAGCCCCGCTACCTGGAGATCGTGCGCCGGCGCGGATTCCGCCTGCCCGAGCGCTACGCCGAGTTCGAGCCGCACATGGCGGCGATCCGCGACGCCTTCGCCGTGAACGACGAGGGCACGGTGCCGTGCAACAACGACCTGCTGGCCGAGAACTTCATGCTCACGTCGTCGGGCCTGCGGCTGATCGACTACGAGTACTCCGGCAACAACGATCCCTGCTTCGAGCTCGGCAACATCTGGAGCGAGTCCAACCTGTCGCTCGCGCAGCTCGAGCAGCTGGTCGGCGCGTACTACGGCCGCCCGTCGCGCCACAAGGTCGCGCGTGCGCGCCTGTGGGGCCTGATGTCCAAGTACGGCTGGACGCTGTGGGCGTCGATCCAGGACGGTGTCTCGGCGATCGACTTCGACTTCTGGGAGTGGGGGCTGGAGAAGTACGACCGCGCGGTCGCGGAGTTCGACAGCCCCGAGTTCGAGCGGCTGCTCGAGGAGGCCCGCCGCCGCGACTGACCGCGGTGTCCAGACAACCCGCCCCGCCCTCACGGCGGGCCGCGTTACGGTCGATGCCACTGTATGTCGAATATCGCCAGCGCGGTGCCGGTGGCCCCGGACTCCTGGGTCGCCGAGGAGGAACGCGTCGCGGTTCTGCGCCACAGCCGGCTGCTCGACACCCCGCCCGAGCCCGAATTCGACCGCTGGACGGCTGCGCTGTGTGAAGACAGCGGCGCCACGGCGGCCGCGCTGCTGCTCGTGGACGCCACGCAGGTGTTCGTCAAGAGCCTCGCCACGGAGGGCGGCTGCTCCGCCGAGACCGCCCACGTGGCGCTCTCGGAGCCGCTCGCGGAGTACCTGATCGGCCGGGCCGACCCGCTCGCGGATATCGATCCGCCGTGCGCCTACGCGCAGGCGCCGGTCTCGGTCGACGGTCAGCTGCTGGGCTGGATGGCGCTCGCCGAGAACTCCCACCGCGATTGGAGCCCGGGGGACCTGCGAGCGCTCGACGATGCGGCCGCCGCCGTGTCGGCCGAGATCACCCTGCGGCTGGCGACCCGGGACGCCGCGCGCGTTCGAGACTTCGTGGCATCCAACAACCGCGTGCACGAGCTGATCGCGGCGGCCGCTCCGCTCGCCGACGTGCTCGGCGAGCTGGTCACCGGCATCGAGCGCTACGCGCCGTCGGTGATGCCGTCCGTCGTCCTGCTCGATCACGACACGAGCACGCTGCATCCGGGCGCGGGCGGCCCCTCGCTGCCCAAGGCATGGCTCGCCGCGATCGAGGGCGTCGTCATCGGACCCAACGTCGGGACCTGCGGATCCGCGGCGTGGTCCGGCAACCTGACGATCACCGAAGACATGACCGTGGACCCCAAGTGGGCGCCGGTCCGCGAGCTCGTGGCGAGCTTCGGCCTGCGCCATTGCTGGTCGATGCCGGTCAAGGCGCACGACGGCGAGGTGCTGGGCACGCTCGCCCTCTACGGGCTGCGCCCGCGGCTGCCGCTGCCCGAGCATCTCGCGCTGATGCGCGACGGCGCGCGGCTGGCGGGAATCGCCATCGAGCGCCAGCGGATGATGGAACGCCTGATGCACGACGCGCGCCACGACGCGCTCACCGGCCTGCCCAACCGCAGGGCGATCTTCGAGCGCCTCGACGAGGCCGCGCTGATCCCCAGCCCGGCCGGCATCGGGGCCGTGCTGTTCGTCGATCTCGACGGACTGAAGCTGATGAACGACACGCTCGGCCACGATCAGGCCGACGGGATGATCCGCCAGGTCGCCGAGCGGCTGTCCGCCGCCGTGCGGGCGGAGGACCTCGTCGGGCGCTTCGGCGGCGACGAGTTCGTCGTGGTCGCCGCGGGCGCCGACCACGAGCAGGCCGCCCAGCTCGGCGCGCGTCTGCTGGAGGTGGTCTCCAAGCCGCTGCTCGGGATCGGGGCGACCGTCGTCACCGCGAGCGTTGGCATCGCGCTGATCGGCGACAGCGACGCGCGCGAGGCGATCCGCCACGCCGACAGCGCGATGTATGCCGCCAAGCGCGAGGGCGGCGACTCCTGCAGCTTCTTCAACGGCACCCAGCGCGTGCGGACCGGGCGACGTCTGTCGCTCGCCCGTGAGCTGCGCGATGCCGAGATGCGCGGCGAGATGAATCTCGTCTTCCAGCCGGTGTTCCGGCTGGCCGGACTGGAGGTCGTCGCCGTCGAGGCCCTGATGCGCTGGAGCTCGCCGAGGTTCGGCGAGGTCTCACCGAAGGAGTTCATTCCGATCGCCGAGGACACCGGAGCGATCGTGCCACTCGGAGCGTGGATGTTGCGCGTGAGCTGTGAGACGTTGAGCCGCCTCACCGCGCGGGGTGGGCGACCACTGGAGCTCGGCGTCAACGTGACCGCGCACCAGGTGGCCAATCCGGGGTTCGCGCAGTCGGTTCACCAGACGCTGACCCACGCCGAGTTCCCGGCGGAGCTGCTGACGCTCGAGATCGCCGAGACGGCGCTGATGGTTCCCGACGCGACGAGCAGCCGCACGCTCAGCGACCTCGAGTCGCTCGGCGTCCGGATCGTCCTCGACGACTTCGGCACCGGCTACTCGTCGCTCGGCTGGCTCAAGGATCATCCGCGCGACGGGATCAAGATCTATGGCGGCCTGGTCAGCGGGCTGCGCGACGATATCGGCGGCCAGGCGATGGTCACCGCCGTGATCGGCATGGCCCGGGCCCTGGACTCCACCGTGACCGCCCAGGGCGTCGAGACCGATGCCCAGCTCGCCGCGCTGCGGGCGCTCGGCTGCGAGCGCGCGCAGGGGTTCCTGCTCGCCCGGCCGATGCCCGAAGAAGAGCTGTTCACGCTGCTTCGCTGATATGGAGAGCGCCAGATCCGCGCGCCCCGATTAGCGGCTTCGGCGGCGGCGTCGCCGGCCGCGCCAGATCCGCGCGCCGACGCCGATCGCGACGCCGACGAGGAACAGCGAGACGAACCACGGCTTGACCAGCAGCGCGACGGCGACGGCCGCCATCAGCGACCAGATCACCGGGCGGTAGTCCTTCCAACCCTGCGCCCCGAACGGGGTCTCCCCGGTCACTGGTCCATCATCGCGCCTGGCGCCTCGCGCTGTCGCGGCCAGTAGGCCTCGAGATGGGCCAGGCGGTTCTCGGCGTGCGCCAGCCGGCGCAGCGTCTCGGGCCGGAGCGCGTCGAGCTGGCTGACCGCGACGATGAACAGCTGCGCCGTGGTCAGCGCGTCGCCGGTCGCGGTGTGCGGCGAGTGCACCGGCAGGCCGCAGGCCGCCGCCAGCTGGGTCAGGGTCATCCGCGCCGGCAGCTCGCCGTCGCGCTCGGCCAGCCACACGCGGGCGAGGACCGCGGTGTCGAGCACCGGTCCGCGCAGGCGCAGGCCGAGGCCGCGCAGCGCGGCACGGAGAAAGGCGCGTTCGACCGCGGCGTGGTGGGCGATGAGCACGCGGCCGGCCATCGCGTGGAGCAGCGGGTCGAGGGCCTCGGCGATCAGCGGCGCGTCGGCGAGGTCGGCGGCGCGGATGCCATGCACCCGGATCGCCGACTCCGCCAGCGGCGCGGTCGGGCGCACCAGCCCGGCCGCGGCACCGTCGAGGCGCACCCGCCCGCCGTCGATCGGCAGCGCGCCGAACGCGACGATCTCGTTGCGACGCGGGTCCAGTCCGCTGAGCTCGAGGTCGACGACGCAGTAGCGGGCCTCCCGCCACGAGGTCCGCGTCGACGGCAGCCGCGCCTGCGCGTAGGCCTGCGCCCCCTCGCCGCGGGCGCGCCGCCCTCGCAGCCCTCTCACCAGGTGGCCACCTGCAGCTCTGCGGCGACACGCTTCTGAACCGCGGCGACGGCGCGGAAGGCCTCGCGCAGGTAGCTCCGCGTCAGCGGGCTGAGCGCGGCCGGATCGATGTAGTCGTCGGGCGTCTCGCCGGCGACGAGCTGCTCGATCTGGCGCTCGAGGCGCAAACCGACGAACAGCTCGTGGGCCTCGAGCAGGGTGCGCGCGTCGCTGCGCGGCAGGGTCCCGGCCTCGCCGGCGACGCGCAGGCGCTCGGCCGTCGAGCTGCAGGTGACGCCCGCCGACATCGCCGCCCAGCGGGCCAGGTCGACGATCGGGACGACGCCGCCGTGCTTGATGTCGAGCTGCCCGCGGCGCTCGCCGCTGTGCTCGACGACGAGGCCGCGCAGGAACCCGGTCGGCGGGCGGTAGGACAGCGCGAACCGCGCGAGCTGGCGCAGCAGCTCCGGATGGCGGGGGGCCAGGCAGAACTCCTCGGCCACCGGCGTTCCGGCGTGGATGCCCCACACCGGCCGGCTGTCGACGAGCACCGCGGTCAACAGCAGCGCCTTCTCCTGGGTCGGGTCCTCGAGCCAGGAGCGCGCGACGCGCCGCCAGGACTCCTCCGAGCGGACGAAGCGCAGATCGGACGCGGTCGCGCCGTGGTCGTCGGCGCGCAGCCCGCACGCGGACAGCCCGGCCACCACGCGCATGCCGAGCTCGTGCAGCAGCGGGCGGATCGTGCGCGCGTCGGCGGCGCCGTACCAGACGATCGCGCTGTCGATGTCGGAGCTGGGGACCGCCTCGCGTCGTGCCTGGCTGCCGAGCGCCAGCCACGCGAACGCGGCGTCCGGCTCGCCGACCTCGGCGACGGCCAGATCGATGACGCGCCGCGTCAGGGCGTCGAGCACGACCGAGTAGATCGCCGCGATGTTCGTCGCCGCGAGCTTGGTGTCGTGGAGCGCGACGACCATCGGGCGCATCTGAGCCGCGGCGGCGGCGAGCTCGTCGGCGGTGCCGGCCGCCGCGATCTGGCGGCGCACGTAGAACGAGTTGCGCGTCTCGACCGCGATCAGGTCGAGGTCCTCGACGACGCCGACGAGCTCGCCGCGCGCCGAGATCACCGGGAAGTGACGGATGCCGCGGTCGAGCATCTCGAGCAGCACCCCGCCGCCGAGGCGGTCCGGCGCGACCGTGTAGGCCGGCGCGGTCATCACCGTGCTGACCGGCTCGTCGACCGACACCCCGGCGGCGACGACGCGCGAGCGCAGGTCGCGGTCGGTCACGATCCCCAGCGAGCCGGGCAGGCGGACGACGACCGCCGTCGCGCCGGTCTCGTTCATCAGCCGCGCCGTCTCGCGGATCGTCGTCTCGGGGGCGACGACGGCCGGTTGCGCGCGGATCAGCGAGTCGACCGGCTGGTGCGCCGGATCCCGGCCGTTGCCGCCCGTCGCCGTCCGCGGCGCGGCCGCCTCGCCCAGCGCGTCGCCCGGCGTGCTCAGCAGCGAGCGGGCGACGAAGCCGACGCTCTCCGGCCGGGCGAGCACGCGCAGCGCCGCCTCGTGGCCGATCCGGTAGCAGAGCGTGTCCTCGTGCGCGCGGGCGGTGAAGCCGGCGGGCAGGCCGGACAGCATCGAGCCGTGGCCGAACAGCTCGCCGACGCCGAGCAGGTCGAGCACCGTCTCGTCGAAGATGATCTCGACGGCGCCGCTGCGCACGACGCGGACGTGCTCGGCCGGCCCCGCGCCCTGGGAGAAGATCGTCGTCCCGGCGAGGTGGAACTCGATCTCCGCCGACGCGGCGACGTCCTCGACGTCGCTGACGGCCAGCGCGTCGAACGGCGCGTGGGCGCGCAGGAAGTCGACGACGTCGGAGAGCGCGCCGGCCGGCGCGGCGGTCAGCCGCCCGGCGGGCTGGCCGCGGCCGGGCTGTGATTCCGCGTGTCCGCTTGGATCATCTGCGCGCACTTCTCACCGACCATCATCGTCGTTATGCAGGGGTTGATCGCGGGCAGGAACGGCAGAATCGAGCCGTCCGCCACGCGCAACCCCCGCGTGCCGCGCACGCGCAGCTGCGGGTCGACGACGGCGAGCGGATCGGAGTCTGCCCCCATGTGGGCGGTGCACGCCGGATGGTAGACCGTGTTGTGGGTCTTGTGCATGTAGTCGATGAGCTCGTCGTCGGTCTGCGCGTCCGGCCCGGGCGCCAGCTCACGGCCCGCCCACGGCGCCATCGGCGCCTGGCTGACGATCGTGCGCGCGAGGCGGATGCCGAACGCCATGACCTGCTCGTCGTGGCCGTCGGGATCGGTGAAGTAGCGCGGATCGACGCGGGCGCGGTCGCGGTAGTCGCTGGTGCGCAGGCGCACCGTGCCGCGCGAGCGTCCGCGGCAGACGTTCGGCGTCAGGCAGAAGCCGTTCTCGGTCGTCGGGTAGCCCCAGCGCGCGGTGTTCATGTCAAACGGCACGCTGCCGTAGTGCATCATCAGGTCGGGGCGGTCCAGGCCGGGCTGCGAGGTCGAGAACAGCCCGATCTCCCACCACTGCGTCGAGCTTCGGATCATCGGTTGGATGGCGTCCCACTGCACGATCCCCTCGACGTGGTCGTCGAGGTTCGCGCCGACCCCGGGGGAGTCCACCAGCGTCTCGATGCCGAACTCGCGCAGGTGCTCCACGGGGCCGATGCCCGACAGCATCAACAGCTTCGGCGTGTCGATCGCGCCGGCGCTGAGGATGATCTCGCGGCGCGCCCGCACGCTGGCCTGGGTCAGCAGGTCGGGCGTCAGGTAGGAGACCGAGCGTGCCCGGCGCTCCTGGTCGAAGCTGACCTGGCGGACCCAGCAGCCGGTGCGAACCTCGAGGTTCCTGCGCGTGCCGAGGATCGGATGCAGGTAGGCGTGCGACGAGGACATCCGCGTGTTGTCAGCCGCCGCGTTGATCTGGAACCAGCCGGCTCCGTTGGTCACCGTCGCGCCCTCGTTGAAGCGCGATGTCGGCAGCCCGGCGGCGGCCGCCGCCTCGAGCAGGGCGACGCCGCAGGGGTCCGCGGGCGGCACGGTGCGGATGTTGACCGGGCCCGAGCGCCCGTGGTGCTCGCCCGGGCCGTCGTTGGTCTCGAGCTTGGTGATCAGCGGCCAGCATTCGGCGGCGCTCCAGCCGTCACAGCCCATCGCCGCCCACTCGTCGAGGTCCTCCTTGGGCGTCCAGAAGGCGATGCACGAGTTGTGCGACGAGCAGCCGCCCAGCACCTTGGCGCGCGCGTGGCGCAGGAACGAGTTGCCCTTCTCCTGGGGCTCGACGAGGTAGTCCCAGTCGTAGCCCGAGTCGAGCAGGTACATCCAGTCCTCGAGCGCGAGGATCGCGCGGTCGTCGACGTCCGACGGTCCGGCCTCGATCAGGCAGACCGAGACGGCGGGATCCTCGCTGAGGCGGGCCGCGAGCACGCAGCCCGCGGTCCCGCCCCCGGCGATGACGTAGTCGAACTCGCCCCCGTCGATCATCGCCGTGCTCCCCTTACACGCTCACGGGGCCATCTCGCCGAGCCCGACCGGGGTCCGCAGGTCGAACTGCGGATCGG
>DATLQS010000065.1:0-29849 GCA_035535075.1 Solirubrobacteraceae bacterium
ACACGCCGCAATCGCGATCCCGAGCCTGCCGACGGCGCGCCGGCCCCGGCGACACCGACCAAGAAGCGACGTTCGCTCAGTCGGCGAGTCGCGAGCTGGACGCTGCGCCGGATCGTTCGCCAGTTCACATAACCGGCGGAATCGAAGGCGCAGCGCGCAGGAGGCGGTGGGGCACCGGCGTACCGCCGGGGTGGCGCCGTGCGCGGCGGCGGCCACATACGGCATGTGCGACGCGGCAGCGGCCTTGCGGGCGGCGCCAGGAGGCGTGCCCACGGCTCGAGCGCACATACAGCGTCCCGATCGGCCGCCGCGACGTGCGCTCGTGGTCTCTCAGCGCGCGTTCTGCGCCGCAGATCGCCCCGCAACCGATGGATGAGCCACGCGCCGTGCGCGGGCACGGGAGACGCACGCCTGATGTACCCGTCGACCTGGTCGCCCGGACGCCCCTGTTTCCGGGTCGCTATACATAAGATAGATTATCGAGCATTGCCGAGCCGGTTTTAGGCTCGCTCCCCTCGAATCAGCGCGGTTTCGGCCGGGCCTTCAGCCAGGCGTTGAAGTCGCGGGCGACGATCCGCTCGTCGTGGACTCCAGCGGCCTGCGCAGAGGCCAGCCAGACGATCGGCGGCCCCATGATCGCCGGGTCGAGGAGGTTGACGCGCAGCTCATCTCGCATCTCGTCGGGAACCATCCCGGTGGCGGTCGCCCCGCCGGGCAGCAGGATGTTGGCGGTCACCGGCGTGTCGGCCAGGTCGGCGGCCATCACCCGGGCCAGGGCCTCCACCGCGGCGCCCGAGGGCCCATACGGGATGAAGCCGCGGCGGGTCATCGTCTGCTCGTTCATCGAGATCGTGACCACCCGTCCACCGCCCGCGCTCAGCATCCGCGGCACCACCTCCCGGGCGACCAAGAACGTTCCGGTCGCCTTGGTCTCCAGCACGTCGCGAAAGCCGGAGGGTGCCACCTCCCAAAATGGCTGCGACTCGGTCATGAACCGCGGGTTGACGGTCCGCATCCCGATCCCGGCGTTGTTGACCAGGAGGTCCAGGCCGCCGAGCAGCGCGTAGACGCGCACGACCGCCGCCGCCACCGAGCCGGCGTCGCGGACGTCGAGCTCGACGCCCAGCGCGTCGGCGCCCAGTTCCGCGGCGGCGGCCTGCGCCCGTTCCCGGTGGCGGCTCGTCACCGCCACGCGCGCACCCGCCTGCGTGAGCGCCTCCGCCATCGCCCGCCCCAGGCCGCTCGTGCCGCCGGTCACCAGCACGCGGGTGTCGCTCAGCTGCGCCATCGAAGCCCAAGCCTAGCCAACCCGGTGAGACACCGTTCGGCCCTCCTCGGCCGGTGCACAGCCATCCCAAGGATTTGTCCGCGAATCCTTTGGGTGCCTCATCTCGCCCGTCGTTGCTGGGCCTTTACGCCATCGGTGGTAACGTAAAGGCGTGGCGAGAGTGTCCTCGAAGAACCAGGTGACGCTTCCGGTCGAGGCGATGCGCGCCGCCGGGCTGCGTGCCGGCGAGGAGGTCGCCGTGCGCCTGATCGGCGACGGCGAGCTCGTCATTGCCGCCCTTGGCTCCCGGATCCGCCGTAACGCGGGGATCGCGACCGGGATCTACGCGGCGGGCGAATTCGACCGCCGGCGTGACGCGTGGGAGCACTGATCCTCGACGCCAGCGTCCTGATGGGACTGCTGGACAGTGCGGACGCGCACCACGACAGCGCCGTCGTCGACGTCGAACGCGCCGACCGGGCCGGGCGTCCGCTGTTCGCCCCGGCGAGCGCCTACGCCGAGGCGCTCGTCGCGTTCGCGCGTGCCGATCGCCGCGCCGAGGCGCAGGACGCAATCGCCGCCATGGGCATCACGATCGCGCCGCTGACGGCGGCGACGGCCGAACGCGCGGCCGCGCTCCGGGCGCTCCACCGGGACATGCGCCTGCCCGAGGCGATCGTTCTCGCCTGCGCGGAAGAACTCGAGGCGGATCTCCTGAGCTACGACCGGCGCCTCACGCATGTCCGCCCACCTGGGCCGGGTGACGTCGACGAACAGACCGGCGAGGCGCCGCCGGTCGCACCCGCGGCGAGCCCGTCTGAGCCCTCGCTCCCCCCTCGCTGGATCATCGAACACTGGGCGGTCCTCGAACGGTTCGAATAGCTCGGCACGATCGCCAGCGCTCTCACCCGCCGCCACGCCGCCGTTTGAGCTTGAGCCAGGAGACCCATCCTGCCGGCCTTGGGCCGCCGCGCGTGTTAGGACGCCTTGTGGTGGGCGGCGCGCCGCGCTACCGTCGGAGGGATGATCGACCAGGATCTCGCCACCTACACGGCCCTGATGGAGAAGCACGCAAGCTTCGGCCAGACGCTTCGCGTCCCGCGCGGTGATCGCCCGGCGGACTACGCCACCGCCTGTGGCCTGATCGCGGCGTACCCCGACACCTTCGAGGCCGGCCATCTGACCGTTGTGCGCGACTGGATCGCCGAGGCGCGGCGGCTCGAGCCTGACCCGCTACCGCCCCGCCCAGCGGGCGCGGTCCCGGGCGAGCCACAGCACTGAGGATCCGCGCGGCCGGCGCCCGCCGTCCTGGGCCGTCGCGCCCCGCGACGCTTCGCGCTCGTCGCGTGCCGCTCGCGCCGTCTCGGCGCCATGGATCTCCTCCGGCGAAGCGCCCGCCCGCCGCGCGTTGTCGCGCAGCAGCTGGCCGTACAGCCGCAACGCCTCCGGGTTGGCTTCACGCAATTCGCTGAGCGCCTGCTGCCGTTTCTGGCCAAACCACTCCGCGTCGCCTTCGACCATCGACCAAGCCTACGTCCGTGGATCGAAATTCGAAAATTAAGCCGACAGCGAACGGCGGCGCCCCCGCCAAGGCCGCGGCGATCCGGTGGATTTGAAGTACCCTCAGGTGCGTGAGCGAGGAGCTTGCCGATCCGCGTGACGACCCTGGCTCGGTCCTCGACCTCGCCGCTGCCGAGGTGCGCGTGGACCGCACCGACGTGCACGCGATGATCGAGGCGCTCGCCGTACGCCTCGAGGAGTCCCTCCCCCGTCTGGCCGTCGTCAAGCGCCGGCGGGTCGGCGGTTTTCGCTCCAAGCAGACCGAGGTGGAGCGGATCGAGATCGTGCTCGACGACGAGCGTTTCGAGCTCGTTCAGGCCCGCGGCGGCTTTCAATGCACGCGCCACCGCGTGGTGCGCGGCATCACCCTGAAGCGCGAGGAGCTGCCGGTCGCCCAGTGGATCCGCCAGCTCGTCGACGAGGTCGTCCGTGCCGCCGCGATCGGGGAACAGGCACGGATCGCCCTCGAAGGCCTGGTGACGTGAGGTGAGCCCGCTGTTTGGCCGCCGCAGCGGCCCGGATGCCGACCCGGCCCAGGTTCAGGCGCAGGCGCAGCGCGACCAGGACTCCCTGGAGCGCCTCGCGCAGGGGCACATCCCGCTCGCCGCCGCGGAGCGCCTCGCCACGCTGGCCGCGCCGGGAGCGGCTGCCGGCCAGCCCTTCGCGAGCGATCTCTCGGTCTCCGAGTACGCGCTGCTGCACAGCCTCGGGATCGTCCCGGTGACCCTCGTGATGGGCTCCTCGATCTATCAGGTCGGCTGGCAGGGGGCCTACTACATGGTGCCGACCGAGATCCAGAGCCTGTCGCACGCCTACAACGAGAGTCGGCGCCTGGCCCTCGGGCGGCTGCTCGAGGAAACCCAGATCGCCGGCGCTGACGCTGTCGTCGGCGTGCGGATCGAGCAGGGACGACACGACTGGTCAGCCGGCTCGGTCGAGTTCGTCGCCGTCGGCACGGCGGTGCGCCTGCCCGCCGAGCTGCGGGCCCCGGGCGGCCCGGTGCTGACCGACCTCGATGGCCAGCAGTTCTGGCAGCTGTGCGCCGCCGGCATCCGCCCCGTCGGGATCGCCGCCCACACCAGCGTGCACTACGTCCCCGCCACCTGGCAGACCGCCCGGGCAATGGGCGGCGGCATGTTGGGCGGAGCCTCCTGGTACAACCAGGAGCTGGTCGACTTCACGCAGGGCGTCTACGACGCGCGCGAGAAGGCGATGACCTACGTCACCCAGCAGGCGAGTGCGCTCGGCGCCGACGGGATCGTCGGCGTCAAGATCGACGAGCACGCGAGCGGGCGCCGCGTGTCGCGCGGCGGCATCGAGTGCGACGACCTGATCGTGACCTTCCACGTGATCGGAACGGCGGTCCGCGAGGATCCCTCGCTCGCCGCGCCCGCTCCGTCCTCCCCGCGCACGATCCTCTCGCTCGCGTGATCGCCCGCCGCGCGCAGCCCACCATCCGAAAGGAACCCCGCCATGGCCTATGACCCGACGAGCACCGAGGGAGTTCCCGAGGCCGGCCGCGCCCGCCTGCAGCAGAATCGCGCCGGGCTGTTCACCAGCGATCTCTCGGTCAACGAGTTCCTGCTCGTCCGCCAGGCCGGATTCAACCCGCTCGGCCTGGTGATCGGCTCGAGCATCTACCACATCGGCTTCCAGCAGGCCAGCTACCGCCAGAACCAGGAGCTGACGGTGCTCTCCCAGGCGATGTACCACGCTCGCGAGCTCGCGATGACGCGGATGGAGGAAGAGGCCGAGCAACTCGGCGCGGACGGCGTCGTCGGCGTCCGCCTGGACATCGGGCGCTACGAGTGGGGCGAGCACCTGGCGGAGTTCATCGCCGTCGGTACGGCGGTCAAGCACGAGGGTGGCGAGCTCCATCGCGCGCCGTCGGGCCGCCCGTTCACCAGCGACCTCAGTGGACAGGAGTTCTGGACCCTGTTGCAGACCGGCCACCGCCCGGTCGGGATGGTGATGGGCTCCTGCGTCTACCACGTCGCCCACCAGTCGATGCGCCAGAGCCTGCGCAACATCGGCCAGAACGTCGAGCTGGCGAACTACACGCAGGCGCTCTACGACGCGCGTGAGCTGGCGATGGAGCGGATGCAGGCCGAGGCGCTCGAAGCGAAGGCCGAGGGGATCGTCGGCGTCGACCTCCACGAGCGCTCACATGGCTGGGGCAGCCACGTCATCGAGTTCTTCGCGATCGGGACGGCGATCATCCCCGCCGAGGGCTCCGAGGACCACGTGATCCCCGCTCCGCAGCCGGTGCTCGATCTGTCGTGAGCGGCCGCTCACGCGCCCTCACAGCTGGAATTCACCGCCCGCGTAGATCACGCGCTCGCTCCCGTCGCGCAGCGTCGCGGTGACGCTGCGGTCGGTCGTCGAGACGATGTCGGTGTGGACGCTTGACTCGTTGAAGCCGAGCCGCTCCCACTCCGACCGGGCCACCGAGCCCGGGTCGCCCGCGTAGCAGTCGTGGTAGGACTTGCCCAGCGCGATGTGGGTGTTGCCGAACGGGCCGCCGACGTTCTCGTCGTAGAGGGTCTCGGCCATGAACTTGGTGATTCGCGAAAACCGGCGGTCGGTGAGCGAGAACTCCCCCACCTTGTCGGCGTTCTCGGTCGCCACCATCTCGGTGATCACCTGCTCGTTCTGCTCGGCTGAGGCCTCGACGACCCGGCCATCGGCGAAGCGCAGCCGGATCCCCTTGACCAGGTTGCCGTAGCGGTACAACGGCTGGTTGAAGGCGATCCACCCCTCGGTGCCCCGCCAGTCGGGGCTGGTGAAGATCTCGAAGCTGGGGATGTTGCGACCGCTCCCCCCCACCCACTGGCGTCGCTCGCCAAGGGTGATGTGGAGATCGACGTCCTCGCCCTCGACGTGCAGCCGCTCGATCGGCAGCGAGTTCAGTCGCTCCACGTAGTCGCCGATCTGGGCCGCCACCTCGCGCCAGCGGGCGATCGGGTCCGCTTCGTCGAGGAAGCACGCGTCGGTGATCTGCTGCCAGTACTCCTCCTCGGAGAGCCCGGCCTCGGCGGCCATCGCCGCCGTGCCGTAGAGCCCGAGCGTCCAGGTGAAGCGACCGGCGTTCTCCTTCTCGGTGCGCCAGTCCATCGCCGGCTTCATCGAGCGCCCGTTGCGCATGATCAGGGCCGGGTCGATGCCCTCGAGCGCGTGCATGTCGGAGTCGCTGAGCACGCTGACCTGGTGATCCATCTGATCGACGACGCCGCGCATGTACTTCGCCGGGAAGAAGTCGATCTGCTCGTCCCGCGCGAGCTCGTAGAAGTCGCGTGAGAGGTTGAAGGCGTCGTCGTCGTCGGTGACGTAGTGGCCGATCGCATGCGCGCCGGCCCGCCACACGGCGCGATGCAGCTCGACGTAGAGCGGCTTGGCCGCCTCGTGCGCGGCGATCCGCACGATGTCGCCGGGTTTGATTCCGGAGCCGCCGCCGAGCGCGAAGTTGATCAGCACGTCCGCGTAGCGCTCCAGTACCTGCTGGGAAGGGGTGTGGGGCATGCGCGCGACCCTACCCGATTCTCCAATCCGCCTTTCGCCTGGTTTTTTTCGCAGGATGCGGGAACGCTGGCGAGTCGCTCTTGCACCGCCCGTGGCCAGCTCGTATGTTCTCGCCAGGACGCGGAACGAGCCGCAAAGAGCGAGGCCACCGAGGTGTGAGGCCGCGCCACCCAGAGAACGGGACGCCCTTCGGGAGCGCTCCGTAGGAGGGTTCCTCAATCGGCTCGCTTCCGCGTCTGATTCGTTTAAGCGCTCGCCGGACGCGTCTTCTTCGGCCTCGCGCCGCCGCCGCTCAGCAGCCGCGCGGCGAGGATCCCGCCGAGCCCTCCGAACAGATGGTCCTGCCAGGAGATCCCGGCCTGCGGCACGAGGTCGGTGGCGAGCGCACCCCCGAACAGCACCGCGACGACGACGCCCAGGGCGAGCGCGGCGATGCTGCGCGTGAAGAAGCCGCGCGCGATCAGATAGCCGGCGTAGCCGAACACGACGCCGCTCGCGCCGACGGTGTCGGTATGGCTCCCGGCGGTCAACCAGGTGCCGAGCCCGGCGACGAGGATCACGATCACCGTCACCTCGATGATCCGTCTCGCCCCGGCGGCCGCGATCACCAGGCCGAGGACGACGAACGGGATCGTGTTGCCGATCAGGTGGCCGAAGCCGGCGTGCAGAAACGGTGCCGAGAGGATCCCCGGGAGCCCGGAGAGCGCGCGCGGGTAGATGCCGTCACTCGTGAGGTGCTGGCCGTCGATCTTGTTGACGATCTCGACGACCCACATCACTGCGACCAGCAGGCCGATCACGGCGGCGCCCTCGAACAGTGCGGCGCGGCGGGCGGTCTTCACAATGCCCAGTGTGACGCATCCTGCGGCGTCCTACCATCCACCGATCGCCCGGCGGCTGATCGCCCTTGGCGTGCTCGTCACGCTGGCGCTCACGGCGTGTGGCAGCCAGCGCAGCACGCTGCCGCCGGCCCCGGGCGCCTCAGGCACGATCGCGCTCAGCGAGCTCGCGCACCATCCGGAGGTCTACGCGGATGCCACCGTCGCCACGGTCGGCACCGTGGCGCGCACACGCGCGGGCGGAAAGCGGCTGTATGTGCTCGAGGGCGGCCACGGAACGCGAATCGCTCTCGAGCCGAGTTCGTTCGTCGCCGCCGATCTCGGCCGGCGCGTGCGCGTCCGCGGCGTGTTCACCGTCACCTTCGAGTTGGGCTACGAGATCCTCGTCTCGCGAATCGCCGCAGCCTGAGCGCGCCGGGCCGCTCAGCGCAGGGTGGCGCGTGCGGCTCCGTGATCGAGGCTCGCGAGGTCGCTCACGACGATGCTGCTCGGCACGGCGAAGCCGACCCCGCTGTTGGCGCCGCCGCCCGCGAAGGCGTCTCCGCCGCCGGTCGCGATCTGCGAGTTGATCCCGATCACCTCGCCCGCGGCGTTGAGCAGCGGACCGCCGGAGTTGCCCGGGTTCAGCGCGGCATCGGTCTGGATCACCCCGGTGATCGTCGCGCCGTTGGGTGCGGTGATCGCACGGTTGAGAGCCGAGATCACGCCGACCGTCAGCGTCTGGTCATAGAGGAACGGGTTGCCGATGGCGAAGGCCTGGTCGCCCACGTGCAGCGAGGTCGCGTCGGCGAACCTGAGCGGAGCGAGGCGGAGCCCGGCGGGCTTCACCGACAACAGCGCCAGATCGTTGGACGCGTCCACGCCGACCACCCTCGCCGGCCGCGTCGGGCCGCCGCTCCCGCCGAACTGGACGGTGATCCGATCGGCGCCGTCGACGACATGATCGTTGGTCACGATCAAGCCCTTGGCGCTGACGACGATCCCCGAGCCGCTGTCGCTCTGGGCCTGCCCGAAGGCGTCGCTGGACCCGGTCGCCGAGATCGCGACGACGCTCGGCGCCGCGCGCTCGTAGATGATGTGGGCGAGCGTCTGGTGCGTCTGCTGCGCGGAGGCGAGCGCGTTCGCGGCGACCGGCGTCGAGGCCGCCACCGTGCGCGTGGTGGTCGCGCCCGACGGCGCGATCACCACGACCGCAAGCGCCGCGAGCAGGCCACCAAGGGCCGCTGAGAGGATCGACGTTTTCGGGTTCGGCGGCATCGGCGGCGGACGCACATCATGCCCCTCGCCGTCTAACCCCGGCTAAACGCCGCTGCGCCGGCGCGCCCGGCGCCCCTCGTCGCCCCCCAGGCGGAGCCTGACGTGCTAGACCGTCAGCGATGGGCCGTCTCGACGAGGTTGACCTGACGCAGCGTCTCAGCCGCGGCGCCGAGGCGGCACGCCTCGCGGTCGTTCAGCGCCGTCTCGTGGAGCTGCGCCTGCAGGCCGCGGGCCTGCTCGGCGACGCCCGCCTCGGTCCGGCGCTGTGCGTCCTGGTCGAGGGCTGGGACGCCTCCGGCAAGGGCAGCGCGATCCGCAGGCTCGTCGAGCCGCTCGACCCCCGCCACGTCCATGTCATCCAGTTCGCCGCTCCGACCGCGACGGAGCAGCGACACCACTTCCTGTATCGCTTCGCGCCGGCGCTGCCGGGACGCGGCGGGATGGCGGTGCTCGACCGCAGCTGGTACGGCCGCGTGCTCGTGGAGCGCGTCGACCGGCTGGCCAGCGAGATCGAATGGCGGCGGGCCTACCTGTCGATCGCCGCCTTCGAGCGCGAGCTGGTGCTGGCCGGCACCGTCTTCGTCAAGCTCTGGCTGCACGTCTCCGCCGAGGAGCAGTTGCGGCGCTTCCACAAGCGAGAGGCGGATCCGATCAAGCGCTGGAAGCTGACCGAAGCGGACTGGCACAACCGGGAGCGTCGCGCCGAGTACGTGGCCGCCGTCGAGGAGATGTTCAGCCACACCGACCGCCCCCACGCCCATTGGCAGGTCGTGCCCGCCGAATCGAAGCGCTTCGCCCGAGTGCGGGTCATCGAGCACGTGATCGAGGCCCTCGAACACGGACTGCGCGGCGAGGGGATCGAGCCGGTCGCGGCGAGCTGAGCGCGCCGGCCGCGACTCAGAGGTCGATGCGCAGCTCGAGCCGGCCCGCCGCCTTGGCGACGACCCGCAGCCAGCCGCCGCGAGCCTGGCTCAGGACCGCGTGACCGCTGGCGACCCGCCATGCGGCGACGTAGCGCTCGCGGACGATCACCGCGCCGGGACGCGAGACGAGCAGCCGCATGCTCGCGCCGTCCGAGCTGAGCAGCCGCGCCGGCCCGCTGACGATCCCCGGGGCCCCGGCGACCGAGTAGACGCGCCAGTGGGCGCTGTGCCAGACGAGCTGCACGCCGGGCACGCCGGCCCGCACCAGCCGCGCCTCGGCCTGCGCGGCGTAGTCCAGCGGCACGTCCGGCAGGGCGACGAAGCGCACCCCGTTGGCGAACAGCCATGAGCGGTAGGACGCGGCCGTCAGCCGGCCCGCGTCGTAGAAGATCGCGTTGTTCGCCGTGTCGAGCTGGCGCTCCCAGCCGCGCGCGAGCGGAAACGACGGCGCGACATAGGCCGCCTCCCAGTGCAGGGCGGTCGGCACCACCTCGACGCGCGCGAGCGGACGATCGGCGGTATCGAGGTAGCGCAGCAGCGGACGGAAGTAGGCAGCCGTCATCGAGGGGTTGCCCTCGCCGAGCAACGCCTGGCGGGCCGGTACCCACTGGGCGAGCGCGAGCGGGATCGCCGCCGCGATCAGCACGGCGCGTCCGCGCCGGCGCTCCCAGGCGAGGCTCGTGACCAGCGCGACGCCGAAGCACACGCCGAGCCGCGTGATGTTGTTGCCGATCGCGCTCGGCACGGCGAAGGTGGCGATCAGCGCCACGGCGTACAGCGCGACACCGACCGCGATCGCCCGGTCGCGGCGCGCGGCGATGAGCCCGATCGGGACGAGCGCGACGAGCATCCCGACGAAGTTCAAGGGCGCGAACGGCATCGTCCCGAGCCCCGGGAACAGCACCTCGAGCGCGAGCACCGGGGTCGCCGCGGCGGCGGCGAGCGCGCCGGCGCGCCAGCGGCGCTCGGGCCAGCAGCCGATCATCCACGCGAATGCCGCCATCGCCAGGAACCCGCCGGCGAGCGGGCTGGCAAGCGACGCGGCGACGGCGAGCGGCAGCGCCAGCGGCCAGCGCGCTCCGCGCGCGACGAGCAGCGCGACGAGCGCGATCGTCTCACCGAGCAGATACGGCTCCTGGCCGATGACGACCTGGACGACGGTGCCCACGGCGAAGGCGATCGCCCCGGCCCGTCCGGCCCGCCCAAAGCGCCGGACGGCGAGGCGGTCGAACGCCCATGCCGCGACCGCGACGCACACGATCTCCATCAGCGGGATGCCCGCGAGCCAGCCGATCGGGGCGAACAGCACCGAGTAGTCGAAGGTCCAGTGGCCGCCGTACCACTGGCTGTCCCACAGCGTCAGCCCGCTGCGCGCGAACAGCTCCACGCGGTAGGTGGCCGCCGCGAGGTCAACGCCCTGTGCGCCGGTGAGGACGGCGAGCAGCGCGAGCCCAGCGGCGAGCAGCGGCGCCGTGAGGCGCGAGCGAGCTCCCGTGACCATCCGACGATCTTAGCTCGCCGCGCCGCCCGGCTCGACCATCGTCCGACGTTGCCGCGCCCGCGCTCAAGTTTCGCGGCGGGTCTGCCGATACAGGCCTCGCGCGATTCGTGTGGAGCAAAGTCTCGCGGCAATACTCACCGCCCTTTGACTGTGACGCTAAGGCTGATCACCGACGCTTCCGAGGAGCCACTGGCGGCGCCGGCTGATGCGCACCCCGAGCTTCCCCCCGAGGCCTTCGAGCAGCTCTTCGGCCTCGCCGGGAGCCTGCTGGCGATCTTCGACGGGCAGGCGCGTTTCGTTGCCGTCAACGCGGCCTGCGAGCGGGTTCTCGGCTGCCCGCCCGACCAGCTGATCGGCCAGTCGCTGCTGGACTGCCTGCATCCCCACGACCCGACCTCGGCCGTCCGCAAGGCGGCCGGAGCGCACGGCTGGCAGCCCGGCTTCGTCGAGCTGCTCGGGCGCCACCGCCACAGCGACGGCAGCTGGCGCTGGCTGTTGTGGAGCGGCAGCGCGCAGGGCGAGTACTGGTACGCCTCGGCCAAGGACGTCACCGAGTGGATTCGGCTCGAGCACCGCGTCGGCCGAGACCCGCTGACCGCGCTGCCGAATCGCGAGGTGTTCATCGATGAGCTGACGCGCGCGCTCGCTCGCCATGGCCGCTCGAGCCTGCATCTTGGGGTGTTGTTCATCGACCTCGACTCGTTCAAGCAGATCAACGACAGCATCGGCCACGAGGCCGGGGATCGGCTGCTCGCCGAGGTCGCACAGCGACTGCGCGACGCCGTCCGCGGCGGCGACGTGGTCGGGCGCCTCGGCGGTGACGAGTTCGCGATCCTGCTCGAGCTGCTCGAGAGCGACCACGAGGCCGTCGCCGTCGCCCGGCGCGTGCTGGAGGCGTTCGCCGAGCCGTTCGACCTCGGGAGCGGCCCGGTCAGCGTGTCGGCGTCGGTCGGTCTCGCCACCGCCGATGACGCCGAGAAGACGGCCGATCGCGTGATCCACGAGGCCGACATCGCGATGTACCGCGCCAAGGCCAGCGGGCACAACCGCTTCGCGATCTTCGACGCGGACCTGCGCCTGGAGGTCGACCGCCGGCTGACCGTCGAGCGCGATCTGCGCAGCGCGCTGTCGCGCAACGAGTTCGAGGTCCATTACCAGCCGGTCGTGTCGCTGGCCGACGGCTCGGTTGCCTCGTTCGAGGCGCTGCTGCGCTGGACCCACCGCGAGTGGGGCGTGATCTCGCCCGACGAGTTCATTCCGCTCGCCGAGGAGAACGGCCTGATCGTGCCGATCGGTGCGTGGGTGTTGGGCGTCGCGCTGCGCCAGCTCGCCGAGTGGCGATCCGGCGGCGCAGACGTCAGCGTGTCGGTCAACATCTCGCCGCGCCAGCTCGCCGACGAGGGCGTGTGCGCGACGGTGGCTGCGCTGCTCGCCGAGGCCGGTGTGCCGGCGAGCGCGCTGTGTCTCGAGGTCACCGAGACCGCCGTCCTGTCCGAGCCGATCCGGGCCGCGACGCGCCTGGCCGAGCTGCGCGCGCTCGGCGTGCGGATCGCCTTCGACGACTTCGGCACGGGCTATTCGTCGCTGCGACACCTCAGCCAACTCCCCGTCGATGTCATCAAGCTCGATCGCACCTTCGTCAGCGCACTCAACCGCGAGGACGCCCATCGCGACCGGGCGATCCTGATCGCGGTCACGACGGCGGCGCGCGAGCTCGCCATCAGCGTCATCGCCGAGGGCGTCGAGGACACCGAGCAGCTGGCGGAGCTCCATCGCGCGGGCTGCGGCTTCGCGCAGGGTTACCTCTTCTCGGCCGCCCGGCCGCCGGCGGACACTGCGCTCGACGGGTTTCCGAGCCTCGTGACGCGGGATGCCGCGAGCGCAGCGCCGGCGAGTGGCGAGGCGTCCCGCCGCTAGCCCCACCCGGCTGCCCGATTGCGGCCCTCATCGCTCGAGTCGCTGAGCTAGGCTGGAGACCATGCGGATCCTCGTCGCCGAAGACGAGCCGGCGATCGCCGATTTCATCGAGCACGGCCTGCGCGCCGAGGGCTACGCCGTCACCGTCGCGGCCACCGGCGAGCGTGCGCTCGAGCTCGCCCTGTCGGAGGACTTCGCGCTGATGATCCTCGATCGCATGCTCCCGGGCCTCGACGGGATCGAGGTGCTCGAGGCGTTGCGGACGGCCGACCGGCAGCTGCGCGTGATCATGCTCACCGCGCGCACCGGGATCGACGACCGCGTCGAGGGCCTCGATGCCGGCGCGGTCGACTACGTGACCAAGCCGTTCGCCTTCGACGAACTGGCGGCGCGGGTCCGAGCACATCTGCGCGCGCCCTCGCAGCCGGAGTCCACGCGTCTGGGGGCGCTCGGAATCGAGCTCGACCTGCTGACCCGGCGCGTGACCCGCGACGGCAGCGAGGTCGCGCTCTCGACCAAGGAGTTCGACCTGCTCGCCTACTTCCTGCGGCACCCGGCGAGCGTCCTCTCGCGCGAACAGATCCTCAGCGCCGTGTGGGGCTACTCGCACGACCCGGGCACCAACATCGTCGAGGTCTACGTCAGCTACCTGCGCCGCAAGCTCAGTCGTCCGGGCTCGCCGGCACCGATCGTCACCGTGCGCTCGGTCGGCTATCGGCTCGCGCCGGCCCGTGCCTAGCGCGTCGCGGCTGCGCCCCCGGTCCCTGCGCTGGCGCCTCACGCTCGCCCTCGGGGCCGTGCTGATCATCGCCTTCGTGGTCACCTTCTACGTCGTCTACCGCGAAACCGACTCGCGGCTACACGGCGAGATCGACCGGGCGCTGCAGTCGCAGGCGGACGCCTTCTCGGCCACGATCTCCCCAGCCGGGCGTGAGCGATCGGCGGCAATGATCGCCGCCGCCGCGCGCAGCTACGTCAACGCGCAGCCGTTCTCGGCCGCCTCGCAGCTGCTCTACGCGATCGTCCCCGGGCAGAAGATCGCCACCAACGAGCCCGAGCTGCTCGGGCTGAGCGCGCACGACAGCGACGACACGGCGGCCCACCGGCGCCTGGAGGCGCAGTTCACGGCGAGCCTGAAGCGGCCGACGGCGGGGTTCACCACCAAGCCCGCTCCCGATGTCGGCCGCCTGCGGCTGTACGTCAAGACGTTTCGCACCGAGGATGGCCTGCTCGCCACGCTCGGCGTGGCCGAGCCCCTGGCCCCCGTCGACGACGCGCTGGACGGCATCACACGCGGCTTCGCGATCGGCGGGACGCTGACGCTCGCCGCCGCCCTGCTCGCCGGATTCCTGCTGGCCGCGGGCTTCGCGCGGCCGTTGCGGCGGATGGCGCGGATCGCCGCGCGCGTCGACGCGGGCGATCTCTCGCCGCGGATCGACTACCGCGGGCCGCGCAACGAGACGCGGATCCTCGCCGACGCCTTCGACCACATGCTCGACCGCCTCGAGGAGGCCTTCGCCCGCCAGCAGGCCTTCGTGTCGGACGCCTCCCACGAGCTGCGCACGCCGCTGACCGCGATCCGCGGCCAGCTCGAGGTTCTTGCGCGCCGCGAGCACCCCGACAGCGCGGAGATCCGGCGGGTCCAGGGCCTCGTGCAGGCCGAGGTCGACCGGATGACCCGGTTGACTGAGGATCTGCTGCTGCTCGCGCACACCGACGAGTCCCGCTTCATCCAGCGCGAACCAATCGATCTGCGGCGTTTTCTCACCGAGCTGCTGGCGAGTGCCGACCCGACGACGGACCGGCGGCTGCGCCTGAACGCGCACACCCCGGGGATCCTCAACGCCGACCGCGATCGCCTCGCGCAGGCGTTGCGCAACCTGATGCGCAACGCGGCCGAGCACACCCGGCCTGGCGGCGCGATCGAGCTCGGCGCCCGCGAATGCCCGGACGGGCGCGTGCAGATCTGGGTTGACGACGATGGCCCGGGGATCGCTCCGGCCGAGCGCGACCGTGTCTTTGACCGCTTTCATCGCGCCGACGCGGCGCGCGCCCGCACTGCCGGCGGCACCGGACTGGGCCTGGCGATCGTCCGCGCGATCGTCGATGCCCAAGGCGGCCGGGTCTGGGCGAGCGACTCGCCGCTCGGCGGAGCCCGCGTGGTGATCGAGCTCCCCGGCTACCGGCCGGCGCGGCTGCCGCTAGATCCCGATGAAGTTGATGCCGAGTGAGTTCAACCCGTTCTGCGCCTGCGTGTTGAGCACGCTCAGCTCGCCCGTCCACATCAGGACGCCCATGGCGATCAGCACCGCGCCGCCGGCGAACACGATCACCCCGTAGTGGCGCTTGACCCAGCCGAAGGCGGTTGTCATCCGCCCGAAGGCCAGCGAGGTGGCCAGGAAGGGGATCGCCAGGCCCGCCGAGTAGAACGCGAGCAGCAGGGCGCCCTGCCCTTCGGAGTGCGTCGTCCCGGCGGCCAGGAGGATCGCGCCCAGCGTCGGGCCCACGCACGGTGTCCAGGCGATCGCGAAGGCCGCGCCGGCGACCAGCGGCCCGCCGCGTCCGGCGCGCGCGAGCAGCCGTTCGACATGCCACTCGCGCCCCAGCACGGGCACCACCGCGGTCAGCACGAACAGCAGCCCGAGCGCGATGATGATCACGGCGGCGACGCGGTCGAGCGCCACCTTGTGCTCGATCAGCCACGAGCCGATCGCGGTCGCGCCCAGCCCGAGCAGGATGAAGATCGCCGAGAAGCTCGCGACGAACAGCAGGCTCGGCGCCAGCACGCGGCGCACACCGGCGCCCGCGAGCTCGTTCGGCGAGACGCCCACGACCGTCGAGAGATACCCCGGCACGAGCGGCAGCACGCACGGCGAGAGGAACGACACCGCGCCCGCGGCGATCGCCGCGAACACCCCGACGCCTGTCGCAGACGAGCTCACAGAGTCAGAATTCTAGGAGCAGGCGCGAAAGTTGAGCGCCCTGCCAGGCGATCGGCGAGCGTCCCTCCTCTTCGAGCACCAGGCGCGCGCCGGGAATCGCCTCGGCGTAGGCTCGCGCGATCGCCAGCGGGTGTCCGGGATCGGCCTCATCACGGCTGGCGACCACGAGCGTCGGGACCGCGAGCGCGGCAAGCGACGGCCAGCTCTCGAACGGCCGCGACCGCGGGACGGCTTCGAGTGCGTCGGCGACGGCCTGCGGATGCTCGTGCGCGCCGAGCCGCTGGCGGATCACCCGCTCGACCGTCTCGCGCCACGCGGGCGGCACGCCGTCGAGGCCGTAGGCGCCGACGAACCCCTCGACGCCGCCCTCGCTCAGCCCGCGCGCGAGCGCGTCCCAGCGGTCCAGCTCGCTCGGGAAGCGCTCGGGGTCATAGGCGGGCGTGACGATCGCGAGGCCCGCGACCCGCTGCGGATGCTCGAGCGCGAAGCGCACCGCCGTGTGGGCGCCCATCGAGGCGCCGACGAGCACCGCGCGCTCGAGCGCCAGCGCGTCGATCACCGCCTCGAGGTCGCCGCTCAGCGCCGCGTAGGAATAGTCCCCGTCCGGCGCCGGTGCGGATGTCCCGTGACCGCGCGCGTCATAGAGCACCACGCGCCGACCCGAGCGCTCGAGCATCCGCGATCCCATCAGCACGTAGCGGCGGGTCGCGGTCAGCCCGTGCAGTCCGACGACCGCCGGTCCCTCGCCGTGCTCCTCGACCGCGAGGGTCTGACCGGCGTGGGTGATCGCGTGCGCCACACGCTGATGTCTAGCGCAGAGCGTGATCTCATAGGCTGTGACGATGACCGTCGTGGACGTCAGCGAGGCCCAGTTCGACGCCGAGGTCATCGAGCGCTCGCGCACGACGCCGGTCGTCGTCGACTTCTGGGCGTCGTGGTGTGGTCCGTGTCGCGCCCTGACGCCCCTGCTCGAGGAGGCCGCCGCCGCGCGGAACGGCGCGGTCGTGCTGGCGAAGGTCGACACCGACGCCAACCAGCGGCTCGCGCAGGCGTTCGGCATCCAGAGCATTCCGGCCGTCAAGGCCTTCCGCGACGGCGAGGTCGTCGACGAGTTCATCGGCGCGCAGCCTCGCCCCGTGGTGCAGCGCTTCTTCGACGCGCTGGTCCCGAGCGAAGCCGAACTGCTGGCCGCCGCCGGTGACGAGGCGTCACTGCGCGCCGCCCTCGCGCTCGAGCCCGGACGCGCGGACGCCGCGGTCGCCCTCGCGCGGATCCTGATCGCGCGCGGTGACCTCGACGGGGCACTGGCCGCGCTCGAACCGGTCGCGAACAGCTTCGAGGCCGACGGTCTGCGAGCGCGGATCCGTCTCAGCCAGGCCGGCGAGTGCGTCGAGGCGATCGCCGCGCTCGACGACGGCGACGACGAGCGGGCCTTCGAGCTGCTGCTGGCAGCGCTGCCGCGCGATGACGTGCGGTTGCTGATCGTCGGCGAGCTCGATCGGCGCGGTCCCGCCGACCAGCTGGTCCGCGAGACGCGCCGACGGCTCGCCGCGGCGCTCTACTGAGCGGCCCGCGGTTCGTCTGCACGGCGGCGGACAATTCCCGGCGATGGTTCCCGCTCGGCGCGTCATCGCCCACCTCGACATCGACGCGTTCTACGCCTCGGTCGAACTGCGCCGGCACCCCGAGTTGCGCGGGCAGCCGCTGATCGTCGCCGGCTCCGGCCCCCGCGCCGTCGTCACGACCGCGAGCTACGAGGCGCGGCGCTTCGGCGTCGACTCGGCGATGCCCGCCGCGCGGGCACGCGCCCTGTGCCCGGACGCGGTCGTGCTGGCCCCCGACTTCGACGCCTATCGCCGCGCCAGCGGTGAGGTATGGGGGCTGGTGCGCGACCGCGTCGCGGTCCTCCAGCACGCCGGCATCGACGAGGCCTACCTCGACCTCACCGCGGAGCCGCTGCCGATCGCGCTGCTGCGCGGGCTCGTGGAGCTTGTCCGCGAGCGCACCGCGATGACCCTGTCGGTCGGGGTCGGACCCTCGCGGCTCGTCGCCAAGACCGCGAGCGCCTCGTTCAAGCCGGCGGCGTTCGTCGCGATGAGCCGCGAGCAGGCCGTCGCGCACTTCGCCGCCCACCCCGTGCGCATCCTGCAGGGCGTCGGCCCGAAGACGGCCGAGCGGCTGGCGGCGCTTGGGCTGCGCACCGTCGGAGCACTGCAGGCCGCGCCGGCCGAGCGGCTCGCGGCGCGCTTTGGCGAGCGCATGGCGGCCGAACTGCGGGCGCGGGCGCATTTTCACGACGAAAGCCCGGTCGAGCCTGTCCGCGTCGCCAAGTCGCGCTCCAGCGAGGTCACCTTCCCGGCCGACGTGTCCGACATGACAACGCTCGAGCAGGCGCTCGTGGGGATGGCCGGCGAGCTCGGCGAAGGCCTGCGCGCCCGCGGGCGGCGAGCGAGGACGATTGCGATCAAGGTGCGGCTGGAGGACTGGACGACGGTCACGCGTTCGCGGACGATCGACGGATTCACCGACTCCGGCGAGACGATCGCCGCGATCGCCCTCGAGCTGTTCGCGGCCTACGCCCCCGCCCGCCCGGTGCGTCTGCTCGGCGTGCGGGTCGCTTCGTTCGAGGACGAAGCCGCGGCGCCGGTCCTCGAGGACGCTCCGGTCCAGCTGGCGTTGCCGCTGTCGTTCTGAGGCGACCCGTCGTCCGCCGTCAGGCGCTCGCCCAGATCTGCGACACGTCGCCGGCGCCGAGGGCGACCTTGGTCGCGTAGGTGAGGTCGTAGTCACGCCCCGCCACGTACGGTCCGCGGTCGATCACCGGCACGCGCACGGTGCGGCCGCCGTAGTGCAGGGTGACCATCGTGCCGCACGGCAGCGTCTTGTTCGCGACGCCCAGGGTGGTTGCGCCGAGCGGCTGGCCACATGCCGTCGTGCCCGCTCCCCCGTACCACGAGGCGACGACCTGGTGATAGACCGTCGCGACGCGGCCGACGAGCGTGGTGTGGTCCGCGGTCAGACCCGCAGCGTGCAGGCGCAGCGTGTGGCGGCCGAGCCGCCGGGGCCAGAACCGCTCGAGAAAGTACCCGTGGCGGTTGGTCGTGGCGTGGGCGACGGCCACCCAGCGGCTTCCGCGACGCTCCTGGACGGCGATCGAGCGATTGCCGATGGCGGGGTGCAGGACGCCGATCAAGGCGACGTCCTGGCCGACGAGCACGTTGGGGTGCAGGAGCAGCGCACGCAGGCGCAACGGCAGGTGCCGTGGCTTGCGCTGACCGGTCCGCGGGCGAGGCCGGGATCCGGCCGCGGTCGCAACGGTGCCTGAGATGCCGACGCCGAGCGCGAGCGCGCCCAGCGCGGCGGCGGCGCGCCGCGCGCGCCGTTCGAACTGCGGCCTCATATGAGGTCTCCTTGCATTTCGTCCGCCTACGGGGTTAGCTGTCGGGCTCGCGGCGCCGGCGCCGGCTCAACAGGAGCCCACGCCGTTCGTCGCTACGGCCGCAACTCGGCGACCGATTCGCCCCAACCGCAACCGGGCACCAGGTGCGCCACGGCTGCCGGCAATGGGTCCCCCGCTCGCCCTCGCTTTTGCGCGTGGACGACTCGGCGGCAGAACAACTGTTCGTATTCTACCCAGTCACCGGACACTTCGACGCAGTACCCGACGGCCGCCGTGCCCAACCCCGAACGCCTGAGCCGAACCGATGCCGGATTTCTCGCGCTCGAAGATCGTCGCGGGCTGCACATGCACGCCGGCTGCGTGCTGGTGTTCGACGGCGTCGCGCCGGACCTCGCCCGGCTGACCGAGCGGGTCGGCTCGCGCCTCGATCGCTTGCCGCGCTACCGGCGCACCGCGGTCGCCACGGGACCGCGAGGCGCCTTGGAGCGCGCGGCGTGGGTCGACGCTCCCCGCCTGGCGCTCGCCGGCCACATCCGCCACAGCGCGCTGGGAGGCGCCGCCGACGACGCGGAGCTCTCGCGCCTGGCCGCACGCGTGTTCTCGGCGCGGATCGAGCGCGGCAAGCCGCTCTGGGAGCTGTGGCTCATCGAGGGGCTCGCCGGGGAGCGCTTCGCGCTGATCAGCAAGGTCCACCACGCGCTGGTCGACGGCGAGGCGAACCGCGATCTGCTCTCGCTGCTGTTCGACGAGGAGGCCGGCGCGCCGAGTGCGCAGCGGCGGCCGCGACGCAGCGGCGGGCGCCTGCTCGCCGAGTGGCTCACGAGCGCCCCGCGCGATGCGCTCGAGAGCGCGCTGACACTGGCGGCACGCACCCGCGAGGAGCTGGCGTGGCGCGATCTTGACCCGCTCGCCCGCGTCGGCGCGCCGCCACGCACGCGCTTGAACACGCCGATCGGCCCCGATCGCCGCTACGTGTGGGTCGAGGTCGGCCTGGGGCGCCTGCGCAAGGCCAAGCAGCGCCTCGGCGGCACGATCAACGACGCCGTGCTGACCGCCGTCGCCGGCGCCCTCGGCCGCTACCTGCGCGCCCACGGCGAGGACACCGACGGATTGGTCCTGCGCGCGCTGGTGCCGCTCGCCGACGCGAGCTCCGGCCGCCTGATCGCGACCTACGTGCCGCTGCCGGTCGGCATCGAGGATCCCCGCCGGCGCCACGCCGAGATCAGCGGCACGCTCGACGGCCTGCGCAGCTCGGGGCGCGCCGTCGCGGTCGAGGCGCTCGTCGAGCTGGACGGCTTCGCGCCGCCGACCACGATCAGCCAGGCCGCGCGCCTGCAGGCGCGCCAGCGCGCCTTCAACGTGGCGGTGACGAACATTCCCGGTCCGCAGGATGCCCGCCACCTGCTCGGCCGCGCGCTGCGCGCGATCTACCCCGCGCTCCCGCTCGCGCGCCACCAGGCGCTGTCGGTGGCCGTGGTCAGCTACGCCGGGCGACTGTGCTTCGGGCTGCTCGCCGACAGCGACGCGCTCGATGACCTCGATCTGCTCGCCGGCCAGCTGGAGCAGTCGCTGGCCGAGCTCGCCAAGGGCTCGCGCGCGAAACGGTCGCGCGAGCCGCGCTGAGCCGCATGCGCAACGCTCCGGGCGAGCGCCGCGATGCCCGATAATCGGGGGATGGCCACGCTGCGCCTGGCGCTCTGCCAGCTGAACCCGACGGTCGGTGATATCGCAGCCAACGAAGCCGCGATCGCTGCGGCGCTGGAAGATGCCCGCGATCGGGGTGCCGAGCTGGCGATCTTCGGCGAGCTGGCGGTCACCGGCTACCCGCCCGAGGACCTGCTCTACAAGGAGCATTTCCTGCGCGACGCGCGCGCGGCGATCGACCGCCTCGCGGCGCACACGCAGGGCCTCGTCGCGCTCGTCGGCTTCCCCGAGCGGGCCGCCGACGTCCACAACGCCGCGGCGGTGCTCGCCGACGGGCGTCTGGCCGGGGTCTATCGCAAGATCCGGCTGCCCAACTACGGGGTCTTCGACGAACAGCGCTACTTCCAGGCCGGAACCGCCGGCGGTCTGATCGGGTTCGGCGAGCATCGCGTCGGGATCACGATCTGCGAGGACATCTGGCAGCCGGGGTCGCCCTGCTCGGAGCTCGCGCTGGCCGGCGCCACGCTGATCGTCAACCTGTCGGCCTCCCCCTACCACGCCGGCAAGGGGCTCGAGCGTGAGCTGATGGTCACCCAGCGCGCGCGCGAGCACGCCGCGGCGTTCGCGTTCTGCGCGCTCGTCGGCGGCCAGGACGAGCTGGTCTTCGACGGGCACTCGTTCGTCGTCGACCACAACGGTGCGCTGCTGGCGCGCGCCGCGCAGTTCGAGGAGGAGCTGTTGATCTGCGAGGTCGACCTCGGCGCGCCGGACGCCGAGCGCCGGCGCAGCTCCGGGCATCGGGCGCCGATCCGCGGCGGCGCCCCGACCGTCGAGCTGCTCGCCTCGTTTCCGCCGCCGCCGCCGCCGAGGCCGCCGGAGGCGCCCGCCACGCGAATCGCGCCGCTGCTCGAGCCCGTCGCCGCCGAGATCTACGCGGCGCTGTGCTGCGGCCTGCGGGACTACCTCGGCAAGAACGGCTTTGCCCATGTCGTGCTCGGACTCTCGGGCGGCATCGACTCGGCGCTGGTCGCGACGATCGCGGTCGACGCGCTGACGCCGGAGAAGGTCAGTGTCGTGGTGATGCCGTCTCCGTTCTCCTCGGGCGAGACGCAGGCCGACGCCCGCCGGCTCGCCGCGACGCTGGCCGTCGACGCGATCGAGCTGCCGATCGGCGAGGTCATGGCGGCCTACGACGCACTGCTCGCCGAGCGGTTCGCCGGGCTCGACGCCGATCTGACCGAGGAGAACCTGCAGGCCCGCATCCGCGGCAACCTGATGATGGCGCTGTCGAACAAGTTCGGCTGGCTCGTCCTGACCACCGGCAACAAGTCCGAGATGTCGGTCGGCTATTCGACTCTGTACGGAGATTCGGCGGGCGGCTTCGCGGTGATCAAGGACATCGAGAAGACGCTCGTCTACCGCCTGGCGCGCTGGCGCAACGAGAACGGCGCGCCGATCCCGCCGTCGATCATCGAGCGCGCGCCGTCCGCCGAGCTGCGGCCCGGCCAGCGCGACGAGGACTCGCTGCCGCCCTACGACACGCTGGACGCGATCCTGCGCGGCTACGTCGAGGAGGATCGCGGGCGTGAGCAGCTGATCGCGCGCGGCCTGCCGGCGCAAGCGATCGACCAGGTCATCGCGCTGGTCGACCGCGCCGAGTACAAGCGCCGCCAGGCGCCCCCCGGGATCAAGATCACCGAGCGCGCCTTCGGCCGCGACCGGCGCATGCCGATCACCAACCGCTACCGCGGCTGAGTGCGCTATTCGAGCGGGCGCACCGCCACGGTGACCCGCGAGGTCGCGCACAGGCGTCCGTCGTCGTCGCTGATGTCGACGTCCCAGACCCACGTCATCCGCCCCCGGTGCCGGCGCGTGGCGAGCCCGTGGATCGTGCCCTGGGTGATCGGACGCAGGAAGCTCGTGTTGTTCGAGAGGCCCATCGCCATCTGGCCCTGCGGCACGACGATCAGCGCGGTCGCCCACGAGGCCAGCGACTCGGCGATCGCGGCGTAGATCCCGCCGTGCACGAGCCCCCAGGGCTGGAGGATCTCGCGGCGCACGTCAACCTCGCCGCGCGCGGTGTCCTCGCCCATCTCGAGGCGCCGCATCCCGTACAGCGCGTCGAAGGTCTCCTCGGGCGGGACGACGATTCCTGGTAGCACCACGGCGTCCGCCACGATAGCGGTCAGGCCGCCGGGATCAGCTTGCCGGGGTTCATCACGGCATGCGGGTCGAGGTGGCTCTTGAGCGCGCGCAGCGAGGAGACGCCGAGCTCGCCGAGCTCGGCGGCGACCCATTCGGCGTGGTCTCGGCCGATGCCGTGGTGGTGGGAGATCGTCGCGCCGGCGCCGACGATCGCCGCGCTGGCGGCGTCCTTGGCGGTTCGCCACTGCGACTCCTCCTGGCCATCGAGCGCCCGCGCCAGCACGGTGAAGGTGAGCGACGCGCCGGTGTCGTAGATGTGGGAGATCTGGGTCCCGACGAGCGGCGGGGTGCCGCGCGCGCCGAGCGCCTCGACCAGCGCGGCGGTCACCGACGCGCGCAGCGGCTCGAGGCCGCTCCAGGTGCTCGCCGTCTCGAACTGGTCGACCAGGACGCCGCGCCCGAGCAGCTCGTCGCGTACGTAGGGCGGCGCGAAGCGCGACGCCGCCCAGGCCCGTCCGGCGGCCTCGCCGATCGGCGTGCCGCCGCCCCGGCGAAGCAGCGTCATCGTGTGCAGGCGGCGGCGCTCGACGGAGTCGCGTTGCCCCTCCCAGCCGACGATCACCAACACCCCGGAGCGGCTGCGCAGCCCGTGGCGCCCGAGCGGCGCGCGGCGCCGGTTGGCCTCCCCCGCCGCCAGCACGAGGTTCGTCTGCAGCTCGTCGGAGAGTCGCACGACGTCGGGCGTCGCGCGATCCTGCACGGCGATGCGCAGGGCCTCGGATGCCGCCTCGAAGGTATCGAAGACGACCCCCTCGTAGCAGTGTCGGGCGGGGCGCGTGCGGACTCGCAGGAGCAGCCCGGTGATGACCCCCAGGACGCCCTCGGAGCCGACGACCAGCTCACGCAGCGACGGGCCCGCGGCGCTGGCGGGCAGGGCCGCGGGGGCCAGCTCGCCGACCGGCGTCGCGATGCGCACGCCCTGGATGGCCTGATCGATCCGGCCGTAGCCGCTCGAGGCCTGGCCGACCGAGCGCGTCGCGGCGCAGCCGCCGATCGAGACGAACTCGAAGCTGTCCGGATAGTGGCCGAGTGTCAGGTCGTGCTCGGCGAGCGCGGCCTCGAGTGCGGGCCCGCGCATCCCCGCGGCAACGCTGACGGTCAACGAGCCCGCGTCGACGGCGAGGATCCCGCCGAGCCGGCTGAGGTCGAGCGAGATCACCGCGTGGTGGGCTCCCGCGAGCGCCGCGAGGCCGCCGACGATGCTCGTGCCGCCGCCGAACGGGACCACCGCGACGCGCTCGGCCGAGCAGATCGCGAGCACCTGCAGGACCTCCTCGTGGCTGGCCGGGAAGACCACCGCGTCGGGCGCTCCGTGCGGGGCGCCGGCGCGCATCCGGACCAGCTCGAGGTAGCTCTTGCCGCCGCTGTGGACGATCCGCGACGCCGGGTCGCTGCGCACCCACGCCGCGCCGCCGACCGCGTCCTCCAGGCGCGCTCGCGCACGCGGCTGCAGGGACACCTCGCGCAGCGCCACGTCGCCGAAGGGCACCGGCACGCGCAGATGCCCGTCCAGCGCGAGCGCCCGGTCCAGCAGCCGGGCCAGCTCCGGGGTCAGCAGCACGCGGCGGTCTTCGCGGCCCCAGCCCCACCACCGCATGCCCGGCGGCCCGCTCCCCGGGTAGGCGCTAATTGGCGATCTTGCGGAGGTCACGGACGAGCAGCAGATGCTTGAGGTGCGTCGCCACCGCCGCGAGGTTCTCGAGCGCTTCGACCGCCTCCTTGCGCCGCTCCGGGTTGCGCGAGCGCAGCGCCGGGGCCAGGATCTGCTGCAGCAGGTTGGCCTCGCGGTCGGCGGAGGAGCGGAACACGCGCAGGTTGCGCCCGCCGACGCCATAGCGGGCCAGTTCGGTGACGGCGCGAACGATCTCGCGCTCGGTGTCGTCGTAGTAGCGCCGTCCGTTGCGCAGCTCGCCCTTGATCACGCCGTACTCCTCGAGTTCGGCGACCAGCTTTGGCTCGGCCTTGGTCTCCTCGAGCACATCCTCGAGCGTGAAGTAGGAGTTCGTCTCGACCACGCTGACGTTCGGGCGCCAGCGCCGCCGCGTCTCGCCGCCGGCGCTCGAGGCCTCCGCGGTATCCGGCGAGTGGGTCGCGAGCTCCTGGCGGATGACCCGCAGCGGCAGGAACTCGTCGCGCTGCAGCCGCAGGATCGTCCGCAGCCGGGACACGTCGTTGGCCGTGTACAGGCGGTAGCCGCCCGGCGTGCGCCGCGGCGTCAGCAGCCGCTGGTCCTCGAGATAGCGGATCTTGGAGATCGAGATGTCGGGGAACTCGGCCGACAGCGCCTTGCACACCGCGCCGATCGTGCTCGCCTTGGCCGCTGGGCGCTTCTTGGGCTCCGGTCCCTCGATCGTCGGCACCGTGCTCATCGCGCGCGGAACGTGAGCTTGTACTTGCCGACCTGGAGCTCGTCGCCGTCGGCCAGGCGCTGAGAGTCGATCCGCTCGCGGTTGACGTAGGTGCCGTTGAGCGAGCCGCAGTCGTCGATGAACCAGTCGCTGCCGCGGCGGACGAGCAGCGCGTGGTCGCGCGAGACGGTCACGTCGTCGAGAAACACGGCCGAGTCCGGGCGGCGGCCGATCGTCATCCGCTCACCGTCGACCGCGAAGCTCTCCCCCGCGCGGCCACCGCCGGCGCGGATGACCAGTGCGGCGGCATGCGCAGAAGCGACCTCGCTGATGTTGACCGGGATGAAGTCGCCGGTCTCGCCGACGCGGTAGGTGGCCGTCGTCGGCTCACCGGTGGCCTCGACGTCGAGCAGCGCACCGCACTTCTGGCAGTAGTTGGCGCCCTCGGGGTTGACGAAGCCGCACTCGGAGCAGTGCAGAGCCACAGCGTGCTCGCCGCTACTCCGCGTCGGTGTCCGGTGGCGGTGTCGCGCGCCCGGCCAGGATCTCGGTCAGCTTCTCGACGTCCGAGCCGCTGAAGATGTCCTCCCCGCCGGCGTGCCTGCCGCGCAGCCGGTTGACCAGCTCGGCGCGCAGGATGTCGATCTTGCCGTGCAGCAGCCGCCGCCGGTAGGAGACCTCCTGCTCCTCCTGGCTGAGCTGCTGGATCAGTTCCTTGAGCTCTTGGTCGGTGAGCGTGCCGAGATCGGGGAAGGTATCGTCCATTGAGGTCTTTCCGTGCGGGGCCGAGGATTGTGGCGAGTATAGCGGCGTCAGCCCGAGGGTCAAGCTGAGCTTGAGACTCTGAGCTGGCGAATCCCGTCGCGCATGTACAGCGCGGTCGCGATGAGGGCCAGCGCGACGCCGGCGCAGGCGAAGCCCTCGGCGGTGTCGCGCACGCCGAGCAGGGCGAGCCAGATACCGAACAGCGTGGGCCCGAGCGCGATCCGCCCCGGCCAGTTGATCCGCAGCGCGAGCCCGCGCCGGACCCATGCCTGACCGACCGCCAGCATCAGCGCCTCGCGCGCCAGCAGGATCGCCAGCAGCCACCGCGGCAGCAGCTCGTAGGACCAGCAGATCGCGACGCCGGTGAGCACCAGCAGGCGGTCGAGCACCGGGTCGAGCAGCGTCCCGAGACGGCTGTACTGGCCGGTGATCCGGGCCGTGATGCCGTCCGCGTAGTCGCCGGCGCCGGCCAGGAAGAAGCAGATCCCGGCGGCGGTGTCGGTGCCGTGCGGCGAGCGGTAGTCGAGGATCAGGATCACCGGGATCAGCGCGGCCCGGAGATAGCCGATGGCATTGGGGATCGTCCACGGCCGCAGCGGCGCGTCGGGGGCGGTCTGGGGCGGCGGCGGACCCGAGCGGTCGAGGCCGAGCAGCCGTCGCGTGCTCAGGGCGCGACGCGGCACAGCTCCGCCACCCGTGCGAGGACGTCGGCGGGAGCAACCCCCGCCTGCGCCTCGCGACCGCGGCGGAGCTGAACCTCGATCTCGCCCGACTCGAGCGCCTTGCGACCGACGGTCAGCCGCAGCGGCGCGCCGAGCAGCTCCGCGTCGGCGAACTTCTCCCCCGCGCCGGCTTCACGGTCGTCGTAGAGAACCTCGACGCCGCCGTCGCACAGCGTCGCATAGACCGTGTCGGCGAGCGTGCGCTCGGCGCTCTCGGGCTTGCCCAGCGCGACCAGGTGGACCTGGAACGGGGCGATCGCCGCGGGCCAGGAGATCCCGTGCTCGTCGGCGAACTGCTCGACCGCCGCGGCGGCGATCCGCGCCATGCCGATCCCGTAGCAGCCCATCCAGATCGGCTGCTCGGCGCCCTGCTCGTCGAGATAGCTCGCGCCCGTCACCGCCGAGTAGCGGGTGCCGAGCTGGAAGATGTTGGCGACCTCGATCGCCGGCTCGATCGTGATCGGCTGCCCGCCGACGAGATCGCCGGCCTCGACGCTCCGCACGTCGACGCGCTCGTAGCGAAAGTCGCGGCCCGGCTGGACGCCCTGCAGGTGCATGTCCGGGCGATTGGCGCCGACCACGTAGCCGCCCTCGGCGACGCCGTCGTCGAGCAGCACGGCAAGCTCGGCGCCGACCGGGCCGATGAAGCCGGGCGGGCCGATTCGCTCGGAGATCTCCTCGGCGGAGGCGGCACGCCACGGCGCGCGCAGCGCCGCGCCGAGCTTGAGCTCGTTGACGCGGTGATCGCCGCGGAGCACGACCATCACCAGCCCACGCCCCTCGACCTCGACCGGGAACGCCTTGAGCAGAGCGCCGGCCGGAAGCCCCAGCTGGCCGGCCACGGCGGCGATCGTCGTCGCCCCGGGCGTGTGAACCTCGGCCGGCGCCTCGAGCGCCGCGGGCAGCGCGACGGCCTGCGCCTGCGCGCTCGCCACCTCGACGTTCGCCGCGTAGCCGGGGGCCAGCGCGACCTCGTTCTCACCGGCCGCGCAGGGCGCCATGTACTCGTGGGCGCCGGTCCCGCCCATCATGCCGACGTCGCCGGCGACGCGATACCAGCGCAGCCCGGTGCGTTCGAAGATCCGGTCGTAGGCCTCGATGTGGCGCTCGTAGGAGCGCTGCAGGCCCTCCGGGTCGCGGTCGAAGCTGTAGGAGTCCTTCATCATGAACTCGCGCGTGCGCAGCACGCCGGCGCGCGGACGCGGCTCGTCGCGAGCCTTGACCTGGATGTGGTAGAGGATCAGCGGCAGGTCGCGGTAGGAGCGCACAACCTGCGCGACGTGCGTGGTGACGACCTCCTCGCTGGTCATCGCCAGCACCAGCTCGGCACCGCGGCGGTCCTCGAGCTTGAACAGCTCCTCGATCGGGTAGCGGCCGCTGCGCTTCCACAGCTCCGCCGGCTGGATCACCGGCATCAGCATCTCCTGGCCCCCGATCGCGTCCATCTCCTCGCGGACGATCGTGGAGATTCGCTGGTGCACACGCCAGCCGGCGGGCAGCCAGCTCCACAGTCCCGAGCCGACCTGGCGGATCAGGCCGGCTCGCACCATCATCCGATGCGACAGGGCCTCGGCGTCGGCCGGCGCCTCCTTCTCGGTCGGCAGGAAGTACTGCGACAGGCGGGTCACACCACAAGCCTATGAGTTAGCCGCCGCGAGCGAGGCCGCGGGCTATTGTCTCCTGGCGAACCCGATCCGCAAGGAGAACCATGGCCTACGCACTTCCCGACCTTCCCTACGCCTTCGACGCGCTCGAGCCCCAGATCGACGCGCGGACGATGGAGATCCACCACGACAAGCATCACGCGGCCTACGTCAACAACGTCAATGCGGCGCTCGAGGGCACCGATCTCGCCGATCTGGCGATCGAGGAGCTGCTGACCTCGCTCGACCGCGTCCCCGACGACAAGCGCAACGCGGTCCGCAACAACGGCGGTGGCCACTACAACCACTCGCTGTTCTGGACCAGCCTCAGCGGCAGCGGCGGCGGCGAGCCCGGCGGCGCGCTGGGCGCGGCGATCGCTGCGGCGTTCGGCTCGTTCGCCGACTTTCAGGGCAAGCTGAAGGCCGCCGGCGTCGGCCAGTTCGGCTCCGGCTGGGCGTGGCTGGTCCACGACGGATCGGGGCTCGCGGTGCTCGGGACGCCCAACCAGGACAACCCCATCTCGGCCGGCAAGACGCCGCTGCTCGGCGTCGACGTGTGGGAGCACGCCTACTACCTGCTCTACCAGAACCGGCGACCGGACTACATCGACGCGTGGTGGAACGTCGTCGACTGGGACACCGTCGCCGAGCGCTTCGCCGCCGTCTCCTGAGCACGGATTCCGCCTTTCGGGTCGGCGCACCCCTTTCGGGGCACAGGCATGCGCCGACCCGCGGGCGGGTGCATGCACCCGCCCGAACAGCCGACTGGCTCAGGTCCGGCTGAAACGCCGCCCGGCGACGGGAGAGTCGGCCTCGTCGAGGCCATCGAGCGCCGCCGCCTTCTCGAGCGCCGCGATGCGCTCCGGCGTCATCGCGTCGGGGTCCTCGTTCTCGGCGAGCCAGACGCGCGCCTCTTCGGCGGTGCGCTCGTCGCGGACGACGTGCTTTCCGGCGGCGTAATAGCGGTCGATCTCGGCGAACAGCTCATCGACCAGCCGATCGGTCGGCACCTTCTTCAGCGGCTCGCCCTTGGAATAGATCATGCCCATGTCCTTGGCGCCGGTGATGCCGAAGTCGGCGTGGCGTGCCTCGCCGATGCCGTTGACCGCGCAGCCGAGCACCGAGACCTCGATCGGGTCGTCGTAGGCTTCGAGGCGCCGCTCGACCTCGGCGACCACGGTGTCCATGTCGAACTGCAGGCGTCCGCAGGTCGGGCAGGCGATCAGCACCGGCCCGCGCTCGCGCAGCTTGAGCGCCTTGAGGATCTCCCAGGCGACCTTGACCTCCTCCTCGGCATGGAAGGTCGAAAGCGAGATGCGGATCGTGTCGCCGATCCCGTCCGCCAGCAGCGTGCCGAGGCCGACCGCCGATTTCAGCGACCCCGACCACTTGGTGCC